>NZ_BCUS01000091.1 GCF_001591345.1 Variovorax boronicumulans NBRC 103145 | reverse complement strand
CCCCCGTGCCCGCTCCTGCGCCCGTCGCCAAGGCACCGCCTGCGCCCGCGCCGGCCCCCGCCGCCGCGCCTGTCGCACCGCCCGTCAAGGTGGCCGCAGCCCCCGCGCCGGTTGCCAAGACGCCTGAACCGGCACCGGCACCAGCGCCTGCTGCAGCCCCGGCTTCCAACGCCGAGATCGAATCCGTCGTGCGCGGCTGGGCCTCGGCCTGGGCCAGCCAGGACATGGACCGCTACCTCGCCGCCTACGGCAGCGACTTCGTGCCCGCCGGCGGCCAGAGCCGCAAGGCCTGGGAAGAAGACCGCCGCGCGCGCATCGTCGGCAAGTCCAGCATCAGCGTGAACCTCGAGAACCTCGCGATCAAGGTCGACGGACAGACCGCCACCGCCAAGTTCCGCCAGATCTACCGCGCCGACAACCTCAACATCGCGAGCCGTAAGACGCTCGAGCTGCAACGCTCCGGCAACCAGTGGCACATTCGCAAGGAAAGCGTCGGCGGCTAGTGGCAGACATCGTCCGGCGCGGCCGGCTTCAGACCCTCCCGTTCCCGTTGCGGAGCGGGAAGCTGCTCGCGGCCTTGACGGCCGCTTCTGCGCTCCTGCTGGCCACGCCCGGCGCCGCGCTCGCAGCCAACAACAGCAACAGCTCCAGCAGCAAGTCGGCCAACGCCAAGACCAGCGGCACCAAGGCCGCCAAGGCCGGCGGCAGCCGCGCGTCTGCCAAGGAAGCCCGAGGCGCCAAAGCCGGCAGCGGCGCCAGCAAGATGCAGCTGCAAGCCAAGGGCAAGCGGTCCGCCGTCGCAGCAGACAACGCGGGCGCCACGCGCCCGGCCCGCAAGACCGCCAGAACCGCCGCGCCGCTGCAGGAAGCCAGCGGCGCCGAGGCCCGCCTGATCGGCGTCTACGAACTGTTCGGCCGCGGCAAGACCCGCGAGGCGCTGGCCAAGGCCCAGACCCTCGTGCGCGACCACCCGAACTTCCAGCTCGCGCAGCTCGTGTACGGCGACCTGCTCGCGGCGCAAGTGCCGCCCTCGAACGCCATGCCCGACACCGCGGGCATCGCGCGCCTGCGCGGCAACCCGGCCATGGTCGAGCTGCACGAGGAATCGCGCCGCCGCCTGCAGGCCCTGCGCGAACGCCCGCCCGCCGGCACCGTGCCCTCGCAGTTCCTCACCCTCTCGACCCGCAGCCGCTTCGCCATTGCCGTCGATGCCTCGCGCTCGCGGCTGTACCTGTTCGAGAACTCCGACAAGGGCCTGAAGCTCGTCGCCGACTACTACATCTCCGTCGGCAAGTCGGGCACCGACAAGGCCGTCGAAGGCGACGCGCGCACCCCGCTGGGCGTGTACTACATCACCAGCAGCCTCGACCCGCGCTCGCTGAAAGACTTCTACGGCGCCGGCGCCCTGCCCATCAACTACCCCAACCCGTACGACGTGCGGCGCGGCAAGACCGGCAGCGGCATCTGGCTGCACGGCACCCCGCCCCAGCAGTTCGCGCGGGCGCCGCTGGCCAGCGACGGTTGCGTCGTCATGGCCAACCCCGACCTCAAGCAGTTGCTGCGCAAGGTCCAGATCGGCGCCACCCCCGTCGTCACCGCGCGCAGCCTGCAATGGATTTCGCAGCCGCAGGCCGAAAAAGAAACAAAGAAATTCGCCGATTCAATTACCGCCTGGAAAGACGCGCGCGCCAGCGGCAATGAAGCGCAATTGAAAAAATTCTATTTGCCGGATTTCCAGCGCGCCAGCCGCAAGCCCGTCGATGCCGATGGGGTACTCCGCGACGAATTGACCTACGCACAAGGTAAACGAGTGCAAATCAAGGACACGTCGTACCTGCACTGGCGCGACACCGAGGACACCATGGTCGCCACCTTCGGCGAGGTGTTCGAGGGCGAGAAGAACGGCCGCACCCGCCGCCAGTACTGGCTCCGCCAGGGCGGCGAGTGGAAGCTCTTCCACGAAGAAATCCTCGGCTGAGCCCACATCACCGAAGGGGTCTCGGCCCCAAAAGTGTGATTTATTGCCCAAACGGAGCCGTCTTGTCGAGTGTTACAAATTGCACTCCTAGGTACCGCGCTACGTAACACGTAACGGGTATGTTCCCGTAACGTTCAACTTCCGGACGTTCCCGCGCCCGTAACGCGTTCCCCTCGTCCATGCCAGCGTGCATGCGGTTTACAGAGGGAAACGAACATCTCCAGACTGTGAATAAGTGACCTTTTCTGCCCCGTTGTGGGGGCCGAACGAGGCTGGCCGCCTTCCTGCTTTACCCCTCCGAGTAGCACATCCGGGACTCGATCCGGTGTGTTTCTCCTGTTGATACACGGAGTTACGCTGTATAACATCCACCGTGCCAGCCTTTGTTAACACTTCCTTTCAGGAGATCACCATGCTTAGTTCTATTACTCGTTTTCTGCGCGATGAAGAAGGTGCTACTGCAATTGAATATGGAATTATTGCGGGGCTGATTTCGGTTGTCATGATTACGGCGATTACCGGCACCGATGGGATCGGCAAGAAAGTCGAAGCCCTCTGGATCGATATCAAGGCAGCCCTCCCAGCAGCCTGACGACCAGACAAAGCAATGACATCGGTGTATTTGATGTGGTTGCTCTTCGTCATCGTCTATGACCTGAGGCAGCGCCGCGTCCCCAACTGGCTTGTGCTTGCAGGCGCTTTTTCAGCGCTTGCAACACTCGCGTTGGGCGTGGGGCCCCCCGGGCAAGATTGGCCCATGGCTCTGCTTGGTGGAGCAATCGGCTTCGGCTTTCTGCTTGTTTTCTACGCTTTCGGTCTGATGGGGGCAGGCGATGTGAAGTTCGCTGGTGCTCTCGGTCTGTGGGTGGGCCCGTGGGCGTTGATGCCAATCTGGGCCATCGGCAGCCTGCTTGGTGGCCTGCATGCCGTGCTGTGGCTGGGCCTTCGGCGCTGGCCCATTTCCCAGCGAGCTTCGCTCATGCTTTTCGGGCCGTCGCAAATCCCCACCGACTCAACACCCACTCGGGTGCGCTTCATTCCTTATGCGGCCTACCTTGCACTGGCCGCTGCGATATGGATGGTTTGGGGTCGACAGAGCGGGTAAGCACTTCCCGCCACCACGAGTTGTTCATTGATAGCTCCTTGATTGCCCTGAAACGCCACCATGATCAACCTCACCAAAATCATCGCAGCCATCCTCGTGCTTCTGGCGCTTGCGCTCGGAGGCTACGCGTGGATGCTCAGCCGCACGGCCCCTCCGCCCGCCATGCCAACACCGTCGGCCGCGGCAAACCCAAGCAAGACTCCTCAGGCACAGACCTTCCCCGTCGTGGTTGCCGCGAAGGCCTTGCCCGCAGGGCAACCTATTCCCCTGGATGCACTGCGCGTCGAACGTCTGCCGATCAACCCCGCAGGCGCCTTCCAGGAAACGGCACCGCTCGCCGGTCGGGTCCCTGTGATCGACCTCGGTGAGGGCTCCCCGCTTCTGCAGGGCCAACTGGTGTCCGGGCTTGCATTGCGCGTGACCGAAGGTGAACGTGCTATCGCGGTCAAGGCCGATGAGACAACGGGGGTTGGCAACCGGGTCCAGCCCGGCGACTTCGTCGATGTCTTCCTGATGCTCAAGTCCGATGGCAAAGACATCGATCGCAGCCAGGCTCGCCTGCTGCTGTCTCGCAAGCGCGTCCTCGCCTACGGCACCGCGTCCGTAGACGGTCTGCCCTCCAAGACAGACAAGAATGCCGGCGCACAGGCGCAGCGCCCCGAAGCGGTCCGGACTGCCGTGCTTGCCGTGCCCGTGGAGGACATCAACCGGCTGACTCTCGCCGAAAACAGCGGTCGCCTGCTGTTGGCGCTTCGCAACCCCACCGACATGTCCGAGCCCGACCCGAAGCTGTTCGCCGACCTGCCTCCAGCTCTCCAGCCCGTGCCGCCCAAGGGTGGCGATTCGCGCCGCACTCCCCTCGAAGGCCTGGACCGCGCGCAGGCGGGAGTGACCACGGCCGATTTCGTCACCGGTGGCAAGCCCGGCGCAGTGCGGTCACCGGCCTCGGTGGGCGCGACGCGCCCGACGGCTCGCGCCGCCAGCCCCGGCGGCGGGCTCAAGGTCGAAGTCATCCGCGGCGACCGCAGCGAAACCATCAACTACTGACCCGATCAGCCATGCGCGCCAAGCCCATGCATGCCTTGCAGGAAACGAACACCATGACGCTCGCCCCTCGCGCGAACACACACGGCCCGGCGCATCCCTTGCGCCTGGCAATCGCGGGGCTGTGCCTGCTGACACCGAGCGTCTGGCCCGTCGCCTCCGCAGCGGCAGACGTCGATGCAGGCGGCTCGTCACGCCCTGCGCTGCAACTGCGGATGGACGCAGGGGCACAACGCGAACTGCTGATTGCCAAGGGCATCGACCGTATGGCCATCGCTGACGAAACGGTCGCCGGGGTCGCCGTGACGCGGCAGTCACCGAACTCGCCCGCGGCCCGCCTGATCGTGACGGGCAAGGCAGGAGGCAAGACCACGCTCATGGTCTGGGAAAAAGGTCAGCCGAACGCTACGGTCTACGCGCTCGAAGTACGGCGACGCGCCCCCACCGTCACCGGCTCGCTCAGCAGCATGGATGCCCATCAGGAGGCACGCGATGCAGCCATGGCGAGCACCGGAGAAAAATCTACCCTGATCGATCGCTCCATCGTGAACGTGCGAAGCAACACCGTGCAGGTCGAGGTCAAGATCGTCGAGTTCAACCGCAGTGTGCTCAAGCAGGCAGGTCTCAACATCTTCAGCACCCGCGCCAATTCCAATGGCTTCAGCTTCGGCGTGTTCACGCCCGCGTCTCTCAAGACGGTGTCATTTGCACCCACGGGTGGGCTCAGCGGGGAATACAACAACCCGCTCGCACAGGCTTTCAGCCTCCTGTTCAACTTCGGAAAAGCGGGCATCGGCCTCAACGTCGGCTTTCTCGAAGGCAACGGCATGGCCCGCGTCCTCGCAGAACCCACGCTCGTGGCGCTGTCGGGCCAGAGCGCAAGTTTTCTCGCGGGTGGCGAATTGCCGGTCCCGGCACCGCAGGGCCTGGGCACCACGAGCATCGAATACAAGCCCTTCGGCATCGGACTGACACTCACCCCCACCGTGCTGTCCAACGAGCGAATCGTGCTCAAGGTCGCGCCCGAGGCAAGCGACCTCGACTACACCAATTCACTCAGCATCGGCGGTGTCGCCGTTCCCGCCATCAGCACGCGCCGCGCCGACACGACCGTTGAACTCGGCGACGGCGAGAGCTTCATCATCGGCGGCCTGGTCAGCCGCACGACCACCTCAAATGCAGACAAGGTCCCGCTGCTCGGCGACATCCCCGTCCTGGGTACGTTCTTCAAGCAGACCAAGTACCAGATGAGCGAGAAGGAACTGGTCATTCTGGTCACGCCGCATCTCGTGAAACCCATCGCGCGTGGCACGGAGCTTGGCCCTTATCTGCCGGGCGGTGCAGAACAACGCGACGGCCCCGTCTGGCGCGCTCATCTGCTGGGACCGGCATCGGGAACGGCTGTCCCGGGCTTCTCGCGCTGATACGCCTGCGGTGAACGACACCATGAATGCCCCCCGCGACAGCCTTCCCGAGATCGGGGCAGAGACCTATCTCTTTGCCTCGCCGCACGGCAAGCACATCACGTGGCTGACCGATGCACTCGGGCGGCAGGGAACGGTGGTGATGCTGTCCCCCGACGCCAACTCGCTCGATGAGCGAATTGCACTGCTGGGGCCGGCAGCAATCTTCATCGATTTTTCCGGCGACCACGCCGGCACAGCGAGCGAACTCCATCAGCGGCTGAAGCGCGACTGGCCTGCCCTGCCGGTGCTGGCCGCGGGTGTCTCCGCCGAACCCGCGTCGATGCTTGCTGCGCTTCGCGCCGGCGTGGACGATTTCATCGACATGAGCGCTCCGGCGACAGACGCGGTCACCACGCTGCGCAAGTTGCTCGATCGCCGTGGCAGTGGGCCACAGGACGGCACACGCGGATACACGCTCTCACTGCTTGGCGCTCGCTCTGGCATCGGCGTGACGACGCTCGCCACCAGCCTGTCGCTGTTGCTGAACGACCAGTTGTCCCAAGCGGCCAAGCAGGCAGGGCCTCGCAACTCGCGCCAAGGGGTTGCACTGCTCGATCTGGGCCTGCCGTCCCGAGACGGCCTCCTCTATCTCGACACCCAGAGCAGCTTCAGCTTTGTCGATGGCGTTCGCAACCTGCGCCGCCTCGACCAGACACTGCTGCAGACCGCGTTGGCTCATCACGCAAGTGGCGTGGCGGTGCTTCCCCTGCCGACCAGCCTCGCGCAGGTACGCGAGATCTCTCACGCGGACTCTGTGGCATTGATCAAGCGGCTCTGCGACTTCTTTGACTTCCAGGTGGCCGACCTGGGCGGATTCTCGACCATCGATTTCGTTGCCCAGACGGTGAAGGCCACCCAACGAAGCCTGGTGGTGTGCGATCAAAGCATCGGCGCCATCGTCTCCACGGCAAACATGCTGAAGGAGCTGCGTGCAAGAGGCGTGGAGACCGAGCGGCTTTCGCTTGTGGTCAACAAGTTCGACCACCAGGTCGGGCTGCCCGCCAAGGACATCGCCGCCCGGCTCGAACTCCCACTGCACCATGTGTTGCCCGCCCGCGGCACACAACTGATGGCCGCCGCCAGCCGCGGCGAAATGCTGGTTCGCACCGCACGCAATGACGCGTATTCGCAGGCCGTCGCCAGCCTGGCCCGCGGCTTGAAGCAGGAATACATGCCCGATCCGGGCCACTCCCCGACCAGGGAGTCCGGTTGGGCGACGCGGATATCGCAGCTCGTCGGGCTCCGGAAGAGCTCTAGTGAAGGTTGAATCTCTCATGTCCACCGACCTCGAATTTGCCGACGACGATCAGACGTTCATCAACTCCCAACAGTTCCAGGACATCAAGAGTTGGACGCACGACCATCTCCTGAGTCGCATCGAAGAACTCGGAGCAGAGTTCGGTCGCTGGTCGCGGGCATCCATCCAGCAGTTCGTCGAACTGGAGGTCGACAGCTTTGTGCGCCTGCGCCGCGTGCCGATCAACGACCGCGAGATGCAGCTCATCGCCGATGCGCTGACGAAGGAGCTGGCAGGTTTCGGCCCGCTGGAAGACTTGCTCAACGACCCGGCCGTCGAGGACATCCTGATCAACGGCTACCAGAACGTGTATGTGTCCCGCCACGGCATGCTGGAGCGCGAAACCGTTCGCTTTGCCGACTCGGAGCATGTGATGCGCATCGTGCGCCGCATCCTCGCGCCGCTTGGCCGCCGGCTCGACGAATCCAACCCGATGGTCGATGCGCGCTTGCCGGACGGTGGCCGCATCAACGTGATCATCGAGCCTTTGGCGATCGATGGCTTGTCGGTGTCGATCCGAAAATTCAGGAAAGAACCGCTCACACCGGCCGACCTCGTGAAGCTCGGCACCTTCGACGCCGGCATGGCGCAACTCCTGGAAATTGCCGTCCGCGCCCGTTGCAACATCCTCGTGAGCGGCGGCACCAGTTCCGGCAAGACCTCGCTGCTTAACGCACTCGCAAGTTTCATCCCAGCGAGAGAGCGCGTCATCACCATCGAAGACACGGCCGAACTCTCGCTTGGAACGAGCCATGTCGTGCGCCTCGAAAGCCGTCCGGGTGGCTTCGACGGTGCCGGTGTGGTGTCCATCCGCGATCTGCTGCGCAACAGCCTGCGCATGCGTCCCGACCGGATCATCGTGGGTGAGGTCCGCGGCGCCGAAGTGATCGAGATGATGCAGGCGATGAACACGGGTCACGAAGGCTCGATGGGCACGATCCACGCCAGTTCGCCGCGCGAGTGCCTGTACCGCCTCGAGATGCTGGCGGGCTTCGCTGGCTATCAGGGCAGCGAGGTCAGCTTGCGGCGACAGATCGCCAATGCCATCGATTTCATCGTCCAGATTGGTCGGCTGTCGAATGGCCAGCGGCGCATCATCTCCCTGAGCGAAGTCACCGGCGTCAATGACAACGTCGTGGCGATGCAGGAGCTCTACCGTTACGAGCCGATCGCATCGCCCGACGGCGAGGAGCGCGATCGTTGGGTTTCGCTGGGCATTGCCCCGCACTCTCCAAAGATCGCACGGTTCCGGCAGTCGCTTGCGCGAGCACAGCAAGGGGACCAGCGTGCGTGAAGGCCTGCTGATCCTCGCCTGCATCGCGCTGCTCTTCGCCGCGGCGGGGCTGCTGCTGTGGCAATGGGCAAAAAAGCGCCAGGTACGGCAAGCAGCAGAGCGTCATCTGAACCATCAGATCCAGGCCAGCACCGCGGCCCCCACACCGGTCGCTGCGCCATTGCGGGACTCGCCTGGCGCAGGTCTCACGACGGGTGTCATGACTGATCCCTGGCTAGAGGCGGAGGCCAACGCAGCAACGGCTGCAGCGCCCTCTGGACTGATCGAAAAAGCGTTGCCTGGCTGGTTGGTGGGTGTGATCTCCCCGCAGATGGTCGTCTTGGGCATTTCAGTCGTCGTTCTTCTTGCCAGCGCGGCAGGACTCTTCGGCGGCTGGATCGCGGGACTGAGCGCCCTCGGCATGTTGGTGCTTTTGGCAATCTTTGCAGTCTGGCTGCTGTTGCAGAAATCTCGCCAGAAGCTGATCGGCCAGTTGCCCGCCTACATCGACGCGATGGTCCGGCTGATCACCATCGGCAACTCCACGCAGGCGGCTTTTCAACTGGCCATCGCCACCACCCAGGCACCTCTGCGAGGTCACCTGGAGCGCTCTGCGTCGCTGGTGCGGGCGGGCATGGACCTCGACCGCGCCCTGCATCAAACCGCAAGCAACGTCCGCATCGAGGAGATGTACCTGCTGGCCTCCATCCTCGGATTGGGCGTGCGCTACGGAGGCCGCTCCGACCTTCTGCTGGAGCGGGTGGCGAACTTCATGCGGGACCGTGAACAAGCGGAAGACGAACTCTCTGCCATGTCATCGGAAACCAGGCTTTCCGCCTGGATTCTCGGTCTGCTCCCTGTGGGCGTGGCGACCTTCTTCATCCTGACCAATCCCAGCTATTTCATGGGCATGTGGAACGATGGTACGGGTCGCAACACGATCCTCCTCGCAGCTGGCTTTCAACTGTTTGGAGCAGCACTCCTGTATCGATTGGCGAGGCTGACATGACGTTCACATCCAACCAGTTGGCGATCTTGAGTCTTGCATTGCTGGCTTTAGGGCTGATGGCGGGAGCCGGCGCACTGATTGCATCCGAGCTTCGACGAGCACGCAGCGGGCAGGTCATCGGGAGGGCCATCGACCAAGCGGGAAAGACGTCTGGCCCTTCGGTGGTTTCCACCGAGGCAGAAGAGTTGTTCAGTGCACCCAAGCCCGACATCGACCTCCCATTTCACTGGCTCGACTCGCGTTTCGGCCGGGCACTGGTGGCAGACGAAGACCGAGACCTCATCGATCAATGCGGTCTTTCCTCCAAACGAGCCCAGTTGATCTTTCTCGTGACACGGGTTTTGCTCGCATTCATTCTTCCCATCCTCGTGCATGTGCTGTGGAGCGCGGGGCATACACAGCGCACGGTCATCATGGGTCTCGCATTGGCCTTCGTCATCGGCTTCATGACACCCAAATGGGTTCTCGGTCGCTTCGCCGCCATGCGGTGCGAGCGCGTGAACCAGGAGCTGCCGCTGTTCATCGATCTGCTCCGACTCCTCCAGGGTGTCGGCTTGAGCCTTGACCAAAGCCTTCAGATCATGGCCAGCGACTTCTCGCATGTGCTGCGCGTGCTCGGTTATGAACTGAACCTGGCCAACAACCAATACAGCCGAGGCCGCAGCCGCGAGCATTCGCTGCATCGCCTAGCGACCTTGCACAAGAACGAGAACCTTCGCGGACTCGTGTCCCTGCTGGTGCAAGTGGACAAGCACGGCGGTGCCGTGCAGGAACCCCTGCGAATCTTCAGCGATCGGCTGCGCGAGCATCGGCGCTCGGAAATGAAAGAGCGCATTGGAAAGATCACAGTCAAGATGACCGCGGTCATGGTGACCACGCTTTTGCCGGCGCTGATGATCGTCACGGGCGGACCGGCCTTCCTCGCGATCTATCGTTCATTGGGAGCCGCCGCCAAATGAAGAAGCCCGACCATTCCGTGTCCTCGCAACCCCTGCGCCGCACACGCCCGCTCCTTTTTGTGATCGCCGCCATGGCGCTTGCCGTCTCCGGGTGCGCGGGGTTGAAGGACCAATATGCCGCCAGCACGGATGCACAACAGCGCGCAGCGGCCGAAGTCGCTGCCGATGCCAAGGCTGGCACGACCGTCGATACGCAGGCCACTTATCTGAAGCTTGTGGACCAGATGCAGAAGGAAGATCTGTGGTTTGCCTCGCTCGCGCACATCGACGCACTCGAGCAACGTTGGGGGGTGTCGCCGGAGTCCACGCGCGTACGCGCTGATGCGCTGCGCCAGACAGGTCAGGCCGCCCCTGCGGAAACTGCCTACAAGCGCTTGCTTGGAACATCGCTGGAAAGCGCAGGCTACCGCGGCCTGGGACTTCTCGCAGGCTCGCGCGGAAACTATGCAGAGGCGGTCCAACTGCTCACACAGGCCCAACGTCGCAGCCCGACCGATGCGCTTCTTTTGAGCGATCTGGGCTACGCGAACCTGCGCGCCGGTCGACTCGAAGACGCACGCCTTCCGCTCATGCAGGCGTTGCAATTGCGCCCGGACAGTACGCAAGCACAGGCCAATGTTGCTCTCTATCTGGAAGCGACCAACCAGCAAGATCAGGCACGCGCCTTGATGGACGCGAACCGCATGTCCGAGGCAACGCGGCGTGCCGTGCGCGAAGCAGCATTGCAGATCCGCACATCGGGTGGATCTGTCGAGCCCGCAGCCCTCCTCGGCCCTGCTTCAACGCCCGTCGCGGCATCGGGATCTCCCCGCACCGAAACCACGGCCGCACCCTTGGCGCTCAAACGAGCGCGCTGGTCCGGCGCAAACAACCCGCCTGACGCTGCTGGCCGGTTGAATACGGCAGCCACATCGACCACCGAGATGCCTCTTTCACTGAACTCGACCTCACGAGGTACGCCATGAATTTCCCATCTGCCGACCGCGACGCCTCCCGACTCATCGGGACGATGGCTGCGGCCTTCCTCTTCGTGAGCACGTCTACCTTTGCGCAAGGGAGCGCGGTGGATTCGAAGGCAGCGACGACCACCGCCTCGAGCACGGCGAAGACGCCCGAGGCCGCAACAGTTGGTGCTCAACCCAAGCAGGATCAGCCCACTTCGCAGGCCCAGACGGCCGAGCCCGAAGAATTCGATCCCTCGTCGATGCAGATCGGCGATGCGACGCAAGGCCTGCTTGCATGGCAGCGAAGCGGGGAGATTGCATCACCCACACCTCGCACTATCGCAGGTAGCGTCGCCGGCCGAAGCTATGAGCGTTACATCAAGAGTTTCGAGCATTCGATCCCCGAGCGCCTCGGCTCGACGGTGACGAACGGCGCCAGCGGCGCGAACTCGAAGGCTCGATAGGCAACAGCGTTTTCCTGCCACGCAGGGAAAGCATCGCGATGAAAAAACGCAATCTGACTCAATCCCGACATGCCCAGAATGGCGTGTATGCGATCGAGTTCGCGTTCGTTTTTCTGATCCTCTTCGCGCTGCTCTATGCCGTGTTCTGCTATGGCCTCCTGTTGACGATGCGAATGAGCTTGCAAAACGCTGCGGAAGACGGCGCTCGGGCTGGGCTGCGATATCAGAGCAACCTGGACAACCGCAAGACGGAAGCCAGTACCGTTGCGATGCAACGCAGCAACTGGTTGCCTCCAGCCCTGAAAGCGAATCGGGCTGTAGCTGTAACCATCTGCGTTGCTGGAGGGGATGATTGCCCGCCAGCATCACCTGCTTGTGGCCCCACCTGGAGCAGCCGCTGCCAGATGGTCGTGACTGTGTCGGTCAGCGGCATCGACACGTTGTTTCCCGCACTCCCCAGCTTTGCCATGCCCAGTCAGA
The DNA here is from genome assembly GCF_001591345.1 of Variovorax boronicumulans NBRC 103145. Classification (GTDB taxonomy): domain Bacteria; phylum Pseudomonadota; class Gammaproteobacteria; order Burkholderiales; family Burkholderiaceae_C; genus Variovorax; species Variovorax boronicumulans. The sequence continues at coordinate 13,645 of NZ_BCUS01000091.1, read as the reverse complement.
TCGCAGGCAAAGCCAGCATGTTGCTCGACGGAAGGCCGCTATGAGATCCGTCCTGCAGAAATCGAAGCAAATGCCCCTCCGTTTGCAGCGAGGCGTCGCTGCGATCGAGTTCGCTCTCGTCTTCAGTGTTCTGTTCCTGGGCATCTATGGTCTCGTGACGTTCTGCGGCGTGCTCTATGTCCAGCAAGTGGTCTCTCGGGCAGCGGAGGATGGGGCAAGAACGGCTCAGATTTTGGGTGGGAACATTTCTACGGCAGATTTACAAGCGAACGTACGGACAGCGATCTACCGATCGCTGGCGTTGTCAGCCATCACCCCGATCACTGCAGGTGGAACTCCTTCAGCCAAGGAAACCTGGATTCGTGCGCGTATGGCGGATACCCCACCTGCGGTCAACCTTCTGCCAGCAGAAGTCGAGATCAGGGTGAGCTATCCCTATCGCGCCAATCCACTGGTTCCGCCGCTCCCGTTGACCGCGAGTTGGATGCCTGATCGCCTGTCCGGCAGGGCCACTGCATCCAGATAGATCCTCCTCTTAGGGGTAAAGCAATGCAGTCATTCATCCGGGGATCCGGCCGACGCCAAGTCGGGTCGGTGGTCATCAACGCGGCGATCGCCCTCAGCCTGCTCGTCATCTTTCTTGTCGGCACCGAGTTGGGCTATCTCTTCTTTCTGAAGCGTGAGCTCCAAAAAACGGTGGACCTCGCAGCACTGGCGGGCGCTCAGGCATTAAGACCTTCCGAGTGCGGTGTTGCCCAGCGGGCCGCACAGGACAACGCAGCAAAGAACTTTCCTGCTGGCATCAATCCTCTGACAGACGCCGAAGTGGTCTGCGGTAACTGGGATCGAGTTTTCAATGCACCACCGCTTCATTTCGTAGCACCGACTTCTGGTGAAAAGCTGAATGCTGTTCGCATCTCCATCACGCGAAATCCCACGCTCCTTCCATTCTCTTTCACCGGCACGACCAACAGAACGATCGCGGTCACCGCACTCGCTCATCAGTCCATCCCGCAAGCAATGCTCAGCATCCGAAGCACGCTGCTCACTCTGGACACTGATAAATCCCCCCTATTGGACGCAGTCTTTGGGAAGCTCCTCGGAGGCAGCGTGGCTCTCACCGCTGCAGGATGGCAAGGCCTGGTCACGACCCAGATCAACCTCTTGTCATTTCTGGATGCACTTGCACTTCAAGTGGGGCTCCAAGCCGGTCAGTATGAACAGGTACTCAATACCAAGGTCACGGCAGGAAAGTTGCTAAAAGCGCTGGCCACTGTTCTTGAGAAAAACGGCGCTCTTGCAAACGCTGCACTCAGCGGCTTCAACGACATGGTGGGTCTGACGGCCCAGGTTTCCAATGTGGAATTGACCGTGGCCGAAATACTTGGAATTGCTACGGGCACCCCCAGTAGTGCCTTGGATCTGAGCTTGCAAGCATTCCAACTCACTCAGGCTTTCGTTCAACTCGCAAACAGTCAGCACGCGGTGGCCGTCAGCGCTCCCTCGAACCTACTTGGGCTGGCCAATGTTCGCACCACCATCAAGGTCATCGAACCTCCGCAGAATTCTGCTATCGGAAATCCGGAACTTGCCATGCTGGACCCACTCGGCCCGGATGGAATTCGCGTTCGAACGGCTCAGGTGCGAGCCTTGATATCCGTAGACTTTACGACGGCTCTTACTGGTATTACCAACCTGGTCAATGCGGTTCTCGACCTCACACTGCCCGTAACGAATCTTCTCAACAGCCTCTTGCATCTGGACTTGGTTGGCGCGCTGAGCAACGTTCTGTGCATCGGGTGTGAAGACAAAATCACAGACCTTCGACTGGTTTCCTCGCCATTCCGAATCGATGTCAATATTGACGTTGCAGCGGGCAAGGCACGTGTCGACCGTTACAGCTGCGCGGCAAACGGTAGCAAGACACTCTCTACTATCGCAAACACCTCTGCCATCGATCTGCGTGTGGGAAAGATTGGCAACAGCCCCGAGGAGGCCGTGGCGAAGGCTTTTCTTCGGAAAGATCCGCCGGACGTTGAACCCATCCCCCTCGTCGACATCGGCTCCATGACGGTCCGCAAGACATGCATTGCATTTCTTTGCGGCTACTCTTGGAAAAAAGGAAACACTTGGGTTGACGACAAAAGCAAAGCGGATCGAGCCGCTTTCGCGGGCGGCGGTATCGGCTTGATGACCAACGCGCCTGTTTTAGGCTCATCCGATACGCTCGATTTCGCTGCCCCAATAGATTCGGGGTTGCCCAACATTTCTGCTACGCAGATACCCACACCGTATCAACCAGTTGTCGCCAACAACATTGTTGGCAGCCTCAGCCATACATTGGCCAACATCGACATCCATATGTACGAGCCTTCAGTGGATAGCGCCTTGGGCAATCTGCTTTTTGGCGTCGGCAACACAATCGATGCGGTGGTGACATTGCTTCGTCAGGTCATTTCTTCCGCACTGGCGCCCGTTCTGGATCCCTTGGTCAACGCATTGATCACAGCACTAGGCATTGATCTCGCAAAGACTGAAGTGGGTGCGCGACTCACATGTCAGGGTGGCGCGCAACTGGTTTATTGAATCGTTTTATGAGTGCCTCCAACTTCGACGAACTCGACCTCTTTGTCTGGGAAGGCAAAGCCGACATCCTCGACCGCATTGCGCGGTGCATGGCGAGCTTCGACGTGGAAGTCATCCGGGCCGATGGCCTGCCGCCTCCTCAGCAGGACCGCGGTGTCGCGCTGCGTCCTTCCGTCGCGATCATCAGCGTCACCGTCATCGATGGCGGCGGTCTTCCGCACGCGACCGAGCTGCTGCAAGGCATGCCCGTGATCTGGGTCGCTGCCGCCTCGCGCGAGCGCGACTCGCGCACGTATCCACCCGAGTACCTGCACGTCCTGCCCTACGACTTCACCTGCGCCGAGTTGCGCACGATGGTGGCCAAGCTGGTGCGCCAGCTGCGTGCGCGCGATGTCGCGCCGCAGGCGCCCGACGTGCTGGTGGCGCATTCCGATGCAATGAAAGGGCTGCTCGCCGAAGTGGGCGCCTTTGCGGACTGCAACCATCCAGTGCTGGTGCGCGGCGAGACCGGCGTGGGCAAGGAGCGCATTGCGCAGCAGCTTCACATCGGGCACCAGCAGTACGGCAAGGGCGCGTTCGTGGCGGTGAACTGCGGTGCGATTCCCGATGGGCTGTTCGAGTCGCTGTTCTTCGGCCACACGAAGGGCTCGTTCACGGGTGCCGTGCATGCGCACCGCGGGTACTTCGAGCAGGCCACGGGCGGCACGCTGTTTCTCGATGAGATCGGTGACTTGCCGCGCTACCAGCAGGTGAAGTTGCTGCGCGTGCTCGAAGACAGCGCGGTCACGCGGTTGGGCGCGACATCGCCGATCCGCGTCGACTTCCGGCTCGTGGCGGCGACGAACCGCAACCTGCGCGAGATGGTGGCGAGCGGCGAGTTTCGGGCCGATCTGTTCTACCGGCTCGCGGTCATCGAGCTGCATGTGCCGAGCCTCGAAGAGCGCGGCGAGATCGACAAGATCGCGATCTTCAAGGCGCTTCTGGCGAACGTGCTCGGCGACGAGCTCGAGGCTTTGGGCGAGACGCCGCACTGGCTCAGCGATGCGGTGGCCGAAACCTATTTCCCCGGCAATGTGCGGCAGCTGCGCAACCTCGCGGAGCGCGTGGGCGTGATCGCGCGGCAGTTGCACAGCTGGGACCAGAACCTGATCCAGCGCGCGATCGCGCTCACGCGGGGCACGCCGGCACCGGCTGCGCTGGCCACGGACCGCAACGGCACGGGGGTCCCGCTCGATGCGAATGGCGACCGCAAAGGCTGGAACAGCAGCGAGCGCAACCGCATCATCGCGGCGCTCGAGATCAACGACTGGAAGCGCCAGGACACGGCGCAGCACCTGGGCATCAGCCGCAAGGTGCTGTGGGAGAAGATGCGCAAGTACCAGATCCTCGACGGCGAGCCCGGTATCCCCGAAGAGACGTAACTAGCTCGCCCCCAGGCTGCGCGGCACTTCGTGTCCGCTTCTCCTTCCCCCTACCGGGGGCAACACCTGAGGCCCGGCAAAGCCGGTTCCTCGGTGTTTCGCGAAGGGGCTTCGCTGCGCTTGCCTCGTCGGCTAGTTGGTTCCGAGGCGCGTTGACCGGCGCAGCGGCGGGTTCGCAATCGATGCGCCCGGTGCGCGGTCGACCAACGGTTCGCTCGCGCAGGTCGTGTTGCTCGAGATGCACAGCGCGCCCAGCAGGCCGTCTTCGGTCAGCACGTTGCGGCTCGGGGGGCCGAAGATGCGGTCGATCCAGTTGTTGGCGCCGATGGGGTCGATGCGCAGTTCGCCGGTGGTGCGCGCCAGGCGCAGTTCCGAAATGCGCAGGTCGAACACGCCGTCGATGTAGTCGAACAGCAGGGTGTAGTAGTCGAGCTGGGCATCGAGCACCTGGGGCAGGGTCTCGCGGCCGAATTCCATGAGGCGGCGGCGGCCGCGGAAGGCCTGGCCCGAGGTGCTGACGGCTTCCATCAACTGGCGCTCGCGTTCGCGGCCGGCCACGGTGCGGGACCACGACGACGCGGTGAGCTCCATCAGGTTGAGCTTCACGCCCTCCATCTTGGCCTCCTGGTTCGCCACTTCGGCCAGGGCGCCCTTGAGCTTGAGCTGGCGATCGAAGCCGTTGCCGAAGTTCCAGTTCAATTCAAACGCGGCGCGCGTGGGATCTTGCGGCGACACGCCGCGCGGGTCCTTGCTCTTCACGACGACGGCGTCGAGCGTGGGGTACAGGCTGGCTTCGGTCTGGTCGACCAGCGCGCGCGCACGCGCCACGCGGCCCTGGGCTTCGGCCAGTTCGGTGCTGCGCGCTTCGGCGCGGCGCAGCGCTTCTTCCTGCGAGCCGATGCGCCAGTGCGCCGGCGCGGCGAGCACGGGCAGCGATTCGGGCGCGGGCGAGAACTTGAAGTAGTTGCGGAACTTGGCCAGGGCCTCGTCGCGCTGGGCCTCGAAGTCGGACTCGCGCGCAGCCACGAGGGCGCGGCGCGAGGCGGCCATGTTGAGGTCGTTGTCGCCGCTCACGCCGAGCGCCACGCGGCGCGCCTCGGCCTTCGACAGGTCGGCCACGACTTCGGTGGCGCGGTGCGCGATCTGCTTCTTCAGGTCGAAGCGCTGCACCTGCAGGTAGGCGGTGAGCGCGTCGAGCACCACTTTCTGCGACGTGGTGGTAACGGCCTCGTCGTCGGCCTGGTTGCCGAATTCGGCGGCGCGTTGCGCCGCGCTCATGGCGCCGCCGTCGATCAGGCTCACGCGCGCTTCGGCGGTGAGCACGGTGTAGTTCTCGCTCTTCGCATCCTTGGCGCCGCTGCTGTAGGTGCCCGAGGAGGTGCCGACCTTGAAGCGCGGGTAGCGCGCCATGCGGGCCGCGTCGACGCCGAAGCTGCTGGTGTTGGCCGCGGCCTGCGCGGTCAGCACTTCGGGGTATTCCTGCGACAGCGCGATGAGCGCCTGCTTCACGCGCTGCGCGTAGCTCGCGGCGCCAAGCGACGGTGACGACAGGCGGCGCGACAGTGCCAGCGCTGCAGGTGGCCCCTCCTGCTCCGGCGACGGTTGGGCATACGCGGTGGGCGGCAGCGCCATGCTGACGCACAAGGTCGCGCAGAGCACGCCCGGGGCGATGCGCGCGCGCCGGCCCGGCAACACGGGCTTGCTCATGGTTCGCGGAAGGCTTCGCGCCGCAGTTTGAGCACAGGCCGCAGGATGTACCAGATGAACGGATCGGTTCCCACGCGCAGGTCGACTTCGGACTCCATGCCGGCGGTGATGCGGTTTTCCGGCCGCCCCACGTGCGACTGCGACATGCTGATGAGCAGCCGGTAGTACGGCGCGCCGCTGGCAATGGCGGCGTCGCGATCGGCGTCGGCCGCCACAAGTTTGACCTTGCCGTCGACGGCGCCATAGCGCAGGTAGTCGTAGGCGGTGATCTTCACGCGCGCCTCCTGCCCCACTTCGACAAAGCCGCGGTCGTTCGGGTTAAGGCGCGCCTCGACCATGATCTCGTCCTCGTCGGGCACCACCTCCAGGATGGATTCGCCGGGCTTCACGACCCAGCCGGGGCTGCCGCTGCGCAGGCCCTTCACGATGCCATCCGCAGGCGCCTTCACCACCGTGCGCGAGCGCTGGGTGCGGGCGCGCGCGAGGTCTTCGCTCAGGCTGGCGAACTGGCGCTCGACAGTGGCCAGTTCGTCCGATGCGCGGCGGCGAAAGCGCCCCTCGGCCTCGGCCATCTTGGCCTGCGCCTCGGTGATGGCGGCCTGCGCCGAGATCACGCCCTGGCGCGCCACGGCAAGTTCGCTGCGCACGCCTTCGGCCTGGCGGCGCTTCTCGAGCACCTCGACCTGGCCGACGAGTTTTTCGCTGAGCAGCTGCTCGGAGATCTCCAGCTCTTTCTGCATCAGCGCGAGCCGGTCATTCAGGCCCTTGGCCTTGGCCTGCTGTTCGAGCTGCTTGCTGCGCGCCTGCTCCAGGCCCGACACGGCGCCGGCCATGACGCCGCGCTGTTCGAGCGCGCGCGCCTGGTAGGCGCCGACCTCGCCTTCGAGCACGGCTTCGTCGATGTCGGCATCGAACGAATCGCGCTTGAGCGGCTGGCCGCGGCTCTCGGCAATGAGCCGCACGCGCGTGGCCTGCGTGGCAGCGTAGCGCGCGGTGAGCTCCTCGAAGTTCAGGCCACTGCCGCCCAGGTCGATCTCGACCAGCGACTGGCCCTGTTTGACCTTGTCGCCTTCTTTCACGAGCACGTTGCTGACGATGCCGCCTTCCAGATGCTGGATCGACTTCACGCGGTCGGAGGGGATCACGCGGCCCGGTGCGACGACGACGGTTTCCATCGGAAAGCCGAGCCCCACAACCGCCAGCACCGCGACCGCGCCACCGATGATCCACTGGCGCCGCCGGCCTTGCGGCGTGGTCTGCGCCGCCTGTTTCTCGCTCTCGCCCTGAAGCACCTGCGGCAAGTCTGGTTTCAAAATCCCGTTCCCCTGTCTCTGTCTGTCAGTCGGTCGATCCGTGGCAACCACGAATCACGCATCGCGTGGCCTTCTTGCTCACGCCATCGAGCGCGAGGCGGCCGGGACGCCTGCATTGTTGCCGCTGCCGTCGTCGGTGGTGTCGCCCAGCGCCACCAGCGGCTTCTTCACACCGAAGAGCTTGGGCACCATGACGGCGGCGGAGCCGATTTCCACGTTGCCCTGGCCGGTGACGTGATAGACGGCGGTGGCCGCCGACACGATGCGCAGCGAGTGCGTGACCACGACCACAGTGCGCACCTTGGCCACCGCGAGCATGGTCGCGAGCAGGTTGCGCTCGCTTTGAAAGTCGAGGTCGTTGCTGGGCTCGTCGAGCACCAGCACCGAGGGCTTGCGCAGGAAGCTCATGGCCAGCGCGAGCTTGCGCCGCTCGCCGACCGAGAAGCCGGTGCCGCCCTCGCCCACCACGGTGCGATAACCGTCGGGCAGGCGCGAGATGAAGTCGTGCGCGCCCGAGAGCTTGCAGGCCGCCACGATCTGCTCGTCGCTCTGGCCCGGCGCGCCGCGGCGCATGGTGTCGACCAGCGGACCGCCGAACCAGTACACCTCTTGCGAGAGGTAGCTGATCCAGCGCGACAGCTCTTCGCGGCCGAACTGCGAGAGGTCGTACTCGCCGATGCTCACCACGCCATGCGTGGGCGTGTACAGGCCCGACAGCAGCTTCACGAGCGTCGACTTGCCCGCGCCGTTGCGCCCGACGATCACATGCAGGCCGCCAGGGCCGATGTCGAGGTCGACGTTTTCCAGCACGGGCTGCGGTGCGTCTTCGGTGAAGCTGAAGCTCACGTCCTTGAGCGTGACGCGGCCCAGCGGCTGCGGCAGCGCCATGCCGGTGGGCGCCTTCTCGACCGGCTCGCCGAGCACGGTCTCCAGCCGCTTGGCGGCTTCCTTGGCGGTGGCCAATGCGCGCCAGTTCGACACCAGCCCGGCCACCGGCTGCAGCGCCTTCAGCGCGAGCATGTTGGAAGCAACGAGGCCGCCCACCGTCATCCACTGCTGCATGACGGCAATGGCGCCGACGGTGACGACGATCACCGAAAACACGGTGAGCAGCACGGTGGTGCCGTCGCGCGCGGTTTCGATCTGGCCGTTCTTGCCGAAGCTCTCGCTGAGCCAGGCGTTGTAGGTCTGCTGCCAGACCTCGATGGTCGGGCCGTCGTTCGACTGCGCCTTGAGCGTCTCGCGCGCATGGCAGATCTCGGAGGTGATGCGATCGAGCCCGCGCCCGCGCAGCACTTCTTCGACGCGGCCGGCGCGCACTTCGTCGGCCCACCACCAGGCCAGGAACGCCATGATGGCCAGGAAGGCCGCCACCACGGGCAGCACCGGCAGCGCGACGATGCCGATCACGATCAGCGCGAAGATCGCCATCGGCAGGTCGAAGATCGATTGCGCGAGCCCGCCGGTGACGGTGCCGCGCACCGCGCCCACGTCGCGAAAGAACAGCTGCCAGGACGAGGCCGGCCGCGCCTCGAGCGCACGCAACGGGCGCCCGAGCATGGAGTGCAGCAGCGCGCCCGACACGCCGTGGTCGACGGTGGCGCCCGCGTTGCGCAGCAGGCGCGAGCGGCGCGTGCGCAGCCAGAACTCGATGCACAGGAAGAACAGGATGCCGCTCACCAGCGCGGCGAGCGTGGAGACGCCGCTGCGCGAGAGCACGCGGTCATACACCTGCAGCAGGAAGATCGAAGGCAGCAGCCCGAACAGGCTGATGGGCAGCGACAGCCAGGCCGCGCTCTTGACGAGCGGGTAGGCCGCGCGAAACGCATCGTTCAGCGCACCGGCATACGGACTGGCGCCGGGGACTTCCGGCCTGTCGGCAACCAGCTGGCTGGGCAAGAGGAACTTGATCATGGAGAAAGACCGATCCGTCGGGCAACGACGCCTGCATCATTATCAACTGTTACCCGACTGTTACAAGGCAAAAATTCGCCTCTGACGCCTCTCAGCATCGGTGGGTGCGAACCTGCGCCGGACCGGTCGTTTCCGCGCCGCGCGTTCCTTGCGGCGCGGCGTTTTCCCTGAGCGTGCAATTCATCGTTTTGTGGGCATGGCTGTGGGTCGCGGTGCGGCCGGACGAGCCCGGCAGGCCTTCGGCAAAAACGAGGGCGATGTTGGCGCACAGCAGCATCAGCAGCACCCAGGCGCACAGCAGCTGCAGCCAGCCCAGCCACCAGCGCCGCGGGGGTACCTCGCGTTCGGATTCATAGGGGATGTGGACCAGTGCGTTCCATCTCATGGCAGTGCTTTCAAAACCCGGGCCAGCCGGGAAAGACCGACACCCGCGGAGCTCTTCGCCAGCACCCAGTCGCCTGGTTGCAGCAGCCCGCCGAGTGCGGTGGAGAGGTCGGACACATCGACAAACCAATGGGAGCGAACCTTGGTGCGGATGCGCGTGTGAAGCGCCCGCATCAAAGGTCCGCACAGGAGCACGCGGTCAGGTTGCGACGCCAGCAACTCGGCCTCCAGATCGAGGTGATGGCGTTGCGCCGCGGGCCCCAGCTCCTGCATGTCGCCCAGAATGGCCACCCGGCGCGCAGGCTCGCAGGGGGCTTGTGACAGCAACTCAAGCGCCGCCCGCATCGAACTCGGGTTGGCGTCGTAGGTTTCATCGATCAGCTTGAAGCTTCCGCCGCCGATGTGAATGGTGTGCAGCGCACCGCGTCCGCCCGGCGGCTCGAAGTGCGCAAAGGGTTCGACGGCGGCGGCCAGCGGCAGGCGCAGCGCCTGCAACGCGGCCAGCGCGGCCACGGCACTGGCGCCCATGTGGCGGCCCGGCGCATTCAGGCGCAGCTGGAAGGGCTCGCCGGCCACCTCGGCCTGCACCTCGCCGTGGTCGAAGGCGAGCAGGCGCACGTCGGCGTCCTTGTGCTCGCCGTAGGTCACGATCTGCAGCTGGTGCGCCATCGCGGCTTCGGCGAAGGTGGCGAACTCGGGCATGTCGCGGTTGAGCACCACACGGTCGCCCGCGGCCATGGCCTGGAACATGCGGCAGTCGAGCCGCGCGGCGGCCTCCGACGGGCCGCGGTGCTTCTGCGATGCAGCCGACAGCCCCGTCACCACAATGAGCGACGGTCGCATCAGCTGCGCCGAGGCCGGCATGTGCGAGGTCCCCATCTCGAGCACCCAGTAGGCGGCATGGCGCGGCATGCAGGTGAGGTTCCACGCGATGCCCGACGGCAGGCTGATGTTGCCTTCGGGCTGCGCCACCTCGCCCCACACGGTGAGCGCGCCGGCCAGCATCGCGGCCACGGTGCTGCTGCCCGCGCCGCTGCCGAGCACGCCGCAGACACGGCCGGTGAACTCGGTGCGCGCGTGGTCGCCCAGCTCGAGCACGGCCTGCAGCACATTGGGCACCTGCAGCACGGGCACGCGCTTGTCCAGGTGCGGCTTGGGGTCGGTGCACAGCACGGCCGCGGCCGGCTGCAGCACGCCCTTGAGCGTGACGGCGGCCAGCGGCGTCTTCGAGGGCCGGGCCTGGTGTTCGAACACCACGCGGCCCTTGCGCATGAAGGTGCGCTGGGTCACGCCGGTGGCGCGCCAGCCGTCCTCGGGCTTGACCACCCATTCGCCGCCGGTCACGCGCGCCATCTCGCTGGCCGTCCAGACCGCGCCGTCGTCACGCACGCCGCCACCACCGCCGGGGCCCGCGCCGCCGGGCTGGCTGCGCCGGTCGAGCAGGTAGCGGTGGTAGGCCGCGAAGCCGGTCACGTACTGCTCGACGTCGTCGATGCGCACGCGGAACGAGTGATGCCGCACGAAGAAGGCGCCGACGACCGTGGACGGCCGGCGGAAGTACATCGCCATCTCGGGCCAGAAGAAGCCGTTGAGCAGATAGTGCGCGCGGTAGTCGAGCGCGCGGTAGAACTTCTCGGTGTCCAGCTCGTCGAGCAGGTGCCGCATGGCGGGCATGCTCTCCAGCCGCTGCAGCATCTGCTGCGCCGCCAGCATGAGGCTGAGCAGCGTGGGAAAGGTGGTCTTGCGATCGAGCACGAAGTCCAGGTAGCCCGCCACGTTCTGCAGCCCGAAGCGGAAGTAGCGCTCCTGCGGGCTCCACTGCGTGAGCTCGTTCACGCAGCCGCTGAGCCAGTGGTCGTGCGACTGCCAGTGCTGGCTCGCAATGAAGTGGTCGAAGGCTTTCTCGACCGCGGCCAGCCAGCGCGGATCGCGCGTGAGGCCGTACAGGCGCATGAGACCGAAGGCCGCTTCGCCGTCGTAGAAGATGACGCGCGAGGCCTGCTTGAGCGACAGGTCGGCCGCGTGCAGCACGTGGTCGAAGCGCCCGCTGGCCGGGTCCTGCAGCGCCACGATGCCCAGCGCCAGCTTCTCGAGCAGCGGCAGCCAGTGGCGCGTCTCCATCAGCTCGCAATAGCGCACGAACATGCGCACGCAGGCCGCATTGCCGCCCAGGCGGATCTCGCCGCCGGTGTCGACCAAGTAGGCCACCTCGCGGCCGTCGGGCAGCGTGTAGTCGCGGATCAGCGCGTCGGTGAGGTGGTCGATAGCGCGGTCGATGGCCGCGCGCAGCGTGTCGTCGCGCGTGAGCTCCCAGGCCTCGAGCATGGCGTGCACGGTGCCCGCATGGCGCATCGCGTCGTAGGTCGGGATGCGGCGGTCGAAGCACGGGAAGTAGCCGTACACGAACAGGCCGTCGCTTTGCATCTGGCGCGCCAGGTACGACGAGCCGCTGCGCACCAGCTCGAGCACTGCCTGCGGGTTGAGCGCCGGCAGCTGGCGGCGGCCCGCGTCGAGCCCCGTGCCCACGAGCTTGTGCACCACGCCGTCGGGCTGGCAGAACACGCCGACCGTGGCCAGCAGGTACACGGTGCGCTCGGACGACTCCTCCAGCGGCAGCGTGCGCTCGAAGCGCGCCTGCGCATAGACGTCGAAGTTGCGCACGTTCACCACCGAATGCGCGATGGTCGAATCGCCGCACAGCATGGCGTTGGCGTTGAGTTCCTGCTCGGTGAAGGCGAAGCCGAAGTCCTGGTCGAAGGCCAGGCCGAGCCGGAAGTAGTTGCGCTTGACCGCGGTGAGCTGGGTCTTGAACTGCGTCCAGTCCATGGGACTGGCGCCCTCGACCCAGTCGATGCGCAGCCAGGGCGAGACGATGCCGCGCTCGCGCACCCATCGCTCGACGAGGTCGGCGCCTTCGCGCCAGGCGGTCTCGAAGTCGTCGGCCCGCGCATGCACGACGTGCGCACGCTGGGAGCCGTCGCTCACCGAGAAGAAGAGCGTGAAGGCCGGGTACGGGGCAGGCAACGCCGCGCACACGGACACCAGGCGCTCGTGGCAGGCGTGGAGCTGGTCTGAGAAGGACATCATTCGGCCCCGGTCGAATGCGGGCGAAGGCCGGTCGCGTCCGTCATCTGCTCTCGCTTGAATGACGTGATCGCGGACCGGAAACCGCCCGTGAAATCATCGCGTGCTCCCGATTCAGCGGTAGCTGAACTCGGCGCGACGATTGAGCTGATGGCCCTCCTCGGTGGTGGCAAGCGATGCGGGCTTTTCAATGCCCCAGCTGACGGCTTCGATGCGTTCGCCCGGCACGCCCATCTGCGTGAGCATGCGTTGCACGGCCTCGGCGCGGCGCTGGCCGAGCGCAAGGTTGTACTCGCGGCCGCCGCGCAGGTCGGTGTGGCCTTCGATCACGACCCGGCTCGCCGGCCGGTTGCGCATGTAGCCCGCGTGCGCCTCGACGATGCTGCGGTCGCCCGTCCTGACGTCGTATCGGTCGAAGTCGAAGTAGACGATCTTGGCCGGTGTGTTCGGCGGCGGCGGCGGGGGTGCCGGCTCCACCTTGGGCACTTCGCGCACGCTCTTGTTGGAGTAGTAGTAGGTCGCGTCGTCGCGGCCGCCCTTGGGAGGCACACCGCAGGCAGCGAGGCTTGCGCCCATTGCCACGAGGGCCAGTATCCGGAAATTCTTGTTCATGACGGTCCTTTCGCGGGACGGGCCGCTGACGGCCCGTCCCTGTCTGCTTGCTATCGAGGTTTCCCTTCCTCCTTCTTCGTGTCCTTGGATCAGCCCAGCAGGCCGTGCAGGATGTTCGTCACGGGTGCCAGGGCACCGCCGGCCGGGCTGCTGTGGTCGACCAGGCTGGTGATCGGGGTGAGCACGTTGTCGAGCACCGGAGCCACCGTGTGTTCGACCGTGTCCAGCACACCGGTCACGACCGCGGCCACCGGGGCTGCCGGGGTGCCGGCAAGGATGTCGGTCACCGGTTCGACCGCGTGGGCCACGGTGTCGACCACCGTCGAGACCACCGAGCCGGCCGAGCCGTCCAGGAGGCTCGTCACCGGTTCCAGGATGCCGGCCACCGGTTCGGCGCCACCCGTCAGGCCGCCGAGCAGGCCGCCCACGAGACCGTCGGCACCGAGCAGGCTGCCGACCAGGCCGTCGTCACCGAGGACGCCGCCGAGCAGACCGCCTTCGCCGCCGCCGAGCACGCCGCCCAGGAGGCCGCCGTCACCGCCGAGGACCCCACCGAGCAGGCCGTCGTCGCCCAGCACGCCGTCGAGCAGGCCGCCGGCGTCGCCGCCGGTCACGCCACCGAGC
>NZ_BCUS01000090.1 GCF_001591345.1 Variovorax boronicumulans NBRC 103145 | reverse complement strand
CCCTGCTCGCCGGCGGCCCGCTCGCACTGGCCGGCGGCCCGGCCAAAGACATCGCACGCATCACGCTGGCAGACCGCGTGCCGCCGCCCGCCGACCTCGCGGCCGACGCGCGCATCCAGTTCGTGCAGGGCGACCTCTACGAGCAGGCCGCCAACGGCGCATTGCCGCTGGCCGACACCGACGCCGTGTTCCACCTCGCCGCCGCGGTGAGCGGCGAGTGCGAGGCCGACTTCGACCTTGGCATGCGCAGCAACCTGGACACCACGCGCGCCCTGCTCGACGCCTGCCGCAGCGCGGGCCATGCGCCGGTGTTCGTGTTCTCCAGCTCCGTCGCCGTCTTCGGCGATTCGCCCGAGCAGCGCCTGCCCGCGGTGATCGAAGACACCACGCTGCCCACGCCGCAGAACAGCTACGGCATCCAGAAATTCATCGGCGAGCAGCTGGTGGCCGACTACACGCGCAAGGGCTTCGTGCAGGGCCGCAACGTGCGGCTCATGACGGTGTCGGTGCGCCCGGGCCGCCCGAACGGCGCGGCCTCCAGCTTCCTGAGCGGCATGCTGCGCGAGCCGCTGGCCGGCGTGCGCGCACGCTGCCCCGTGGCGCCCGAGACGCCGGTCGCGCTGGCCTCGCCCGGCAACACCGTCGCCGGCATCGTGCGCGCGGCCACCGCCGGCGCCGCCGAATGGGGTGCGCGCACCGCGGTCAACCTGCCCGCGCTGACCACCACCGTGCGCGAGATGGCGCAGGCGCTCGAGCGCATCGCCGGCACCGAGGCCACCGCCCTCATCGACTGGGAACCCGACGCCGCCATCGCGAAGATCGTCACCAGCTGGCCCAGCCGCATCCACGCCGCGCGCGCCGAGGCGCTGGGCCTGAAGGCCGACGCCAGCTTCGACGCCATCCTGCGCGACTACGTGCGCGAGAACGCGCAGGCGGTCACGCTGGCGCTGAAGGGCTGAGCGATGGCGAAGCTCGTGCTCGGCTGCATCGCCGACGACTTCACCGGCGCCACCGACCTGGCCAACAACCTCGTGCGCGCCGGCATGCGCGTGGTGCAGACCATCGGCGTGCCCGCCGGCCCGCTCGATGCCGACGTGGATGCGGTCGTGGTCGCGCTCAAGTCGCGCACCATCGCGCCGGCCGAGGCCATCGCCCAGTCGCTCGACGCGCTGCGCTGGCTGCAGGCGCAGGGCGCGCAGCAGATCTACTTCAAGTACTGCTCGACCTTCGACAGCACCTTCACCGGCGAGGTCAGGGGCAACATCGGCCCCGTGACCGAGGCGCTGATGGACGCGCTGCAATGCGACTTCACCATCGCCACGCCCGCCTTCCCCGACAACAAGCGCACCGTGTTCAAGGGCTACCTGTTTGCGGGCGATGTGCTGCTCAACGAGAGCGGCATGCAGAACCATCCACTCACGCCGATGACCGACCCGAACCTCGTGCGCGTGCTGCAGGCGCAGTGCACGCGCAAGGTGGGCCTCATCGACCACGCGGTGGTCGCACGCGGCGCAGCCGCCATCGAAGAACGCATCGCGCAGCTGAAGGCCGAGGGCGTGTCGATCGCCATCGTCGACGCGGTCTCGAACGACGACCTGCTGCGCATGGGCCCGGCCCTCGCCAAGCTGCCGCTGCTCACCGCTGGCTCGGGCGTGGCCATCGGCCTGCCGGCCAACTTCGGCCTCGCGCCGTCGTCGCAGGCCAGCGCGCTGCCGAAGGCCGGCGGCAAGACGGCGGTGGTCTCGGGCAGCTGCTCGCTGGCCACCAATCGGCAGGTGCTCGACTTCATCCAGCGCGGCGGCGCGGCCATGGCCATCGACCCGCTGCGCATCGCGGCAGGCGTGGACGTGGCAGCCGAAGTGCTGGCCTGGGCCGCACCGCTGATCGACAAGGGTTCTGTGCTCGTCTACTCGACCGCCGAAGCCGGCGCGGTGAAGTCGGTGCAGGGACGGCTCGGCGTGGAGGAAGCCGGCGCCATGGTCGAACGCACCATCGCCGCCATTGCGCGCGGCCTGGTCGAGCGCGGCGTGCACCAGCTGGTGGTGGCCGGCGGCGAGACCTCGGGTGCCTGCGTGCAGGCGCTGGGCATCGCGCAGATGCAGATCGGTCCGCAGATCGACCCCGGCGTGCCGTGGTGCCATGCGCGCTCCGATGCCGCGCCCGAAGCCGGGCTGCACATCACGCTGAAGTCGGGCAACTTCGGCAGCGACGATTTCTTCACCAAAGCTTTTACAGTGCTCGCATGACCGAGAACGAAGCCCGCGACGAAATCTGCCGCGTCGGCCGCAGCCTGTTCGAGCGCGGCTACGTGCATGCCACGGCCGGCAACATCAGCGTGCGGCTGGACGACGGTTTCCTCATCACGCCGACCGACGCCTGCCTGGGCTTTCTCGACCCCGCGCGGCTCGCACGGCTCGATGCGCAGGGCCAGCAGACCGGCGGCGACCGCGCCAGCAAGACCATCGCGCTGCACACGCGCATCTACGCCGCCGCGCGCGGCTTCGATGCCGCCACGGCCTGCGTGATCCACACGCACAGCACGCACTGCGTGGCCCTGACCCTGGGCAACCCGCAAGCCGAACTGCTGCCCGCGCTCACGCCCTACTTCGTGATGAAGGTCGGCCATGTGCCGGTCATCCCGTACCACCGCCCCGGTGCGCCCGAGGCGGCCGAACAGGTGGCGCAGACCATCGCGCGCTACGGCGCGGCCGGCACGCCGATCCGCGCGGCGATGCTCGCGCGCCTGGGCCCCAACGTCTGGCACGAGACGCCGGCCGCCGCCATGGCCGTGCTCGAAGAGCTCGAAGAAACCGCCCGCCTGCAGATGCTCACGCAGGCCACCCGGCCCGCACCGCTCACCCCCGACCAGATCGATGAACTGCGCCGCACTTTCGGTGCGCGCTGGTAGTACAAACACCCCATGCCCCAATTCGCCGCCAACCTCTCGATGCTCTACCCGGAGCTCGCATTTCTCGACCGCTTCGACGCCGCCGCGAAAGACGGCTTCCAGGCCGTCGAGTACCTCTTTCCCTACGACTTCAGCAAGGAAGACATCGTCGCGCGCCTGAAGCACAACGGCCTGCAGCAGGTGCTGTTCAACGGCCCGCCCGGCGACTGGGCCGGCGGCGAACGTGGCCTGGCCTGCCTGCTGGGGCGCGAGGGCGAGTTCCGCGAAGGCATCGCCAAGGCCATCGACTACGCCGTGGCGCTCGACTGCCCGCGCATCCACGTGATGGCCGGCCTCGTGCCCGAAGGCCTCACGCGCGAGGCGGCAGAGGCCGTCTATGTCGGGAACCTGCGCTGGGCCGCGGCCGAGGCCGCGAAGGCCGGGCGTGATGTGCTGATCGAGCCGATCAACACGCGCGACATTCCGCGCTTCTTCCTCAACCGGCAGGACCACGCGCACCAGATCGTCGAGGCCGTGGGCGCCGCCAACCTCAAGGTGCAGATGGACCTGTACCACTGCCAGATCGTCGAGGGCGACGTGGCGATGAAGCTGCGCCAGTACCTGCCGACCGGCCGCGTCGGCCACCTGCAGATCGCGGGCGTGCCCGAGCGCCACGAGCCCGATGTGGGCGAGCAGAACTACGACTACCTCTTCGGCGTGATCGACGAGGTTTCGGCGCAGTGCGGCTGGCAAGGCTGGGTCGGTTGCGAGTACCGCCCGCGCCGCGGCATGGAGCCCGGCGGCACCTCGGCCGGCCTGGGCTGGCTGCGCGACTGGCGCCAGCGCGCATGACGACCACGACGCTCGAAGCGCTGCGCATTCCGGCGCCGCTGCGGGGCTTCGCTGCAGCGGGCGATGCGCAGGTCTTCGACGTCACGATCGACGGCGACAAGGTCGCGGCCATCGCGCCCAGCGCCTCGCAGACGCAGGCGCGCGGCACGCTGCTGAGCGCGCTCGTCGAGGCGCACGCGCACATCGACAAGAACTTCACCGTGCAGGACGTCGGCGCCGCGCAGGGCGACCTGTTCACCGCCATCGAGCGCATGGGCCGCCACCGCGCGAGCTGGACCGGCGCCTCGCTGCGCCTGCGCATGGAGCGCGCGCTGCACGAGGCCTGGCGTGCCGGCACGCGCGCGCTGCGCACGCACCTCGACTGGGTCGAGCCCGAGCCACCGGCCGCGCTGGCCGTGTTCGAGGCGCTGCGCGAGGAATGGGCCGGCCGCATCGAGCTGCAGTTCGTCGCGCTCGTGCCGCTCGACGTGTTCGCCGACCTTGCCGCCGGCGAGCGCATCGCGCGCGAGGTGAAACGCGCGGGCGGTTCGCTGGGCGCTTTCATCTACCGCAACGACGGCCTCTTCGCCAAGCTGGGCCGCGTGTTCGACCTCGCGCAGCAGCACGGGCTGGGGCTCGACTTCCATGTCGACGAAGGCCTGGACACCGACGCCAACGGCCTGCGCAGCATCGCGCAGCTGGTGCGCGCGCGCGACTTCAAGGGCCGCGTGGTCTGCGGCCACGCCTGCTCGCTCTCGGTGCAGGACGATGCCGTGGCCGCAGAAACGCTCACGCTGTGCGCCGGCGCCGGACTGCACCTCGTCGCGCTGCCGACCACCAACCTCTACCTGCAGGGCGCGTGGGACCGCACGCCTGTGGCGCGCGGCATCACGCGCATCCGCGAGGCCGCGGCGCACGGCCTGCGCGCCAGCCTGGCCACCGACAACGTGCAGGACGCCTTCTATCCCTACGGCAGCTACGATCTGCTCGAGACCTTCGGCCTGGGCGTGCAGATGGCGCACCTGGCGCCCGCCGCCGACTGGCTCGACACCATCACCGTGAACCCCGCCAAGGCGCTGGGGCTCGCGTGGGACGGCCGCATCGCGCCGGGCTGCCCGGCCGACCTGGTGGTGCTGGCCGCCACCGACGAACACGAACTCATCGGCCCGCGCGGACGGCAACGCACCGTCTACCGCGCAGGCCGGGCACTGGAGAACACACCATGAGCATGGGCAAGCCGATGGCCAACTATGCCGCCGCCAAGCGCGTCGGCGATTTCGTCTTCATGAGCGGCGTGGTCGCCGTCGACCCGGCCACGCGCCGCGCGGTGGCCGGCTACGACGCCATTCCCGAAGAAGCCCGCACCGCGCTGCAAGGCGTGGGCTACGCCACGGGCCAGATGTCGGTCGACATCTTCGAGGCGCCCATCGTGGCGCAGAGCTGGTTCGTGCTGGAGCGCATCCGCCAGATCGCCGCCGAGCACGGCGGCACCATGGAAGACGTGGTGAAGCTGGTGCAGTACTTCCGTCACCTGCCGCACTACGCCTTCTACAACCGCGTGCGCGGCCTGTTCTATCCGGGCGAGCCGCCGGTGAGCACGGTGGTCGAGGTGTCGCGCTTCCTGCCGGGCGACGAGGTGCTGGTGGAAGTGGAAGCCACCATGTACCTGCCGCAGCGCGCGGCTACTTGACGCCCGCGCCCTTGAGCAGGAACTCCGTCACCTGCTCGATCAGGTAGCGGCGGTCCTTGTCGTCGCCCTGCTGCGCCGTGTTGCGGTAGTAGGCGGCCTGCGTGGCGTGGTCGGCATAGAACTGCGTCACGGCCCAGATGTGGAACAGCACCAGCATCGGGTCGGCGGTGTCCATCAGGCCCTGGTTCATCCAGTTCTGGATCACGGCGGCGGCCTGGTCGGTGCGCTGCTTGCTCGTGTCCATCATGCTGTTGATGACGGGCGCGCCGCGCATCATTTCGGCGGTGAAGATGCGCGAACGCAGCGGGTGCTCGAACGAGAACATCATCTTGCGCTGGATCAGGTCGCCCAGCACCTTGCGCGGGCCGAAGGCCTCGTCGCTGAAGCCGAACACCACGATCCAGTCGGTCAGGATGTCCTGCAGCACCTGGCGGTACAGCGCCTCCTTGCTCTCGATGTAGTAATGCAGCTGCGCCTTCGACAGGCCGGCCTTGTCGGCGATGGCCTGCGTCGAGGCGCCGGCCAGCCCTTCGCTGGCGAACACCTCGATGGCGGCCTGGTTGATGAGGCCCAGCACCTGCGTGTACTTGCGCGAACGCCCGCGCGTGGCGGGTGCTTCGCTGTCGGTGTCCGTCACGCTCACAGCTGCAGCACCAGGTCGGGGCCCTTGGCGCGCGAGCAGCACAGTGCCACCTTGGTGCGCCGCTCGGTGCCCGTGAGGCAGAAGTCGCGGTGCTCGGCGCCTTCGCCGTCGCCCTCGACCACGCAGGTGCCGCACAGGCCCTGCTGGCACGACACGGGGATGTCGATGCCCACTTCGTGCAGCGCGTCGACCGCGGTCTGGTCGGCCGCCACCGGCACTTCGATGCCGCGCCGCGCCAGCTTCAACGTGAAGGGCAGGCCCGTGGTGGCGGCGGCCGTGCCGGTGGGCGCGGCGAAGTACTCGGTGTGCAGCGCGTCCTCGGGCCAGTGCGCGGCGGCCTCGCGCACCGCCTGCATGAAGCCGCCGGGGCCGCACACGTACAGGTGCGTGTCGGGCGCGCGCTCGGCCAGCAGCGCGCGCAGGTCGATGCGCTGCGTCGCATCGCCCTGGTCCAGGTGCAGCTTCAGGTGCGGCGCCAGCGCGGGCGCGTGCAGCGCCTCGGCGAAGGCCAGGTGCTCCTCGCTGCGCGCGAACACGCACAGCGTGAAGTCGGCGCCGCGCGCGGCCAGCGCCTGCGCCATGGCCAGCAGCGGCGTCATGCCGATGCCGCCGGCCAGCAGCAGGTGGCGGCGGGCTTCGGCGCGCAGCGGGAAGGTGTTGCGCGGTGCGCTGATCGCGATCAGGTCGCCCTCGCGCACGCGCTCGTGCATCGAGGCCGAGCC
The DNA here is from genome assembly GCF_001591345.1 of Variovorax boronicumulans NBRC 103145. Taxonomy (GTDB): domain Bacteria; phylum Pseudomonadota; class Gammaproteobacteria; order Burkholderiales; family Burkholderiaceae_C; genus Variovorax; species Variovorax boronicumulans. The sequence continues at coordinate 19,033 of NZ_BCUS01000090.1, read as the reverse complement.
GCCGCGGCTCGCGTGTTCGCGCTTCACGCCGATCACGTAGCCGCCGCTGCCCGAGGGCGCGCGCGCCAGCGAGTACTGGCGCGAGAAGCCGCCGGGCATGTGCACGTCGATGTGCGCGCCGGCCTCGTAGCCGGGCAGTGCGCGGCCCCACGGATGCGCCAGCTCGAAGGCCAGGATTTCCGGCGTCTGCCGCGAGATGCGTTCGACACGGACGGTCAGCGTGCGTTCGAGGCTCATGGTGTGTGTCTCCCTGCTTGTCTACTGGATGTTGTGCAGCGTGCGCGCCACGCGCGCGATGAAATGGGTGCGGTCGCGGTCGGTGACGGCGTTCATGTCGTGCAGCTGCAGCCACGTGACCTTGCAGCGCCACGCGAACAGCGCCCGCAGCGCGCGCGTGAACAGCCGCCGCCCCGGGTCGCCGATGGCCATCACGAACCAGCGCGGCGAACCGCCCGTGGTCACCACCGTCAACCGGCGGATGTGCCGCATGCCCGACTTGGCGAGTTGTCCCTTGCGCTCGGCGGGCAGGAAAGCCACGCCCGGCAGCCACACGCGCTCGAGCCAGCCCTTGAGCATGGACGGCGGTCCATGGAACCAGGTGGGGTACACGAACACCAGGTGCTCGGCCCACAGCAGCGCTTCGACGTGGGGTTTCACGCGTTCGCGGATCAGTTCGGGGTTGTCGAGGTAGGCGATGCGCTCTTCGCGTGTCAGCGTCGGGTCGAAGCCCTCGGCGTACAGGTCGATGGCCTTGACGGGATGTCGCGGCGTCAGGGCCTCGAGGGCGGTGCGGTACAGCGCGTGGTTGAAGCTGTCAGGGTTCGGATGGCAATGGACGACGAGCGTTTTCATGGTTCGGGCCGGTTCGCCTGTTCGGCGAGACGGGGTCAGAGCCCAGGGATAAAAGGCCGCGCGTGCCTTATGGCAACCCAGGCGCCGGCATCTGACCCCGGCGCAAGCCCCGCGCGACCCACGGGAAAAAACGAAGCGAATTACTTGCCGGTGAGCTTCTTGCGGATGTCGACACCGACGCCCTTGTTGACGAACTGCGTGGTCGCGACCTTCGACAGGTCGATCTCGCCCGGCTTGTACAGGCCGGCCTTGACCATCTTGTCGTAGAAGTCCTTCACGCGTGCTTCGTCCATGGCGCCGATGCCCTTGGTGAGCGAGTCGCCGCTGTCGATGATGCCCATCTTCTTGATGAGGTCGATGGAGCCCTGCAGCGCGGCCGGCGTGGCGTCGGGGTTGGTCTTGGCGATGAGTTCGTTGGCGGCCTTGTTGTCGCCGTAGAGGTAGTTGTTCCAGCCGACGATCGAGGCCTCGATGAACTTGCGCACCGTCTCGGGCTTGGTCTTGATGAGGTCGGCGCGGGTCTCGATGGTGGTGGCGTAGGTCGAGAAGCCGTGGTCGGCCAAGAGGTGCACCACCGGGTCGAAGCCGGCCTGCGCCTTGATCGACAGCGGCTCCGAGATGGCGTAGCCCTGCTGGATGGATTTCTTGTCGGCCAGGAACGGGCCCACGTTGAAGGTGTAGGGCTTGAGCTGCGCGTCCTTGAAGCCGTGCTCCGACTTCATCCACTGCCAGAAGCTGAACTGGCCGTCCTTGCCGATGAAGGCCACGGGCGCCTTGGTCATGTCCTTGAAGGTGTCGTAGCCCTGGCCCGGGTGGGCGAACATGGCCTGCGGGTCTTTCTGGAAGATGGCCGCGACCACCACGGTGGGCACGCCGTTCTTCACGTTGTCGAACGACTGCAGCAGGTTGCCGGTCATCAAAAAGTCGACCTTGCCGGCCGGCAGCATGGGTCGGTTGTTGACCATCGGGCCGCCCTGCATGATTTCCACGTCGAGCCCGTACTTCTTGTAGGTGCCGTCCACCAGCGCCTGGTAGAAGCCGCCGTGGCCGGCCTGCGCCTTCCAGTTGGTGGCGAACACCACTTTGTCCTGGGCCTGTGCGGAGAAGGCGGCGCCTGCGAGGGCCAGGCCGAAGGCCAGCGGCCGAAGAGAGAAAGCGGGGATGCGCATGGGGACGGACTCCTGTGGAGGTTGGGGTGGGGACGGGATGCGAAGACTAAATGTTTTTCTCAGCGCTCGACGGCCATGTCGGGCGTCCAGCCGCGCGTCTTGCCGGGGTTCATCAGGCCCATCGGGTCGCTGCGCTTCTTGAACTCGATCTGCTGCGTGTCGATGGTCTTCATGCCGCCGTCCTCGATGGTGAAGACGTGCGGGTTGAAGATCTGCGCGCCGCCTTGCGACTCGATCTCGCGCATCACCTCGTACTGGTGGGCCTCACCCTTCCAGCGCACGAGCAGGATGCCGAAGGTGCCGCACTGACCGTTGGCGCGCGCGAAGTCCTGGTGCTGCAGCACGTCGTCGCCGAAGATCTGCATGTGGCGCTCGACCACGGCCGGGTCGAAGGGCTGGGCGTAGGCCACCTGCAGGTAGGTCCAGCTGCGGTCGGCCTTCAGCGCCTGCAGCGTCGTGTGGTTGAAGGCGCACTCGTAGGCCGGCGGCAGGCCCTCGGCCTGCAGTTCGGCCTCGGTGCCGGCCACCGACAGGGTGCCGCCGTGCGCCGCCGCGAGCGCGCGGAACTCGGCCATCGAGTCGGGCGAGACCATGGTGAACACCGCGTGCCGGTCGGACGGAAAGCGATCGCCCATGGCCGTGTAGTAGGGCGAGAAGCGCGCCTCCACGGTCGACAGCAGGAAGATGTCCAGCGAGGGCGCCTGCGCGGCAATGCCGAAGTCGAGCGCGCCGCGGTAGGTGTCGAACAGCGCCGTGCAGTGCACCCAGTCGACCGCCGGGCTCAGCGCCACTTCCACGTCGAGGATCACGCCGTTGGTGCCGTAGGCATGGTGCACCTGCTGGATCTCGTCGCCCACCAGCTCGATGACGCGCGGCTCGCGCTCCACCGTCATCACGCGCGCGCGCAGCAGGTTGCCGGGGTCGCGCAGGATGCCGTGTCGGAACGAGCCGATGCCGCCGAAGCCGCCCGCGATGAAGCCGCCGATGCTGGCCACGTGCCAGGTCGAGGGCCACATGCGCAGCGCCTGCCCGGTCTCGCGCGCGGCCAGGTCGATGTCGTGCATGCGCGCGCCGGCCTCGACACGGATGCGGCCGTCGGCCAGGTCGAGCACGCGGCACATCTGCGTCACGTCGAGCACGAGCCCGCCTTCGAGCGGCACGCACTGGCCGTAGTTGCCGGTGCCGCCCGCGCGCACGGTGAGCGGCAGCTTCCACTTCGCGGCCACGGCCGCGGCCTGGCGCACGTCGTCCTCGGTGCTGACCTTGACCACGAGGTCGGCCACGCAGCCCGCGAGCTGCGCCGTGAGGATCGGGCTGTACCAGTAGAAGTCCTTCGACAGCTGCTTGCGCTGGCTGGGCGTGGCGATCACGTTCAGGCCGCGCAGGTCCTCGCGCACGGCGTCCCAGTCGACGGTGGACAGCGGGGTTCTAGCGTTCACGGCGCATTTCGCTTTCATGCCAGTGGCCGAGCACGAGGCGCGACAGGGCGGCGAACACGATGAAGATCACGATGCCCAGCAAGGACACCAGCAGCAGCGCCGCGAACATCATCGGGATCTCGGTGCGGAAGCTCGACTCGAGGATGCGCGAGGCCAGCCCCGTTTCCTTGCCCGCCGTGCCGGCCGTGAACTCGGCCACCACCGCGCCGATCAGGCTCAGGCCGCCGGCGATCTTCAGGCCCGCCATGAAGTACGGCAGCGCGCTGGGCGCCAGCAGGTAGCGGAAGGTCTGCCAGGGCGAGGCCTTGTACAGCTGGAACAGGTCGCGCAGGTTGCTGTCGGCGCTCTTCAGCCCGATGACGGTGTTCGACAGAATCGGGAAGAAGGCCACGATCCACGCGCACAGCAACAGCGCCGCGGTGGTGCTCGACACGTAGATCAGGATCAGCGGCGCGATCGCGATGATCGGCGTCACCTGCAGGATCACGGCGATCGGGAACAGGCCGATCTCCACCCACTTGAACAGCGCGAAGGCAATCGCCAGCAGCACGCCGCCGACGATGGCGGCGCCCAGCGCCAGCAGCGTGAGCTTCACCGTGAACCACAGCGCGCCCGAGAGCGACCCCCAGTTGTCGAACAGCGTGCGCAGGATGAGCGAGGGCGCCGGCAGGATGTAGTGCGGGATGTCGTTGGCACGCACCATCCATTCCCACACCAGCAGCAGCGCCGCGACGATGACGACCGGCACGACGATGCGCAGCGTGGCCTCGCGCCGGCGCAGCTTGTCTTCGTGCGCGCGCAGCGTCTCGGCGGACGGCGTGGCTTCGTTGGTGGTGTCGAGGGGCATCACGGTTTCAATGGTCGATGTCGAGGCCATGGAGCGCTCCGTGCAGAGATTGCGAAACAGCCGTGCAATGCGCGTTGTAGCGGCTGGAGGTGCGGAAGGCTTCGCCGCGCGGGTAGGGCTCGTCGATGGCGATCTCGTCGATCACGCGGCCCGGGCGCGCCGCCATCACGACGATGCGGTTCGACAGGTAGACCGACTCGTACACGCTGTGCGTGACGAACACGATCGAGAAGCGGTGCTCGCGCCAGATGGCCAGCAGGTCGTTGTTGAGCTTGATGCGCGTCATTTCGTCGAGCGCGGCAAAGGGCTCGTCCATGAGCAGCAGGCGCGGGTGCGTGACCAGCGCGCGCGCGATCGACACGCGCATCTTCATGCCGCCCGAGAGCTCGCGCGGGTACACGTCGGCAAAGCGCGAGAGGCCGACCAGTTCCAGCACGTGCTGCACCACCGGCGCGGCTTCGTCGCGGCTCATGCCCGCGAGCTTGAGCGGCAGCCAGACGTTGTCGAACACCTTGGTCCAGGGCATGAGCGTGGGCTCCTGGAACACGAAGCCCAGGTCGCGGTCGCTCTTGCTGTCCTTGGCGCTGCCGGTGTTGGCGCCCGACCACTGCATGTCGCCCGAGCTGATGCGCGTGAGCCCGGCGATCAGCCGCAGCGCGGTGCTCTTGCCGCAGCCCGAGGGGCCCAGGAAGCTGACGAAGTCGTGCTCGCCGATGTCGAGCGTCATGCCCTGCAGGGCGAGCGTGCCGTTGGCAAAACGCTTGCCGACGTTGCGCAGGCGGACCAGGGGCGGCGTGGATGGCGTGGTGCTTTCCATGGGACTCCTTGGCGTCAGCGCCAGGCCGGAACGTTGGCCAGGCGCGAGAGCGGGAAGCGGTCGATCTCGTGCAGCAGCTCGACGAAGCGTTGGCCCACGTGGTCGAGCACCGCCGCGCCCTTCTCGGCGCTGGCGCGCGTGGCATCGCCGGCGGCGCCGGCCGGGTTGATGTCGTGCATCTGCCAGCCGAGCTTGCCGCTGGGCGTGATCGACAGGAACTTGTTCTCGGCCGCCAGCTGCTCGGTCATGGAGCCGAAGTTCTGGAACTGATCCTTGCGCACGTAGTCGGGCGTGAGGTGCAGCATCACCGAGCTTTCGAGGTCGCCGGCGTGGATGCCGTGCTTGCCTTCGTGCGCGGTGAACAGGCCCTCGGGCAGGCCCAGCGTGTACCAGTTGGCGGCCACGACCATCATGTCGTGCTCTTCGCGCAGGTCGCGCGCCACGATGTCCATGACGCTCATCTGGCCGCCGTGGCTGTTGTAGAGCACCAGCTTGCGCACGCCGGCCTTGGCGACGCAGGCGCCGACGTCTTTCCACAGCGAGATCAGCGTGTTGGCCGACACCGTGAGCGTGCCCGGGTAGCGCGAGTGCTCGTTGCTCTTGCCGTAGGGCACGGTGGGCAGGAACAGCACCGGCAGGTCGTCGGGCAGGTAGGGCAGGCTGGCGCGCACCATGCCGTCGATGGTGGCGGTGTCGGTCGACATCGGCAAATGGGGGCCGTGCTGTTCGGTCGCCCCCACCGGCAGCACGGCGATCAGCCGTTCGCGGTCGAGGCGGGAGAACTCTTCACTGGTCAGGTCGGACCAGAAGCGGCTGCGCAAGGGGGGGTGATTCATCGGGGTGTACCTCGTGGCGGGCGGACGGGATGATGGGCTAAATTATCCATACGGTCAAAAAAGACTGGCTATCCGTGGATACCCGTTGATCTTTATCAAGCAAACCGCATGCCATCAAATTTGCACGGACGGTCAAAAGTCGAGCCGTCCGGGCGCCCGTCGCCCCGGGGTCACCAGCGCATGCGCAGCCCCAGCTGGCCCTGCACGCCGGTCTGCTCGGTGATGCCGATGGCGCTGGTGTAGGCCAGGCCGCCGTAGACCGACAGCGTCTTGTTCACCTGCCCGACGATGCCGCCGCCCACTTCGAGCGCGCTTGCGTTGCGGCGGTTGGCGACCCGGTCGCTCGGCCCGAAGTAGAGGGCGTTGCTGCCGCTGAAGGTGTGCCACAGGTTGAGCTTCAGGTAAGGCTTCCAGACGCTGCCGCCTGCCTCGAAGCGGCCTTCGAGCCGCGCGCCCAGCCGGCCGGTGACGGCGTTGTCGCGCTGGAAGCGCACGGTCGAGAGGCCGTCGTCGAAGTCGTCGAGCGAACTGCGCTGCCAGATCAGCTGCACCTGCGGCTGCAGCGTGACGGTGTCGCTCAGTGCCAGCGGGTAGCCGGCCTCGAGCGATGCGGTCACGCTGGTGCCGTGCGGGCGGCCGCCGCGCCCCAAGGTGGAGCGCGCATCGGCCTTGTAGCGCGTGGCCAGCAGCACGGCGTCGGTGTACCAGCCGCTGCTCGCGATGCGGGTCCAGTAGGCGCCCAGGCTGTAGCCCTCGACGGTGAGCCGGCCGGCCGCCTCGTTGGTGGCGCCGCCGGCGACGCCGCTCGCGTGGCCGCTGGCCCGCGTGTAGCCGCCCAGCACGCCGACGCGGTGGCGCCCGCCCGCGCCGTCGGTGGCCGCCAGGAAGTCGTGGCCCAGCTGCAGGCCGCTGACGCTGCCGTCGAACTGCGGATTGGCATCGCCGCGCAGGCGCTGGCGCGTGCTTTCGCCGAACACGCGGCCCCACGAGGCCTGCCGGCCTTCACCGTCCGCAAGCAACTGCGGGTCGCCCTGCCGGTCGTGGAAGGTGCCCAGCTGCGCCAGCCCGAGGCGGCGCACGGCGATCGGCAGGGCGCTGTACAGCGGCACCTCGGGCCGGTAGAGCTTGACCTGTTCCACCGTCGCCGGCGAGCCTGTCTCGGCGATCACCTCGGCGGCTTCCTCCAGCGAGCCCACCACGGTGCCGCCCACGAGGTAGCCGTTGTTGCGCAGGTACCAGTTGTCGCGGTGGCTGCCTGTCGCGCCGCCGCGGAACAGCCGGTAGTTGTAGGCACCGGCCTCCACCGCCTGGGTCAGCGAGAACGCGTGGTCGGCCGTGGTGCCGCCGTTGACGGCCTGCACCACCAGGATGCCGTCGGCCAGCGTGGGCGCGCCCAGGCCGCCACGGTTCACCACGCGCAGGCCGGTGGACCCCGTGGCCGCACCGCCGTCGATCACCAGCTTGTCCGAGGGCGCGTTGTCGCCCGCCAGCACGGTGTTGACCTGCAGCAGTGCGCCGCTGCCGCCCACGTAGTTGCCGCGCACCGTGAAGGCGCCGAAACCGACGCCGTCGTTCGGGCCGGGCAGCAGCGTGCCCTGGTTCGTGACGTTGCCCGCGAAGGTGCCGGTGCCGGCCACGGTGGTGCCGGGCAACACCGCGATGACCGGGCTGGTCAGCGTGGCGGGCAGGGTGAAGCGGCCGGACTCGACGCGGATCGAATCCGAGAAGCTCGCGTCGGTCTGCCACGACCACGCGGTGCCGCGCATCGTCAGGTGCTGGAAGTTGCGGAAGGCGTTGTCGACCGTGCCGCTGCCTTCGAGAAAGGTGCTGGCCGTCTTGCCGACGCCGCCGTCGGCGCCGCCCTTGATGACCGAGCCGGTCTGCAATATCAGCGTGCCGTTGCCGAGCGCGCCCATGTAGATCGCGTCGGTGCTGGCGGTGCCGCCGTGGCCTTCGATGGTGCCGGCGTTGACCAGCACGTCGTTGCCGTTCTGGCCGCGGTAGCCGTAGCCGTTGGCGCTCGAGAACGAGGCGCCGGCCCGGTTCTCCACGCGCGAGAAGAAAGTGCCGCCGAGCGTGTTCGCATGCACCGCGTCGGCGCCGCCCGACGGCGAGTTGGCGCCCGTGGTGGCGATGCTGCCGGTGTTCACCAGCAGGTTGGCCACGAGGTTGCCGCCCTGCAGGTACACGCCCTTGGCCGAGCTGCCGATGGCCGAGATGCTGCCGTTGTTGATCACCGTGTTGCCCGGGCCCAGCAAAGAGATACCGTGCGAGCTGCCGCCCGTGGTGACGATGCTGCCGTTGTTGGTGATGAGGGTGCGCGTGCTGCTGTTCGACGTCACCAGGATGCCGGAGGTGCCGCTGCTCGTGGTGCGCAGGCTGCCGTTGTTGGTCAGCGTGTTGTCGTTGCCCGTGGCGACCATCGCCGCGCGCGCCGAGCCCGAGCCGCCCGACACCGTGATGGTGCCGTTGTTGGTGATGGTGCTCGCATCGCGCACCAGCAGCGCCTGCGTGGCGTTGGTGGTCAGCGTGGCGCCGCTGTTCACGGTGATGGTGACGCCGGTGCTGCCCGGCGTGGCGATCACGCTGGGCGATACGGTCGTGGTGCCGTCGCAGACCACGATGTCGCCGGTGACCGGCGTGGCGGTGGGGCCGCAGGCCGCGTGCGCGGCGCCGCCTGCGAGCCCTGCAAGGGCGGCCGCGAGCCAGGGAAGGGGGGATGCCGGATGACGGCGGGGAAAAGAAAACCGAGAAAAGTGGGAAAACCGGGGGCCTCGCTCCATGCGCATGTCGTCTGCTCCTTCTTGTTTTTCATGAGGCCGTGGGGGCCTGGAGCGGCGGATTATTCAGTGCAATTGCCCTTCTGGAAACCGACGAACTTCCGTACTCACCGGGTCGGTCCCGATGGCGCGCCGACTTGAATGCAGCCCTTCTTGAGCCTATAACTCAAGCATGGTCTCTTGCTCGTCGCAAGACGGAAAGGAGGCGCCGTGAAAAGACGCATCTATTGGCTGTTGCCGGACCTGGCGAGTGCCAGGCAGGCGATGCACGATCTGCTGCAGGCGCGTGTCGACATCGCGCACCTGCATTTCGCCGCACGCGAAGGCCAGGACATGGCCGGGCTCCATGCGGCCAACGTCTGGCAGACCTCCGACCTCGTTCACGCCGCCAAGACCGGCTGGGTGCTCGGCACCGCCTGCGGCGTGGTCGTCGGGCTGCTGGCCGCGCTGCTGTTCCCTGTGTTCGGCGACGAGCCCGAATGGGCCGTGGCCGTGGGCCTGGCGCTGCTGGGCGGCGTGGTGGGCGCCTGGTCGGCCACCATGGTCGGCGTGTCGATCCCGAGCCCGCGGCTGGCGCGCTTCGAAAGCGCCATCGCACAGGGCCAGGTCCTGTTGATGGTCGACCTGCCGCCGTCGCGCGTGCGCGAGGTCGAGGCGATGCTGGAGGCCACGCACCCCGAGGCCCGCTTCGAGGGCGAAGAGCCGCGGATCCCGGCGATCCGCTGAAGCCGCCGCGCATGCGACTCCCGGAACCCACGATGGCCACCCCAGGGAGCGCAGCACATGACCATCGCCGTCGTCCTGTTGCTCATCGTGGTGGCCTCGGTGGCGTTCCACGCCGTCAACCCGTGGTGGACGACGCCGCTGGCCTCCAACTGGCAGCGCATGGACGACACGCTGACCATCACGCTGCTCATCACGGGCCTGTTCTTCGTCGTCATCAACCTGTTCCTCGCCTACACCGTGGTGCGCTTTCGCCACCGCGAGGGGCGCCGCGTGGCGCCGCATGCGCCCGAGAGCCGCACGCTGGAGCGCTGGCTCATCGGCGGCACCACCGTCGGCATCATGGCGCTGCTGGCGCCCGGCCTCGTGGTGTACGCGAACTACGTGCGCACGCCGCATGACGCGCGCGTGCTCGAGGTGCTGGGCCAGCAGTGGCAGTGGCGCTTTCGCCTGCCGGGCGCGGACGGCAAGCTGGGCGCGACCGACGCGCGCTTCGTCACCGCCGCCAACCCCTTCGGGCTCGACCCGGCCGACGCGGCGGGGCTGGACGACCTGCTGGTCCCCGGCGACGAGGTACACCTGCCGATCGGCCAGCCGGTGCTGGTGCTGATGCGCTCCCACGACGTGCTGCACGACTTCTTCGTGCCGCCCATCCGCGCCCGCATGAACATCGTGCCGGGGCAGGTCAGCCGCTTCTGGTTCACGCCCACCGTCGCGGGCCGCTACGAGGCGCTGTGCGCGCAGCTGTGCGGCGTGGGCCATCCGAACATGCGCGGCTTCGTGGTGGTGGAGGACGCGGCGGCCTACGACGCCTGGCGCACGGCGCTGCCGACCTTCGGCGCGATGCAGCTGGCGCAAGCGGCCCAGGCGGCGCAGGCTGCCCAGGCACCGGCCGGCGGTGGCGGCCGCGTCGACCAGGGCCGCGCGCTGGCCGACACCAAGGGCTGCGTGGCCTGCCACACCATCGACGGCAGCACACGCGTGGGGCCGACCTGGAAGGGCCTGTACGGCAAGAACGAGTCGATGGCCGACGGCAGCACGGCGCTGGTCGATGAGGCTTATCTGCGCAGCTTCATCCGCGACCCGCAGGCGCGCCACGTGAAGGGCTTCCCGCCGGTGATGCCGAAGATCGACCTGAGCGACGAGGAACTGGCCGCGCTGGTGGCCTACATCCAGAGTCTGGGCAGCCCGCCGGCGCAGGCTGCCACCGAACAGAAGGCCGCGCGATGACCGACGCTGCTGTGCTCACCCCCGCCGACGACGAACACGACGATGGCGGTCACCCGGCGCCGCAGGGCTTCCTGCGCCGCTACGTCTGGAGCCAGGACCACAAGGTGATCGCCGTGCAGTACGCCTGCACCGCCATCGCGGTGGGCGTGGTCGGGCTGGTGCTGTCCAACCTCATGCGGCTGCAGCTGGGCTTTCCGGGCCAGTTCGAGTTCATCAACGCCGAGCGCTACTACCAGTTCGTGACCATGCACGGGATGATCATGGTGATCTACCTGCTCACGGCGCTGTTCCTGGGCGGCTTCGGCAACTACCTGATCCCGCTCATGGTGGGGGCGCGCGACATGGTGTTCCCCTACCTCAACATGCTGAGCTTCTGGGTCTACCTGCTGTCGGTGGTGGTGCTGATGGCCAGCTTCTTCGTCGCGGGCGGCCCCACGGGCGCGGGCTGGACGCTGTACCCGCCGCAGTCGATCCTGCCCGGCACGCCGGGCCACGGCGGCGGCATCGTGCTGATGCTGGTGTCGCTGCTGATCTTCATCGTGGCCACCACCATGGGCGGCCTGAACTACGCGACCACCGTGCTGCAGGCGCGCTGCCGGGGCATGACGCTGCTGCGCATGCCGCTCACGGTGTGGGGCATCTTCGTGGCCACGGTGCTGGCGCTGCTGGGTTTTCCGGCGCTGTTCGTCAGCGGCGTGATGCTGCTGCTGGACCGCACGGTGGGCACCAGCTTCTTCATGCCGGCGCTGGTGTCGATGGGGCAGCTGTCGGGCCACAAGGGCGGCAGCCCGCTGCTGTTCCAGCACCTGTTCTGGTTCTTCGGGCACCCCGAGGTCTACATCGTGGCGCTGCCGGCCTTCGGCATCGTGTCAGACCTCATCAGCGTGCACGCGCGCAAGCGCATCTTCGGCTACCGCACGATGGTGTGGGCCATCGTGGCCATCGGCGGGCTCAGCGTGGTGGTGTGGGCGCACCACATGTTCGTGAGCGGCATGAACCCGTACTTCGGCTTCTTCTTCGCCACCACCACGCTGGTCATCGCGGTGCCCACGGCGATCAAGGTCTACAACTGGCTGCTCACGCTGTGGCGCGGCGACATCCACCTGTCGGTGCCGATGCTGTTCGCGCTGGCCTTCGTGTGCACCTTCGTCATCGGCGGGCTCACGGGCCTCTTCCTGGGCAACGTGAGCGTGGACATTCCGCTGTCGGGCACCTACTTCGTGGTGGCGCACTTCCACATGGTGATGGGCGTGGCGCCGCTGTTGGTGGTGTTCGGCGGCCTCTACCACTGGTTTCCCAAGATCACCGGGCGCATGCTGGACGACCGGATCGGCCGGCTGCATTTCTGGATCACCTTCCTGGGCACCTACGCGATCTATTTCCCGATGCACTACCTGGGTGTGCTGGGCATGCCGCGGCGTTACTACAACTTCGACGGCTACAAGTTCATTCCGCCGTCGGCTTTCAGCCTGAATGAATTCATCACCGTGGTCGCACTGGTGGTCGGCGCGGCGCAGCTGCTCTTCATCGTCAACCTGGCCTGGAGCGCCTGGCGCGGCCGGCCGGCCGGCGCCAACCCGTGGCGCGCCGCCTCGCTCGAATGGCAGACGCCCGAGACGCCGCCCGGCCACGGCAACTGGGGGCCGCGGCTGCCCGTGGCCTACCGCTGGGCCTACGCCTACGGCGTGCCGGGCGTGGCGGAAGACTTCATCGCGCAGAACGCACCGCCGCAGGCGAGCGACGACAAGGACGACGTGCCGGTGAGCGGCGCGCGCGGAGCACCGGCATGAACGCGGACGCCGCCCTGCGCCTGCGCGGCCTGCCCCGCGACGTGCGGCTGCGCGACGCGCACGCGAGCGCCGCCGGCATCGGCCTGTGGGTCTTCATGGGCGTGGTCACCGCGCTGTTCTCCCTGTTCACCGTGGCCTACGTGATGCGCATGAGCAGCGGCGACGCGGTCGCGCTCGCGCTGCCGTGGCAGCTGTGGCTCAGCTCGGCGCTGCTGGTGGCGGGCAGCGTGGCGCTGGAAGCCGCCTCGCGCCGCGTGGACCCGGCGCGCATGCGCCGCCTGCTGCTGGCCGGCGGCCTGTGCGCCGCGGGCTTCCTCGGCGTGCAGCTGTGGGCCTGGGCCGCGATGGCGCACGCGCAGGTGCTGCCGGCGGGCAACCCGTCGGGCAGCTTCTTCTACCTGCTGACCGCCATGCACGGGCTGCACCTGGCGGGCGGACTGGTCGGGTGGGCGATGGCGGCGCGTGTCGCGTGGGCCGACCCCGCCCGCGCCGGATGGCGCATCGCGCTGTGCGCGCGCTACTGGCACTTCATGCTGGCCGTGTGGCTGGCGCTGTTCGCGCTGCTGGGGTGGGTGACGCCGGAGGTGGCGCGCGTCCTCTGCGGCACGGCGTGAGGAGGCTTCGCATGAACTCCAGCACCGCAACCCTCACCGGCTCCACTGCCGTCGCCATGAGCGGCTGGCGCGGGCTGGTGGCCGACTGGTCGTCCGACCGCCAGGCCTTCCACGTCTCGTGGGGCAAGGCCATGATGTGGATCTTCCTGCTGAGCGACATCTTCATCTTCAGCTGCTTCCTCACGGGCTACATGACGGTGCGCGTCTCGACCACCGTGGCCTGGCCGAACCCGAGCGAGGTGTTCGCGCTGCACGTGGGCGGGGCCGACGTGCCGCTTTTGCTGATCGCGATCATGACCTTCGTGCTCATCAGCAGCAGCGGCACGATGGCGATGGCGGTCAACTTCGCCTACCGCGGCGACCGCGTGAACGCCGCTACGCTGATGCTCGTGACCGCCACCTTCGGCGAACTCTTCGTGGGCATGCAGGCCTTCGAGTGGTCCAAGCTGATCCTCGAGGAGGGCGTGCGGCCCTGGGGCAACCCGATGGGCGCGGCGCAGTTCGGCGCGGCCTTCTTCATGATCACCGGCTTCCACGGGCTGCACGTGTCGGCCGGCGTGGTGCTGCTGTTCGCGGTGGCCTTCAAGCTCATTCGCGGCGACTACGACAAGGCCGGCAACTACCAGGTGGTCGAGATCGTGGGCCTGTACTGGCACTTCGTCGACCTGGTGTGGGTCTTCATCTTCGCGCTGTTCTATCTCTGGTGAGGACCATCATCATGAACACCACCCACGCCACCACTGGCCAGCAGCACCCGATCGGCCTGTACCTGAAGATCTGGGGGCTCCTGTTCGTGCTCAGCGCGATGTCGTACATGGTCGACTACTTCCATGTGCAGAGCTACCTGCGCTGGGGCCTGATCATCGTCTTCATGCTGCTCAAGGCCGGGCTCATCGTCGCGGTCTTCATGCACATGGCGTGGGAGCGGATGGCGCTGGTCTACGCGATCCTGCTGCCGCCGCTGTGCCTTTTGGTGCTGGTCGGGCTGATGGCGGCGGAGGCCGACCACACCTTCCTCGCGCGGCTGGCGTTCTTCCGCTGACGGCCCTGCTCAGCGCCGCACCACGAAGCGCGTGATCACCGGCGGCGACTCGCCCAGGTGGAAGGCCAGCCGGCGCTCGCGCAGCGCCATGTCGGCGGCGGTGGCGCGGTTGAAGCGGCGCAGGTGGTCGGTCCACGACTCGTCCACGATCTGCTCCACGTAGCGCTCGGGCTGCGCGATGTCGTGCAGCAGCTCCCAGCCGATGGCGCCCTGGCCCAGGCGCGCGCGCCGGGTCTGCTGCATCACGAGGTGGAAGGCCGCGGCGCGCGACGGGTCGATCAGGTACTCGACCGTGATCACCACGCGGCCGTCTTCCTGCGGCGCCTCGGCCGGCGGGCCGGTGGCCCAGCCGGCTTGGGCGGGGCGCACGTCGTCCTCGCCGCTCACGTCGGTCACCCAGCGCATGGCCGCCAGCATCAGCAGCGTGCCGCTCACGGCGGCGATGGCCAGGCTCAGCTTCAGCGACGTGACGGTGGCCACCTGGCCCCACAGCGCCGCGCCGATCGCGCTCGCGCCCATGATCGCCATCTGGTAGGTCGACATGCCGCGCGCGCGCACCCAGTCGGGCAGCGCCAGCTGGGCCGACACCGACAGCGAGTTGGCCACCGTGATCCACGCCATGCCGCCGAAGAACATCGCCGGCACCGCGACCCAGGCGTTGGGCGCCACGGCCATCACGGCCGTGGCGGCCGACTGCAGCATGGCGCCGCGCAGCACCAGCTGGTCGCGCCCCAGCGCCTGGCGCAGCCGCGGCAGGAAGAGCACCGCGATGATCGCGCCCGTGCCCATGGCGGCCAGCAGCAGCGTGAAGGTGCCGGCGCCGCCGCCCTGGAGGTTGCGTGCCAGCAGCGGCAGCAGCGCCAGCAGCGCCGTCGAATGGAAGAAGAACAGCGACACGCGCGTGAGCACCGCGCGCATGCGCTGCGACTGGCGCACGAACTGCACGCCCACGCGCATCGCGCTGATGAGCTTCTCGCGCCCCAGCGGGTTGGGCGTGTGCTCGCGGCGCCAGCGCAGCACCACGAAGCCCGAGGCCACCGACAGCACCGCGTTGAGCGCGAACACCCAGACGCTGCCCGCGCTGGCGATCAGCATGCCGGCCGTGAGCGGGCCGACGATGCGCGAGGCGTTCATGGCGATGCCGTTCAGGCCCAGCGCCGCCGGCAGTTGTTGGCGCGGCACCAGCTCGGGCACGATGGCCGAGAACACCGGCCAGCGCAGCGCCAGCCCGATGCCGTTGGCGAAGGTGAGCGCCAGCAGCAGCGGCGCGGTCATCACGTCGAGCGCGATGGCGGCGCACAGCACCACGGCCGTGCCGGCCAGCCAGAACTGCGTGGCCACCAGCCAGCGCCGGCGATCGAGGATGTCGGCCAGCGCGCCGCTCGGAAGGCCGAGCAGGAACACCGGCAGGGTGGAGGCCGACTGCACCAGCGCCACCCAGATCGGCGAGGTGGTCAGCGAGGTCATCATCCACGCCGCCGCCACATCGTTCATCCACATGCAGATGTTGGCGATGAGCCAAGTGCTCCACAGCATGCGGAACACGGGGAGCTTCAGCGGCTCGAGCGCCGCGAGGTTCGAGGGCTGCGGCTTGGCCGGCGGGAGGGGTGTCTCTTCGGGGGATATGGGCGGCATGTCGCGCTATTGTGGCGCGAGGCGGTGTGCTTAACCTCTGTCGCTGCGGGCGAGACGGTGTTCGAGGCGGCGCAGCAAGGTGGTCAGCACCAGCGTCATCACCCAGTACACCACCGAGATCGCCAGGTACGGCTCCCAGTAGCGCGCATAGGCGCCGGCCACGGTGCGCGCGGCGTAGGCCAGCTCGGCCAGGCCGATGGCCGACACCAGCGAGGTGTCCTTGAGCAGCGCGATGGCGTTGTTGCCCAGCGGCGGCAGCATGCGGCGAAAGGCCTGCGGCAGCACCACGTAGCGCATCACCTGCGCGGGGCTCAGGCCCAGCGAGCGGCCGGCGTCGAACTGCCCGCGCGAGATCGACTGGATGCCGGCGCGGAACACTTCGGAGATGTAGGCCGCCGAGTTCAGCGTGAGCGCGACCACGCCGGAGATGAGGGCGCCATGCTCCTGCTTGAGCGTGCGCGCGAGCTCGCCGTCGATGAGCAGCCCGGTGCTCGGGTGGATGAACACCGGCATCACCGCGAAGTGGATGAGCAGGATCTGCACGAACAGCGGCGTGCCCCGGAAGAAGCTCACGTACACCGTGGCGGGCCAGCGCAGGAACACGCGCGTGAGCCAGGTCCACGGCGCATGGCGCGCCTGTGCCAGCCGCGCCAGCGCCAGGCACAGGCCCCAGCTCGCGCCCAGCAGCACGCAGACCACGGTCATGCGCAGCGTCATCCAGGCGCCCTGCCAGAACAGGTCCTTGTATTCCACGAGGATGTCCCAGCGGAACCATCCGAAAAGCAGCACTGGTTGTTCCATGCTTGCGTCCTCAACTCTCTGTCTATCTGTCGGTCAGCGGAAAAACGAAACGGCCGCGTGAGGGCGGCCGTGTTCAGGAAAATGCCGTGCGGCTCAGCGCACGTTCGGGTCCTTGTTGAACCACTTCTTGTAGATCGTCACGTAGCTGCCGTCGGCGCGGATGGCCGCCAGGCCGGCGCTGAGCTTGTCCAGCAGCGCCTTGTCGCCCTTCTTCACGACGATGCCGAAGCCTTCTTCGGGGAAGGACTTGTCGTCCAGCGTCTTCAGCTCGGGGTGCTGCGCCACGCGGTAGGCGATCACGCCGTTGTCGCCCATGGCGGCATCGACGCCGCCGCCGGCCAGCTCGGAAATGATGAGCGGCGTGCTCTCGAAGCGGCGGATGTTGGGGCTGGTCTTGCCGAACTCGCGCGAGGCGATGTCGTCGGCGGTGGAGGCGCTGACCACGGCGATCTTCTTGCCCGTGAGGTCCTTCAGCGAGGCCACGGTGCTGTTCTTCGGCAGCGCGATGAGTTGGCGGGCCGCGAAGTACGGCGGCGTGAAGTCGTAGCTCTGCTTGCGCTTCTCGTTGATGGTGACGCCCGAGATCACCAGGTCGACGTCGCCGTTGTTCAGCGCGCCGAAGATGCCGGTGAAGGGCGTGTTGACGATCTTGATCTTCAGGCCCTGCTGCTTGGCGATGGCGTTGATGATGTCGATGTCGAAGCCGACGATCTGCTTGTCCTTGTTCTCGAAGGCAAACGGCGCGTAGGTGGCGCTGGAGGCCACGGTGAGTTCGCGGTTCTGGGCCTGGGCACCGAAGGCGAGCGTGGCGGCAGCGAGGCCGAGGGCCAGGGCACGGCGTAGAGAGTTCATTCGGGGTCCTTGTGTCTTTGCCGCCCGGCGGGAAGCGGTGGGCGAGCATTTTAGGCGGTCGCTATCGGGGCCCCTTGCTGCCTACCGGGCGAACAGGAGGTAGAGCGCGACGGCCACCACGGCCACGACAGCGATCACCTTGCCGGCGCGGGGCGAGCCGGAGGCGCCAGTGGAACTCCACGTCACGCTGTGGGTGCGCACGGTCTTCGTGCGCCCGCCGCTGCTGCGTTCCGTGCGGACGAGCGCATCGGCCACGACCTGCCGGCCTTCCGGCGAGACCGCGGACATCGGCGATGCAAGCGCCTGCAGCTGCGCCGGCGTCAGCACGCCGGTGCGCACGGCCCAGGCCAGCGTGGCGGCCGGCGAGGCGGGCGCCGCCCATTCGGGTTCCTGTGCGGGCAGCAGGCTGAGGGCCTGTGCGTGTTGCGCGGGATCGATCAACTGCAGCGCCTGCAGTTGATCGAGGGCGCTCTCGGTCACGCCGTCTTCCAGGCGGTTCGCCATGAGGCTGATCTCGAGCAGCACCCAGGCCGGCGCCTGGCCGCTGACCATGGCCACCGCATTCGCCACGGTGCGGTGCGCCTCGTCTTCCGCGCCGGGGGCGGCGCGGGCGCGCAGGCCGGGCAGTGCCTCCGGCGCCACGATGCCCTTGGCGGCCGCCCAGCCCAGCGCTTCGCTCGGGGTGCGCAGCGGCGTGTTGGGCAGGTCGGGGTGCGCGAGCGCCTGCGCGTGTTCCGCGTCGGTCAGCAGGCCCAGGGTGTGCAGGTGCGACAGGGCCCGTGGGCCGGTTTCTTGGGGATTCATGGGGGCCCAGTGTCCCAGAGGTCTAGCGAAGGGCCGCGACGCCGGCCCGGCGCTCCCATCGTGTGCGTTACTTCTCGGTGCACGTCCAAATTTGGGCATCGATTCGATACATCACGCATCAATTAGTTAACACATATAACAATAAGGAACTATTAAAAGCAATTGGTCAGGGAAGAAGGTATGCCATTGGTTTTGGGCGTCATGGGGCTCCCTCAGGTCGAGGTCGAGCTCCTGCGGATCATCGTTCGCCTCAGCTCCAATCTCCGGTCGTTGTGGACGGTCAGCGAGTCGCAGCCCTGCGACCTGTTGTTGGTGGACGGCGATGCGCCGGCCGCCGAGCGGCAGACGCCGGCCGCGCGCTTCGTGGTGCCGATGGTGGCGCGCGGCGAGGCCGTGGCCGCCGCGCCCGCGCGTCGCACGCTGGCGCGTCCCATCTACGCGGAAGAGCTGGTCGCGCTGCTCAACCAGGTCGCGCCCAGCGGGGCCTCGGGCGACGCGGCGCGCGCCATGGTGCGTTCCATCCGCGCGCGGGCCTCGCTGATCCGCTGGCCCTCGCAGGTGACCCTGCAGCGCCATCCGATCTACGTGCGGCTGGCGGCGGCACTGTCCAAGAGCGCGCAGTCGGCCGAAAGCCTGAGCGTGCTGGGCCGCATCGACGTGCAGGAGTGCAGCACCTTCCTCGGCCTGCTGGAGGAAGAAGGCGCGCTGACCTGGTCGGAGGAAGCCCGCGCGCCGCGCCCCTCGGGGGCCAGCGCCGGCGGCGAGGCCGCGCAGCACAAGCGGGGCCTGCTCTCGCGCATCC
>NZ_BCUS01000089.1 GCF_001591345.1 Variovorax boronicumulans NBRC 103145 | reverse complement strand
GTCGCGGACACCCGCCCGGCCCCGGTGCCCGCGCGCGAGCTCCGCGTCGAAGGTCGCCTACCGTCGCTGGCCGGCGCGACCGAGTGGATCAACTCGGCACCGCTCACGCCCGAGGCCTTGCGCGGCAAGGTCGTGCTGGTCGACTTCTGGACCTACTCGTGCATCAACTGCCTGCGCACGCTGCCCTACGTGCGCGCCTGGGCCGACAAGTACAAGGACGCGGGCCTGGTCGTCCTGGGCGTGCATGCGCCGGAGTTCGCGTTCGAGAAGAACCCGGCCAACGTGCGCAAGGCCGTGAAAGACCTGGGCATCGGGTTCCCGGTGGCGCTGGACAACGACTTTGCTATCTGGCGCGGCTTCGACAACCAGGTCTGGCCCGCGTTCTATTTCGTCGATGCGCAGGGGCGCATCCGCCATCACCAGTTCGGCGAGAACCGCTACGACAAGGCCGAGCAGGTGATCCAGCAGCTGCTGGCCGAGGCCGGGCAGGCCCAGGTCGCAGACGGGCTGGTGGCGCCGCTGGGGCAGGGCACCCAGGCCGCGCCCGGCGCCGAGCCGGCGCAGTCCGGCGAAACCTATCTGGGCCATGCGCGGGCGCACGGTTTCGCGTCGCCCGGCGGCATCGCGCGCGATCGTGCGAAGGCCTACGAGCCCGTGGTTTCATCGCTGCGCACCAACCAGTGGTCGCTGGGCGGCGACTGGACGGTGGAGGGCGAGCGGGCCGTGCTGAACCAGGCCAATGGCCGCATCGCCTACCGCTTCAAGGCGCGCGACCTGCACCTCGTGCTGGGGCCGATGGCCGACGGCAAGCCGGTGCGTTTCACGGTGCGGGTCGACGGCCAGCCGCCGCTGGCGGACCACGGCGCCGACACCGATGCCCAGGGCCACGGCGTGGTCGATGCGCAGAAGCTGTACCAGCTGGTGCGGCAGTCGGCGGGCGGCGGCAGGGAACGGCTGTTCGA
Organism: Variovorax boronicumulans NBRC 103145; assembly: GCF_001591345.1. GTDB lineage: Bacteria > Pseudomonadota > Gammaproteobacteria > Burkholderiales > Burkholderiaceae_C > Variovorax > Variovorax boronicumulans. The sequence continues at coordinate 24,972 of NZ_BCUS01000089.1, read as the reverse complement.
GATCGAGTTTCTCGACGCCGGTGCGCAGGCCTACGCGTTTACCTTCGGTTGAGCGGCGCCCCGGTCAGGGCGTCAGGCCCGCGGCGTTGACGGCCCGGCAGGTGTCGACCTCCTGGCGCGTGGGCAGCACGAAGCAGCGGGCGTCGGCCTCGCGGGCGACGGCTTCGCGCAGCTGGCGTTCCTGCGCGGTTTCCACCTGCAGCTCGACCAGCCACTTCATGAGCAGCGCCATCACGATCAGCAGCACGACCGAGGCCGCAAGCAGGGTCGTGCGCCAGCTCTGGACGCGGAAGACGGAAGCGTTGGAAGTACTCATCGCGTGCGGCCCTCAGCTCGACAGCTGCGGAAAGATCCAGATGCTCATGCCGAGCACCACGCCCGCGCCGAGCGACATGGCCGCCGCGGTCGCGAACAGGCAGGCCACGAGCAGGCTCGGCACGACCACCGACATGCTCAGGAAGGCGATGGCGACGAGCACATAGGCCAGCACGGGCAGCAGGGCGATGTAGGCCGGCCGCGCGGTGCCGGTCGGCAGTTCGTCGGGCGTCATGTCACGCAGGAACGGGTTCAGCATGGCGGGCGATCAGCAGTTGCCCTTCTTGGCCTGGCCCGGCGGGCAGAAGTTGCCGCCCTTGTGCGCCGGCCCGGGCTCCGCGCGCGGCGGCGGCGCGTGGTGGTGCACGCAGGCGCTCATGAGAACGGATGCCGCCAGCGCGAGCATCACGGTGATCGTGGATTTGGTCATGGGAACTCCCTGCTTCGATTTCTTGTGCACCCGGGGTGCTTCGGGGCAGGACAATAGTTGCCGTATTAACAATCTCACAGGGAAATGCTCACATTTGTGGGCGAATTGAGAAGGGTGCGGTCAATCTCCGTGCGGGATTGCGCAGTACTTCACACCCGTGCGGCCGACCGGCCGCCGCCGCGCAACCGCTACATTGCATGCCCCATGGACCGCCTCGAGAACATAGAGACCTTCGTGCGGGTCGCACAGACCCAGAGCTTTGCCGAGGCCGCGCGCCAGCTGCGGGTGTCGAAATCGGTGGTGACCAGCCGCGTGAAGCAGCTCGAGGACCACGTCGGCGCGCCGCTGTTCCACCGCAGCACGCGCGTGGTCCGTCTCAGCGACGTGGGGCAGGCCTTCCTGCGCGACTGCGTCGAGCTGGTCGGGCGGGCCAACGACATCATGGACCAGATGCGCGACGCCAAGGACGGGCCCACCGGCACGCTGCGCGTGCATGCGCTCACGGGTTTCGTGCTGGGGCATTTCGCCACGCTGCTGCGCGCCTTCCAGGTGAGCTTTCCGGACATCCACCTGGAGCTCATCGTGAGCGACGCGGTGGTTGATCCGGTGAAGGCGGGCGTCGATTGCGCGCTGCAGATCTTTCCGGCGGCGTCGACCGAGCTGGTGTCGCGCCCGCTGTTCCCGGTGCGCCGCGTGTTCTGCGCCACGCCGGAGTACCTGCGTGCGCACGGCCGGCCGGCGAGCCCGCGCGAGCTGCACAAGCACACGCTCGGCCTGTACTCGGGCTACCCCACGCGCGACCGCTGGACCTTTCATCACGCGGGCGAGCAGGTCACGCTGTACATGAGCGCGGCGCTGCTCACCAACAGCGTCCACCTGCTGCGCGAGTACGCCATGGAGCACGCCGGCATCGTCTGCCTGCCGACGCTGGTGGCCGGCGAGGCGATCCTGCGCGGCGACCTGGAGGTGGTGCTGCCGGCGCACCAGCTGTCGTCGTTCTCGCTGAGCGCGGTGTACGCGGGCACCTCGCGCAATGCCTTCAAGCTGCGCCTGTTCATCGAGCACCTGACCCAGGCGTTCTCGAAGGTGCCGCCGTGGGACGCGGCCATGATCGAACGCGGCCTGCTGCCGCCGGGGCTGATCTGGGACGCCTGACGCGAGCGCGGTCGGTTCCGGGGTAAACCCTGTGCATTGAACGGATTTGCCGAACAATGCGGCCCGCGTTTCGGGCCTACCGCTCGCGCCCCCCGTTTCCTACAGTGCACACATCGCAGTCACCACGCTGCATCGTCCGGCACCTCAGGAGACACCCATGACCGTCGCATACCAGACCCGCTTCGGGTCCCTCAAGCACTTCGAGAAAGGCCACGTCGAGCCCATCGACGACGACGTGCGCCACTACGCGTTCTCCAACTGCTTCGAGATCGCCAGCATCAGCGCACCGTACGAGAAGGTCGTGTTCGGCCAGAACCAGATCTACGTGCTGGAAACGCTGCGCGCCGAAGGCACCTCGCCCTGGTTCACCTGCGCCCACGACGAGTTCGCGCTGGTGATGGACGGCGACGTCGAGGTGCACCTCGTGCAGCTCGATGCGGCCCAGGCCGTGGCCGACACCGAGAAGAACGGCGCCGTGCGCGTGAAGGGCGAGCCGCAGGGCAAGAAGATGGGCTGGATGAAGCTCTCGCGCGGCCACCAGGGCCTGCTGCCCAAGAACACGGCCTACCAGTTCCGCGTGGCCGGCGACCCGGGCGTGATCGTGCTGCAGACCTGCAAGGGCGACCTCTCGGTAGAGAAGTGGGCCGACATCTGCCAGACGCACTGAACCCGCCATCCAGGAGCCACACCATGAACGCACCCGCAGAACTCGCCAAGGTCATCGCATCGCAGCCCGATGCCACGCTCGGCTACAAGGATTTTTCGCTCGGCAGCTTCGGCTTCCGCCGGGACGAGTACTTCGCCCACATCACCTGGAAGACCCGTGACGGCCGACCCATGAGCCACACCATGGACGCCGGAAGCTACCTGCGTGCGCTGATGCGCGACGTGGCCTGGGGCTTCTTCTACGGCTGGGTCAACTTCGACAACGTGTTCGGCACCATCAACCACTACGACTCGGTCGACCTGTACGCCGGCAGCTTCAACGGCACCATGAAGGACGCGGGCATCGACCTGCTCGAGAACTTCCCCACGGCGCAGATCCGCGCCACCTTCGAGGCCATGCTCGACGACTGGACCAACGAGGCCTTCGACCCCTTCGCCGCGCCGCAGGAAACCGGCTCGCCCTACGGCCGCAAGAGCGGTAACAACACGGCCAAGATCACGCGGGCGCGCGAGCTGGCCAAGCGCTGCGTGGGCCTGAAGGGCGACCTCGACCTGCGCAGCGACGCGCGCGGCGCGCCCGTCAACCGCGCCTTCGCCGACGTGCCGCAGGGCCAGCCCGAGCTGCACCCCGAGCCCGGCTTCGAGAACGAGGTGCACGCCTTCAACCTCTTCGGCTTCCTGAGCCGCTCGCAGGTCACGTGGAACCCGAGCTTCACCTCGGTGGTGAAGCACAGCTACATGTGCCCGACGACCGAGGAGCACATCCTGCCGATCATCCACGGCAACGACCGCGTCGAGTGGTTCTTCCAGATGACCGACGAGATCCACTGGGACTGCGGCGACAAGAACACCGGCAAGCCCATGGCCCGCGTGATCATGAAGGCCGGCGACATGGCCGCCATGCCCGCCTACTGCCGCCACCAGGGCTTCAGCCCCAAGCGTTCGATGCTGCTGGTGTGGGAGAACGGCTCGCCCAGCCTGGTCTACGAGATCCAGAAGGGCGAGTCGCCCGAGATCCCGGTCGAGTTCTGACCGGCCGGCCCGCCGCCGCTTCCTTCTTCCCGCCATTCATCCATCCAGTCCTCCCCGCGCGGGGAGGGCGAGGAGAACCCATGCCCGCTCTTTCCATCCGCCACCAGCTTTTCATCGACGGCCGTTTCGTCGACGCCGAATCCGGCGAGACGCTCGCCACGCTGAACCCGCACGACAACACGCCCATCGCCCAGGTCGCGCTGGCCGGCAAGGCCGACGTCGACAAGGCCGTGGCCGCCGCGAAGCGCGCGTTCCCCAAGTGGAGCCGCATGGCCGCCGCCGACCGCGGGCGCATCCTGCTGAAGCTGGCCGACCTTATCGAGGCCAACGGCGAAGAGCTTGCGCGGCTCGAATCGCTGGACACCGGCCACCCGATCCGCGACTCGCGCCGGCTCGACGTGCCGCGCACCGCCGCGTGCTTTCGCTACTTCGGCGGCATGGCCGACAAGTTCCAGGGCGAGACCATTCCGGTGGAAGAGGGCTTTCTCAACTACACGCTGCGCGAGCCCGTGGGCATCGTCGGCCAGGTCGTGCCGTGGAACTTCCCGCTCATGTTCACGAGCTGGAAGATGGCGCCCGCGCTGGCGGCCGGCAACTGCATCGTGATGAAGCCGGCCGAGATTACGCCGCTCACCTCGCTGCGCATCGCCGAGCTGATGGCCGAGGCCGGCGTGCCGCCCGGCGTGGTCAACATGCTGCCCGGCCTGGGCAGCGTGGCGGGCCAGTACATCGCCGAGCACCCCGAGATCGCCAAGATCGCCTTCACCGGCAGCACCGCCACCGGCCGGCGCATCGTGCAGGCCAGCGCGGGCAACCTGAAGAAGGTGCAGCTCGAGCTGGGCGGCAAGGGCCCCAACATCGTGTTCGAGGACGCCAACCTGCAGGCCGCCGTGAACGGCAGCGCCTGGGCCATCTTCCACAATCAGGGCCAGGCCTGCATCGCGGGCTCGCGGCTGATGCTGCACGAGAAGATCGCCGACGCCTTCCTCGAGCAGTTCATTCCGCTGGCCCAATCCATCCGCCTGGGCAACCCGCTCGACGAGGCCACCGAGATGGGCCCGCTCACCAGCGCCCAGCACCGCGACCGCGTGCTGAGCTATGTCGAGGTGGCGCAGGCGCAGGGCGGTGAGGTGCTGGCGGGCGGCGGCGCGCCCGGCGGCGACCTGGCGCAGGGCTGCTATGTGCAGCCGACCGTGGTGCGCGCCCGTTCGTACCAGGACCGCGTGGCGCAGGAAGAAGTCTTCGGCCCCTTCGTCACCGTGCTCACCTTCAAGAGCGACGAAGAGGCGATGCAGATCGCCAACGGCACCGACTACGGCCTGGGCAGCGGCCTGTGGACCCGCGACCTGCAGCGCGCCCACAAGGTGGCGCGCGACCTGCACGCCGGCATGGTCTGGATCAACAGCTACAAGCGCGTGAACCCCGGCTCGCCCTTCGGCGGCGTGGGCCAGAGCGGCTACGGCCGCGAGATGGGCTTCGATGCGATGCGCGAGTACACGCAGGTGAAAAGCGTGTGGGTCAACGTCGACGCGCAGATTCCGCCGCACTTCGTGCGCTGACGTTTTCCTTTTTTTCTTCCCAACCCGACGGATGCACACGATGTCTTTCTCGATCCTCTCCCGGGCCCTGGTCGCCTGCACGTTGATGTGGGGCATGGCCGCGCAGGCCCAGGCGCCGGCCTGGCCGACCAAGCCGGTGCGGCTGGTCGTCGGCTTTCCGCCGGGCGGCATCGTCGACACCGTCGCGCGCCAGTTGCAGCCGCGCCTGCAGGCCGCGCTCGGCCAGACCGTGATCGTGGACAACCGCAGCGGCGCCGGCGGCACGCTGGCGGGGGCCGAGGTGGCCCGCGCGGCGCCCGACGGCCACACGCTGCTGATGGTGTTCGACAGCTACGCGACCTACCCGCTGGTCTATCCGAAGCTGAGCTTCGACATCGCCAAAGACCTGCAGCCCGTGACCCAGGTGGCGAGCAACCCGCTGGTGCTGGTGGTCAACCCGAAGGTCGAGGCGAAGGACTTCGTGCGCTTCGTCGGCCTGCTCAAGGCGCAGCCGGGGCGCCTGAACTACGCCAGCGTCGGGCCGGGCTCGAGCAACCACCTCACGGCCGAGTACTTCAAGGCCGTGAGCGGCACCTTCGTCACGCACATCCCTTACCGCGGTGGTGGTCCGGCCCAGCAGGACCTGCTGGGCGGGCAGGTCGAGATGATGTTCCTCTCGGCCGTGCTGGCCCAGCCGCATGTCAACGCGGGCCGGTTGCGCGCCCTGGCCCAGACCGGCGCGCAGCGCGCGGCCGCCTATGCCGATGTGCCCACCGTGGCCGAGAGCGGCTACCCCGGCTTCGAGGTGAACTCCTGGGTCGGCCTGCTGGCCCCGGCCGGCACGCCGCGCGCCGTGGTCGACCGGCTGCAGGCCGAGGTGCGCAAGGTCGTGACCGAGCCCGCGTTCCAGCAGCGGCTGCGCGAACAGGGCCTGACGGGCATCGCCAACACGCCCGAGCAGTTCGCCGTCGTGCTGCGCACCGAGCAGGACAAGTGGGCCCGGCTGGTGCGCGAGCGCAGCCTGAGCCTCGAATAGCCAGAAAGAAAGGAGCGCGCCATGCACGACTTCATCCACACCACCCATCCGCAGCGCGTGGTGTTCGGCGCCGGTTCGCTGCGCCACCTGGCGCGCGAGATCGATGCGCTGGGCGCGAAAAAGGCGCTGGTGCTGTGCACGCCCGAGCAGCGCCCGCAGGCCGAGCGCGTGGCGGCCTCGCTCGGCGCGCAGGCGGCCGGCCTGTTCGACCGCGCCGTGATGCACGTGCCCGTGGAAACGGCGCGAGAGGCCCGCGACCTGGCGCGCCGGCTCGGCGCCGACTGCGCCGTGGCGCTGGGCGGCGGCTCCACCACGGGGCTGGGCAAGGCCATCGCGCTGGAGTCGGGGCTGCCGATCGTCGCCATTCCCACCACCTACGCGGGCAGCGAGATGACGCCGATCTACGGCCTCACCGAGAACGGCCTGAAGAAGACCGGCAAGGACCCGCGCGTGCTGCCGCGCACCGTGATCTACGACCCCGAGCTGTCGCGCACGCTGCCCGTGGGCCTGAGCGTGACGAGCGGCATCAACGCCATCGCGCACGCGGCCGAGGGCCTGTACGCGCAGGACAGCAACCCGGTGATGGACCTGATGGCCGAGGAGGGCATCGGCGCACTCGCCCGCGCACTGCCCGCCATCCGCATTCAGCCCGACGACCTGGCGGCGCGCTCCGACGCGCTGTACGGCGCCTGGCTCTGCGGCGGTGTGCTCGGCGCGGTGGGCATGGCCCTGCACCACAAGCTGTGCCACACGCTGGGCGGCAGCTTCAACCTGCCGCACGCCGAGGTGCACACGGTGGTGCTGCCGCATGCGCTCGCGTTCAACGCGCAGGCCGCGCCGCGTGCCATGGCGCGCATCGCACGCGCGCTCGGCGGCGTGTCGGCACCGGCGGCGGTGTTTGCGCTGGCGCGCGACAACGGCGCGCCGGTGGCGCTGAAGGACATCGGCATGCGCGCCGCCGACCTCGACCGCGCGGCCGACATCGCCGTCGCCAACCCGTACTGGAACCCGCGGCCCTTCGGCCCGGCCGAGCGCGACGCGATCCGTGCGCTGCTGCAACGCGCCTACGACGGCGAGCCGCCGGGCTAGGCCACGGCGCGGGCATCGAAGGCACACACGAACAACGAAGGAGACAGCCATGACATTCAACCGCAGACAGTTCACGCAGGCCGCCGCCGCGCTCGCCGCCACGGGCGCCGCGCCGCGGGTGTTCGCCGCCGACACGCTCAAGATCGGCTACGTGTCGCCGCAGACCGGGCCGCTCGCGCCCTTCGGCGAGGCCGACAAGTGGGTGATCGAGCAGATGAAGGCCGCCTTCAAGGACGGCATCTCCGTGGGCGGCAAGAAGTACGCCGTGCAGATCGTGCTCAAGGACAGCCAGTCGAACCCCAACCGTGCAGGCGAGGTGGCCAACGACCTGATCCTCAAGGACAAGGTCGCGCTGGTGCTCACGGCCGGCACGCCCGAGACCGCCAACCCGGTGAGCGACGCCTGCGAGCTCAACGAGGTGCCGTGCATCTCCAGCGTGGTGCCGTGGCAGCCCTGGTTCTTCGGCCGCAAGGGCGATCCGGCCAAGGGCTTCAACTGGACCTACCACCTGTTCTGGGGCCTGGAGGACGTCATCGCCACCTTCACGAACGGCTGGAAAACGGTGGCCACCAACAAGAAGGTCGGCGGCCTGTTCCCCAACGACGGCGACGGCAATGCCTGGGGCGACAAGGAACTGGGCTTTCCCAAGCCGCTCGGGCAGATGGGTTTCACGCTCACCGACCCCGGCCGCTTCCAGAACGGCACGCAGGACTTCAGCGCGCAGATCGCGGCCTTCAAGCGCGACAACGTCGAGATCGTCACCGGCGTGGTGATCCCGCCCGACGCCAAGACCTTCCTCACGCAGGCGCGCCAGCAGGGCTTCAGGCCCAAGGTGATCACGCTCGGCAAGGCGCTGCTGTTTCCGGGCGCCATCGAGGCGCTGGGCGAGCTGGGCGAGGGCCTGTCGACCGAGGTGTGGTGGAGCCCGTCGCACCCCTTCAGCTCCAGCCTCACGCAGCAAAGCGCCAAGGCGCTCGCGGAGGCCTACGAGGCCGGCACGAAGAAGCAGTGGACGCAGCCCATCGGCTTCGCGCATGCGCTGTTCGAGGTGGCGGCGAACGCGCTGTCGCGATCGAAGTCGCTCAAGGCCGGCGACGTGCGCGACGCCGTGGCCGCGACCTCGATCAACTCCGTGGTCGGCCCCGTGAAGTGGGGCGGGCAGGGCCCGTTCAAGAACGTCAGCAAGACACCGCTGGTGCTCGGCCAGTGGGGCAAGGGCAAGCAGCGCAAGGTGGAGCTGACGCTGGTGAACAACGAGGCCGCGAAGGCGATCCCCACCGGCGGCGCACTGCGCCTGCTCTGAGGGACGGCTGCCATGACGCTGCTGGCCTTGCACGGCGTGAGCAAGTCCTACGGGGCGCTCAAGGTCACCGACGGCATCACGCTGGCGGTGGCCGAGGGCGAGACGCTGGGCATCCTCGGGCCCAACGGCGCGGGCAAGACCACGCTGTTCAACCTGATCTCGGGCGACGCGCGCGTCGACGCCGGCCGCGTGGAATACGCGGGCCGCGACGTGACGCGGCTGCGCCCGCACCAGCGCTGCCGCGCCGGCATCGGCCGCAGCTACCAGGTGCCACAGCCCTTCGGCCACATGAGCGTGTTCGAGAACCTCGTCACCGCCGCCTGCTTCGGCGGCCAGCAGGCCGAGCGCGAAGCCTGGGAGACGGCGCACGAGGTGCTGGCCCAGACCGGCCTGGCACCGCACGCCAACAAGCCGGCCGGCGGGCTCACGCTGCTCGACCGCAAGCGACTCGAGCTGGCGCGCGCGCTGGCGACCAAACCGCGCCTGCTGCTGCTCGACGAGATCGCGGGCGGGCTCACCGAGCCCGAGGCGGCGGTGCTGGTGGCGGAACTGAAACGCATCAAGGCGCGCGGCGTGACCATGATCTGGATCGAGCATGTCGTGCATGCGCTGCTGTCGCTGGCCGACCGGCTGTTCGTCATCAACTTCGGTCAGCAACTCGCGGAAGGCGCACCGCGCGCGGTGATGAACGACCCCGAGGTGCGGCGCGTGTACATGGGGATCGAGGCATGAGCGCGCTGCTCGACACCCACGGCCTGCAGGCCTTCTACGGCGATGCGCAGGCGCTGTTCGGCATCGACTTCACGCTGTCGGCGGGCGAGTTGGTGGCGGTCATCGGCGCCAACGGCGCGGGCAAGTCGACCTTTCTGAAAAGCCTCACGGGGCTGCTGCGCGCGCCGTTCGACGCGATCCGCTTCAAGGGCGAACCCATCGGCGGCCTGCCGCCCGGCGAGATCGTGCGGCGCGGCCTGGCGATGGTGCCGGAAGGCCGGCGCCTGTTCCCGAGCCTGAGCGTGGAAGAGAACCTGCTGATGGGCGCCACGCCGCGCCGCGCGGGGCCGTGGAACCTGCAGCGCCTGTACGGCCTGTTCCCGATCCTGGCCGAGAAGCGGCGCCAGCCCGCCACCTCGCTGTCGGGCGGGCAGCAGCAGATGGTGGCGCTGGGCCGCGCGCTCATGAGCAACCCCGAGCTGCTGCTGTGCGACGAGCTCTCGCTCGGCCTGGCGCCGGTCGTCATCCGCGAGATCTATGCGGCCATGCCGGCCATCACGGGGGAGGGCATGACGGTCGTGATCGTGGAGCAGGACGTGCGCATGGCGCGGCAGGTGTCGCAGCGCGTGTACTGCTTCCAGGACGGGCGCGTGTCGCTCACGGGGCGCTCGGACGAACTCACGCCCGAGCAGATCTCGCAAGCCTACTTCGGCATCGAGGAGCACCATGCTTGAAACCCTGCTCCAGGGCGTGCTGCTCGGCGGCCTCTACACGCTGTTCGCGCTCGGCCAGTCGCTGATGTTCGGCGTCATGCGGCTGACCAACACGGCGCAGGGCGACTTCATCATCCTGGGCGCCTTCGCGGTGATCGCCGGTGTCTCGATGACCGGCGCATCTGTGCCATGGCTGGTGGTGCTCGCGGTGCTGCCGCTGGCCTTCGGCTTCGGCTACCTGCTGCAGCGCCACGTGCTCAACGGCACGCTGGGCAAGGACCCGCTGCCCTCGCTGGTCGTGACCTTCGGCCTGTCGATCGTGATCCAGAACCTGCTGCTGGAGCTGTTCTCGGCCGACCCGCGCGCCATCGAGGTCGGCGCGCTGGCCACCGCCTCGGTGCCGCTGGGCGACACGCTGGCGCTGGGGGCGCTGCCGCTGGTGATCCTGGCGGTTGCGGTGGCGGCCACGGGCGCGATGCAGTGGATGTTCACGCGCACGCCGCTGGGCCGCACCTTCCGCGCGGTGTCCGATGACCGCGAGATCGCCGAGCTGATGGGCCTCAAAGCCAGGCAGGTGTATGCGCTGGCCACGGGCATCGCCTTCGTGCTGATCGCCATCGCCGGCGCGCTGCAGGGCATGCGCACCACGGTGTCGCCGTCGGACGGCCCGCTGCTGCTGCTCTTTGCCTTCGAGGCCGTGATCATCGGCGGCATGGGCTCGTTCTGGGGCACGCTGGCCGGCGCCATGATCCTGGGCATCGCGCAGCAGATCGGCTTTCGCATCGATCCGGGCTGGGGCATCTGGTTCGGCCATCTCGTGTTCCCCGCGGTGCTGGTGCTGCGGCCGCAGGGACTGTTCCCCAAGACACGCTGACCTGCTGACATGACCGACAAGACCTCCCCCGCGCCGCTCAGGCACGTGCTGTTCATCATGTGCGACCAGCTGCGCGCCGACCACCTCTCGTGCTACGGCCACCCGCGCCTGCAGACCCCGCACATCGATGCGCTGGCCGCGCGCGGCGTGCGCTTCAGCCATGCCTATGCGCAGGGCGCGGTCTGCGGCGCCTCGCGCATGTCGACCTACACCGGCCGCTATGTCAGCAGCCACGGGACGATGTGGAACTTCGTGCCGCTGTCGGTGGGGCAGAAGACGCTGGGCGACCACCTGCGCCCGCACGGCGTGCGCTGCGCGCTGGTCGGCAAGACGCACGTCGAGGCCGACACCGAGGGCGCGCGCCGCCTGGGCATCGATCCGACGCAGGGCGCGGGCCGGCTCGCGATGGAAGGCGGCTTCGAGCCCTATGCGCGCGACGACGGCATCTGGCCGCCGGGCTTCAAGGTCACGGGCAATGCCTACTGCGACTGGCTGCGCGCGCAGGGCTACGACTCCGACAACCCCTGGCACGACTTCGCCAACTCGGGCCGCAGCCCCGACGGCGAGATCCTGAGCGGCTGGCAGATGCGCTGGGCCGACCGGCCCGCGCACATCGCGGGCGCGCACAGCGAGACGCCCTACACGACCGAGCGCGCGATCGACTTCATGCGCGAGGCCGGCGACGCGCCCTGGGTGCTGCACCTGTCGTACATCAAGCCGCACTGGCCCTACGTGGCGCCCGCGCCGTACCACGCGATGTACGGGCCCGACGACATGTTGCCCGTGGTGCGCAGCGAGGCCGAGCGCATCGACGCCCACCCGGTGGTCGAAGGCTTCCGGCGCGAGACCGCGAGCCGCAACTTCAGCCGCGACGAGGTGCGCAACACGGTGGTGCCGACTTACATGGGGCTCGTGAAGCAGGTCGACGACCAGCTCGGCCGGCTCTTCGCCTTCATGGCCGAACAGGGGCTGGACCGCGACACGCTGGTGGTCTTCACCAGCGACCACGGCGACTACCTGGGCGACCACTGGCTGGGCGAGAAGGAGCTGTTCCACGACCCGATCGTGAAGGTGCCGCTGATCGTGGTCGATCCGCGCGCCGAAGCCGATGCGCGCCGCGGCACGGTGAGCGACGCGCTGGTCGAATGCATCGACCTCGTGCCGACGATGCTCGATGCGCTGGGCCTGCCGCAGCCGGCCGAATGGCTCGAAGGCCAATCGCTGCGCCCGCTGCTGCACGGCCACGCCGGCGCGGCCGGCAAGGACCTGGTGGTGTGCGAGAACAGCTTCGCGTTCCGCGACGAGGTGCGCCTGCCGCTGGCCCAGCCCGTCGAGCGCAGCCACATGACGATGCTGCGTACGCGCCGCTGGAAGTTCGTGCACTTCGAAGACCTGCCGCCGCAGCTGTTCGACATGCAGGCCGACCCCGACGAGCTGGTCGACCTGGGCCGCGACCCGGCCTTGGCCGCGGTGCGCGAGCAGATGCTGGGCCTGCTGTTCGACTGGCTGCGCCAGCGGCGGCGCTTTCCCACGGTGGCGCCCGAGGACATCGCGCGCTGGAACGAACGCGAGCTGGCGGCCGGCATCCTCATCGGCGCCTGGTAGGCGAGCGCACCCCATTTCGAAAAAAAGGAGACATCCCATGAATGCTTTCCGCCGACCTCTCGCGGCCTGCCTGACAGCAGCCGCCGTGCTCGCCACCATCGCCGCACCCGGCTACGCCGCCGACACCTGGCCCACCAAGCCCGTGCGGCTGGTGGTGGCCTTCCCGGCCGGTGCGCCCGGCGACATCGTCTCGCGGCTGATGCAGCCGGCCCTGCAGAAGGCGCTGGGCCAGCCCGTGGTGGTCGACAACAAGCCGGGCGCGGGCGGCAACATCGGCATGCAGGAGGTGGCGCGCGCCACCGACGGCCACACGGTGCTGGTCGGCCCCGACACCATGCTGACCATCAACCCGCACCTGTACCGCAAGCTCGCTATCCGCCCGATGGAAGACCTGGTGCCCGTGACCCAGCTGGCCGCGTTCAGCCAGGAACTGGTGTGCTTTCCCGGCGCCGGCATCAAGACCCTGCCCGAGCTGCTGGCCGCGGCCAGGGCCAAGCCGATGAGCTACGCCTCGGGCGGTCCCGGCGTGCCCGGCCACATGGCGATGGAGATGCTGCTGGCCGACGCCGGCGTGCAGATGCAGCACGTGCCCTACCGCGGCCCGAGCCCGGCCATGCAGGACGTGATGGGCGGCATGGTGCCCTGCGGCTTCCTGGCCTCGCCGACGGTCGGCCCGATCATCCGCGACGGCAAGCTGGTGGCGATCGCCGTGTCGGGCAGCAAGCGCCTGGGCAGCCAGCCCACGGTGCCGACCGTCGCGCAGGCGGGCGTGAAGGGCTACGACGCCAGCTTCGCCGAGATGATGGCCATGCCGCGCGCCACGGCGCCGGCCGTGGTGGCGCGCCTGCAGGCCGAGGTGGCGAAGGCGCTGGCTGCGCCCGAGCTGCGCGAGCGGCTGGCCACCATGGACCTCGAGGTGGTGGCCAACACGCCCGAAGAAGCGGCGCGCCGCCTGCGCTCCGAGCACCAGCGCTGGGGCCAGGTGGCCGCGCGCGTGCAGCTGCAACTGGACTGAGCGCGATGGCCTCCGTCGTCGTCACCATCGACACCGGCAGCAGCCGCCGCGCGGGCTGGAGCGCCGCCGCGCTGGTGGCGGTGGCCGCCACGCTGCCTTTCTGGGGCGAGCCCAGCTGGATGCGCGAGTTCGTCGAGATCGCCTGCTACTTCATCTTCGCGATGATGTGGAACCTCCTGGCCGGCTACGGCGGCATGGTCAGCATCGGGCAGCAGGCCTTCTTCGGCTTCGGCGGCTACGTGATGCTGATGCTGGGCAACTTCGCGGGCGTGAATCCGTTCGTGGCGATTCCGCTGGGGGCGCTGGCCGCCGCGCTGATCGCGGTGCCGGTGTCCTTCGTGGCGTTCCGGCTGTCGGGCGGCTACTTCGCCATCGGCACCTGGGTGATCGCCGAGGTGTTCCGGCTCAGCTTCGCCAACGTGTCGGCGGTGGGCGGCGGCTCGGGCACCACGCTCACGGCGCTGCGCGGCATCGAGCGCGCCACGCGCGAGAGCGTCACCTACTGGATGGCGCTGGGCTGCGTGGTGGCGGCGGTGTCGCTGGTCTACCTGTTCTTGCGCAGCCGCTTCGGGCTGGCGCTGCTGGCGATCCGCGACAACGAGATGGCTGCCGAATCGCAGGGCATCCCGGTGGCGCGCATGAAGCTCGCGGTGTACGTGGTGGCGGCCTTCGGCGCCGGGCTGGCGGGCGCGCTGTACTTCGTGGGCAACCTGCGCATCAGCCCCGACGCGGCCTTCGCGCCGAACTGGACCGCCTTCGCGATCTTCATGGTCGTGATCGGCGGCATCGGCCGCATCGAGGGGCCGCTGGTGGGCGCGCTGGTGTTCTGGGCGCTGAACAAGTTCCTGAGCGACTACGGCACCTGGTACCTGCTCGGCCTCGGGCTGCTGGCCATCGTGGCCACGATCTTCTTCAAGCAGGGGCTGTGGGGCTGGGCGCAGCAGCGCTGGGCCTGGTCCCTGTTCCCGACGCAGCGGCGCCTGGCGGCGGCGCACGCGCCTTCTTCCTACCCGGAGCCCGACGCCCATGCGCAACATCGATGAACACACCATCACCGCCGCCGTGCTCGAGCGCATGGCCGACTGCGAGGACGCGCGGCTGAAGGAGGTGCTGTCGGCGCTGGTGCGCCACCTGCACGACTTCGCGCGCGAGGTGCGGCTCACCGAGGCCGAGTGGGCCGCGGGCATCGACTTCCTCACCGCCACGGGCCAGAAGTGCGACGCGCAGCGCCAGGAGTTCATCCTGCTGTCGGACACCCTGGGCCTGTCGATGCTCACCGTGGCGATGAACCACGCCAAGAGCCCGCAGGCCACCGAGGCCACCGTGTTCGGCCCCTTCCACGTGGCCGGCGCGCCGCAGCTGCCGCTGGGCAGCGACATCGCGGCCGGCGCGGTGGGCGAGCCGCTGTTCGTGCAGGCCACCGTGCGCGGGCGCGACGGCGAGCCCGTGGCCGATGCGGTGGTCGACGTGTGGGAGGCCGATGCCGAAGGCTTCTACGACGTGCAGCGGCCCGGCGGCCTCATGCAGGGGCGGGCGGTGCTGCGCACCGACGCGCAAGGGCGGCTGTGGTTTCGCGGCGTGGCGCCGGTGGCCTATCCGATTCCCACCGACGGGCCGGTGGGCGCCATGCTGCGCGCGACCCGGCGCCATCCGTGGCGGCCCGCGCATGTGCACTTCATGGTGCAGGCGCCGGGCTACGAGACGCTGATCACGCACGTCTTCCGCGAGGGCGATCCGTACCTCGACAGCGACGCGGTGTTCGGCGTGCGCAGCTCGCTCATCGGCGACTTCGCGGCGCATGGCCCGGGTCGCGCGCCCGACGGCAGCGTGCAGGCCGGGCCGTTCCACACGCTGGACTTCGCGTTCGTGCTCGAACCGGCCGGGGGGTGAGGAGGGGGCCCGTGAACCGTTTCGGCGTTTCGCCGCCTCTCTTGCAGGTGTCCCTCTTCAAGGAGCCCTGCATATGTGTCCCGTTTCCATCACCTGGCATCTGCTTCGCGGCGCGGGCGCGCTCGTGCTCATCGCGCTGGCTGTGCTGCTGTCGTCCGCCCATCCCTGGATCGCGCCGCCCGCCCTCGTCGGCGCCTTGCTGCTGCTGCGCGGCTGCCCGATGTGCTGGCTCGTCGGGCTGCTCGAAAGGCTGTCCGCGCGCAAGGCGGCCCCTGCGTCCGAGGCCACTTCCCAGAGGGGTTGATGAGCGATTGGCCTTCGCGGAATGGAAGGCTGATCCGGGATTCCATCCGCCCGTGTCGAGGGGGTGACGCCCCATTAGTGTGAGTTTGTTTGCACACGATGACAAAAGAACAGGGCCACCTGTTTCCGTTGGTCAATACCGGCACTTTTCCCTATCGACTGTTCATAAACGTTAATACATTCCACTCCATTGTGAGAGGCAAGTGGGGAGCGATGAAAAGGGAAGCGATGGTGGACAGGGTGGAACAGAAAAACGGTCGGGTGGTGGTGCTGACGGATTCCGGCGAAGAGATCGACTGGCTGCGAGGCCGGTTGAAGGACGCCGGCTTCAGTCCCTTGTGCGTGGTCAACGAGGAAGACCTGCTGGAGGCCGCCTCGATGCCCGGCGTCGGGCTCTTCCTGCTGATGGGCGAGGCGATGGAGGGCGCGCTGCCGGAAATCCTGTTCGGCATCGGCGCCAGCCGTGCGGCCACGGCGCCGGTGGTCGTGCTGACCCGGTCGCGCGGCGTGCTGGAAACGCCCCGCGTGTCGGTGTTCGACGTCGACGATTTCCTGGTGAGCCCCTGGAACGCGGAAGAGGTCGTGGCGCGCGTGTCGACGCTGTGCGGCAGGAAATCGCTGCGCAGGAATGCGAAGCCGCACGGCCTGTACGGTTTCCAGCTCGTGCGCAGCCGCCTCGCGGTCGAGTACGCGAGCCGCGAAGCCATCATGACGCCGAGCGAATTCGAGATCGCCCGGGTGCTGGTGCGCCACCTCGACACGCCCGTGTCGCGGCAGCAGCTGCCCCAGGGGCCCCGATGCAATGGCGAGATGGGCGCCAGCCGGTCGCTCGATGCGCTGGTGTCGCGCGTGCGCAAGAAGCTGGCATCGATCGTGGCGGGCGAATTCCGCGTGCGCTCGCTCTACGGCGTGGGCTACACGCTGGAGCGCGCGCACAACCGGCACGGCAAGTGAGTTTTCGCGGGCAGCGCCCGCGGCATCCGAAGGGGTGACGCAAGGTCACTTTAAAAAAGACGCTCGCCCATTCGCCTCCGAATTGAGGCCGGGCGTCGACAGACCAACGAATGAATTCCGGCGAAGTGAGCCGGCCGGGATTGGCTTGAATTGAATTCAGGCCAATGGCGAAGCCGTGCCTGTTTGAATGGAATTGGATTTTGAAAAATCCATCAAGACGTATTTCGCGCAGCCCGTGATTGAAACCATTGGGGGACAGGGCGCGCATGCAGGATCTGAAATTCACGGCGCCTGATTACACAGTCTGTGAATTTGTAAATTTAGTTTCGAAGTGGCCCCAAGAGGCCAGTCCGGGGCCGCTCGAAGGGCCTCGTTTCTCCCTTGAAACACTGGGGGATCGTGAGGCCGTGGGTTGATGTGGAAGTGAAATTATTCAAACGCATCAACAACTTGGAGGCGATCCGCTTGTGAAATTGATCACACTCCAATTGCAGGTTTATTCACAATCTAAGCAGACGTCCAGATTACATCTGTATTCACAGTTGTTAACTTTAGAGGGCCGCTCGTGACATTTTCACGGAACCCTCGGCCATTGCAAGTGGCGGATCGCAGACGTTCGATTGTTTTTGTAAACATTCAGAAAATAATATGAACGTGGTAAATGGCTCATGGAAGCGGCTCGAAAAGGGCGTGCTTGCGTGAGGCCGAGCGTGGGCATCGGAGGCGGTCGTCGCCGATGCCGGTGTGTCAGTGGTGTGCTGCAAGTGGCTGGGAAATGGCTTCGACGCCAATTCGCGAGGCCACAGGTCAAGTCGGTTTGATCTTCGTGTTGCCTCGGTCTGGCTTTGAAGTTGTTTTTTAGGAGTTGTCTATGTCTATCGGAAGTTCGTCTCAATTGAATTCATTCATGTCGCCGGTGGTCCGGCTGACCGTTCGCCTCGGCCTGGGGCTCGGCGTGGCCATGACCCTGGGGCTGGGCGGCATGGCCGCCGCGCAGGGCACGAAGGCCGCGCCCGCGCCCACCGAGGCTGCGCAGAAGAAGACCGTCGCGGTCGTGCTGACGCAGGCCAAGGTGGTCAAGGACGCGCAGGGCAAGGAGCAGCTGCTGGCGGCCGATTCGGTCAAGCCGGGCGACGTGCTCGAGTACACGGCCACCTACACCAACCACACGGGCAAGGCCGTCACCGGCCTGGTGGCCAACCTGCCGATCCCCGAAGGCCTGGAGTACCTGCCCAAGACCGCCAAGCCGGGCGCGACGCTGGTCAAGGCCGCGACCAAGGACGGCGCTTTTGCGGCCGAGCCGCTGGCGCGCGTCGTCAACGGCAAGTCGGAGCCGGTTCCCTACAACGAGTACCGCTCGCTGCGCTGGACGCTGGGCCAGCTGCCCGCCAACGGCTCGGCCGCGGTGACCGCGCGCGCCAAGGTCGAGACGGTGGTGCCGCCCGCGCCGGTGGCCGCTGGTGCCGACGCGCAGAAGGTTGCGCGCAGCACGCCTTGAGCTTCCCGCGCTGACGACGACCGTCGGCGGCCCTGAGCCGCGCTGACGGCCGGTTCTCTCTTTTCTTCAAAACCCCGTTGGTTTTTCCATTGCCGGTTTTCGTTCGCGGAAATCCCCGGCCGGGGTGAGTTCGTCCTTTTTTTGATCTTTTTTGACCCCAACCCCCGAGGAGAAACCCAAGTGATCCCTACCTTGTCTGCCCGTCGCACCGGCCCCGCGCCGCGCGCGCTCTGGGCGGGCGCAGCAGCCCTGACGCTGAGCTTCCTTTTTGGAAGTTCCGGCGCACTCGCTGCGGCTCCACCCGCCAACACCATCATCGGTAACCAGGCTTCGGCCACCTACCTGGACCCGAACGGCGCCAGCCAACTGGCCACCTCCAACCTCGTGCAGACGACGGTGCAGCAGGTCGGCTCGTTCAACCTGGACACCTACACCACCGTGACGACCAACGTGGTCAACACGAAGACCGGCGCCGCAGGCACGACCGTGTACGCACCGCACGTGCTGACCAACACGGGTAACGGCTCCGACACCTTCACGTTCACCGTGACCGCGCCGGCCAGTCCGAACGGCTTCACCAAGGTCGAAGTGTTCGCCGATGCGAATGCCGACGGCGTGCCCGACAGCACGACCGCGCTGTGCTCGGTGGTTCCAGGCGCTGTCTGTAATGTCCCGGCCCAGACCGTGGCAGGCAACAACGGCACCTTCCCGTTCGTCGTCGCGTACTCGATCCCGAGCACCGCTTCGTCGGGCACGTTCACCTCGCCGGTGGCTGCGACCATCACGGCCACCGCAGGCACGCCGGCGCTGTACGCGCCTGCCAACCTGACGGCAGCCGACGTCGACAACGTGAACCTCACGGACAAGGCGGCCTTCAACGCCACCAAGAGCCTGAGCGTTCCGTCGGTCGCCTGGTCCGCCAACGGCGGCACCTGGCCCGCGGCTTCGACCAGCGGTCCGCGCTCGGTCGCCGGTTGCGCTGCCACCGTGGCGGGCGCGACCACGCCGGCCACAGGCTGCGTCTACACCACCTACACGTTGAAGTTCAACAACACGGGTGGTGCGGCTGGCCGGTTCGCCTTGACGGACACGCTGCCTGCTGGCTTCACGTACGTCCCCGGTTCCGCGGTCTGGAGCAACGCCCCTGGCGTCGCGCTCACGGATGCGGCAGCGGGCGACGCGGCCGGGATCGATTTCAGCGCCGCTGGAAACGACCTGACCGTCGTCGTGAACACGCTGCAGCCGAACGTCACGCAGACGGTGAGCTTCGTGGTGATGGTCAACGACACGGCGGCCATCGGCACGTCGACCACGACCAACACGGCCAAGTACAACCCTGTCGACGCACCGGGTGCGACCTCCACGACCCCTGGCACGACGGGTTCGCCGACCAACCCGGCGAGCTACAACGTCATCGGCACCTTCAGCATCATCCTGGGTTCGGCTGACGCCACCGCCAGCCCGACGGCCTCGAAGGACACCGGTGCGGGCAACCCCAACACGAGCGTGGCCGACACCACGACCGTCGCCAGTGCAGGGGCCGGCACCACGGTGAAGTTCAAGCAGACCGCGTTCAACACCGGCAATGCCACGGACGTCGTGAACCTCACGGTGGCTGCGGGCAGCACGTTCCCGGCCGGCACGACCTTCAAGTTCTTTGCCGCAGACGGCGTCACGCCGTTGATCGACAACAACAGCGACGGCGTGCCCGACACCGGTCCGATCGCGGCCAATGGCAGCGTTCAGTTCGTGCTGGCGGCCACGCTGCCGGCCTCGGCAGCGCCGGGCACGGGCGGCACGGCGATCGTCACCGGTACCTCGACGGGCGACAACACGAAGACGGAATCGACGCGCGACACGCTGACGAACGTGACGGGCGTGCTGGTCGACCTGACCAACACCACCGGCGGTAGCAACGACGCGCTCAAGGGTGACCTGGGCACCGGTCCGAGCGCACAGCCGACGACCGTGAACTCGACGCCTGCGGGCACGGGCACGATCTTCACGCTGTTCGTGAAGAACAACGACTCGACGGCCAACACCTACAGCCTGGCGGCCAGCCAGAGCAACAGCTTCCCGGGCAGCCTGCCTGCGGGCTGGACCGTCAAGTTCGTGGCGGCAGGTACGACCTGCACGGGCGCAGCGGTCACCACCTTGGCTGTCGCCGGCAACGCGCAAGCGCCGGTCGATGCCTGCGTGACGCCGCCTGCCTCGCAGACGCCGGTCACCGGCCAGGCGATCTACTTCCAGGTGCGTTCCACCATCGCGACCTCCACGGGCGTGGTGGCGATCGACACCAAGATGGACGCAGTGACCGTGACCACGGCCAACACCTTCGGCGCGACCCTCACGCCGAACAACAACGGCCAGGTCGCTCCCGGCGGTTCGGTGGTGTATGCCCACACGGTGACCATCACCGGCGCGCAAAGCTGCGGTACCAAGTACAACGTCACGGCCACGCTGCCTGCAGCCGACGTGACGGCGGGCTGGACCACGGCGCTGTACGTCGACGTGAACGGCGACGGCCAGATCGACGGCGGCGACACGCTGGTGACGAACGGCACGGTCACGCCGACCGCACCGGCCACCGGCACCGCGCTGGACAGCGGCAAGACCCAGAAGCTGCTCGTCAAGGTGTTCGCACCGGGCGGCGCCACGGCAGGCGCCACCGACACCGCCACGGTGACGGTGACCTTCCCTGACGTCGCAGCCTGCGGCTCGCCGACGGCCACCGACATCACCACGGTCATCACCGGCCAGATGCGCCTCGTGAAGACGCAGGCGCTGGACGTGAACTGCGATGGCACCGAGGTCCCGTCCTCGTCGGCCCCGCTGGTCGCCAAGCCGGGTGAGTGCCTCGTGTACCGCGTCGTCGCGACCAATGAAGGCTCCGCTCCGGTGACCAACATGTCGATCAACGACGCCGTGCCGGCCTACACCACCTTCACGGGTGCGACGCAGCCGCCGGTGCTCACGCGGTGCACGTCGACCGGTGTGACGCCCGCCTTCGTGGCAGCGAACTACACCTCGACCGCGACGACGGTGGCTTGCGGCAGCGCAGCCAACACCGTTGCACCTGGCGGCACCGCCACGCTGCTGTTCTCCGTGAAGGTCAACAACTGAGCTTCGCCTGAGTGAAGCGGAGCCGACGGGTGCGAGCCCGTCGGCTCCCTCGCACAGGGCATGCGAAAGCCTGTGCGTTTTTCCTTTGCGCCTTCTCTCGTTTCCGAGGCGAGGGCGCAAACGAAAAAGTTCTTTCGTTTCTTCTGATCCCCACGCGGTGATCGATCAAGGGTTCGCGGCATGCTGTTCACTTTCAATCCCAGGAGCACACACCGGCCATCGTGGCGCGGATGGGCTGCCGCGCTCGCCGCTGGCGCAGCGCTGCTGCTGGGTGGTGCCGCCCAGGTGAACGCCGCGCCGGCCCCCGCCGGCATCGTGATCCGCAGCATCGCCACCGGCACCTACGTGCCCAACGGCCTGGCGCAGACCGAGACCATCTCGTCCAACGAAGTGATCGCCACGGTGCTGCCCGTGGAAGCGCTGGTGCTCACGCAGGACCAGTCGCTGTCGCGCCCGCCGGCGAGCATCGTCACGCTGAGCCACCTGCTCACCAACACCGGCAACGTCGCCTCCACCTACACGCTGGCGCTGGCCAACAACGCCGGCGGTTGCGCGGCCGACACGCTGGATCTGTCCGCTTTGCGCGTCGTGCGCGACAGCAACAACAACGGCGTGGTCGATGCGGCCGATCCGGTGGTGCAGCTCAACGCCGCGGGCGCCCTCGCGCTCAAGCCCGGCGAGACCGCCGCGCTGCTGGTGCAGGGCACGATCCCCACCGCTGCAACCGGCGTGGCCTGCGTCGGTTTGACTGCCACCACCGCGCTGCAAGGTCTGGTCGCCATCAACCGCGACACCGTCACCGTCGGCAACGCCGCCGCGCTGCAGCTGGTCAAGTCGGCCAGCTACCCCGGCAACGTGATCCCCGGCCAGACGCGCATCGACTTCTCGGTCTCGGGCACCAACATCGGCGCGCAGGACGCGCAGCCGTCCAACGTCATCGCGCCCACCAACACGCCGCTGCTGGTCAACGGTGCCCCTTCCGCATTGGTCCTCGTGCGCGACCCCGTGCCCGTCGGCACCCAGTACGTGCCCGGCACGCTGCGCACCACCGCCGCCAACGCCGTCAAGCTGTACCGCCTGGCCAACGATCCTGCGTTCAGCTACCGCACCGCCGAAGACGCCTCGGCCGTCGAAGTGGCCATCGGCATCTCCACGCCGGTGGCGCGCAACGTGTCCATCGCGATGCAGTTCGCCGTCAAGGTCAACGCCGACCAGGTGGGCGAGATCCGCAACACCGCGCACAGCCAGTACAACGACGGCACCGGCCCGGCCACCGTGCCTTCGAACACCATCGTCATCAGCTCCACCCAGGCGCGCATCGGCGTGGCCAAGGCCGCATCCACCCCGCGCGTGAACCGCGGCACCGACGGCAAGACCGACGGCACCGCCACCGTGCGCTTCAGCGTCAACGTGCGCAACTACGGCACGTCATGGCTGTACGGCGTGCAGGCCGCCGACGTGATGGAAGGCGCAGGCGCCACGCAGTTCGGCACCTACACGGCAGCCGCAGTGCCCGGCGCGAACCAGTACACCATCGTGCCCGGCTCGATCGTGATCGCGCCCGCACCCAGCGGCGGCACCGTCGCCGCGCCGAACCCCGCCTTCAAGGGCACCGCCGCCGCCTCGAACCTGCTGGCCGACGGCGCCGTGCTGCCCGTGGGCGGGCAGTTCACCGTGCAGTTCGATGCGCGCATCAACTTCACCGGCCGCACCGGCACCTTGCTGAACACCGTCAAGGCCTCGGGCGCCCTCAATGCCGGCGGCCCGGCGGTGGCTCTGGACGACTCCGTCAACGGCGACAACCCCGACGCCGACGGCGACGGCAAGCCCAACAACGACACCTCGCCCACGCCCGTCTCCACGCAACTGCCCACGCTCACGCTGACCAAGCAGGCCTCCATCGCCCGGCGCGTGTCGCCCGGCGTCTACGAGCTGGACTACACCTTCAAGGTCACCAACACCGGCGCCGTCGCCGCACCCAACGTGCGCGTGATCGACAACCTGAACTGCACCTTCGACATGGACAAGTCGAGCGGGCAGGTCGCGTCGTGGGAACTGCTGGGCCCGCCCAAGGCCGCCAACGGCAACCTCAACGCCGCCACCGGCTTCACCGGCCGCGCCACCTGCAACCGCACCACGCAGGACAGCGCCGACCCCTTCCAGCTGCCCACCGAAGTGGCGCTGAGCCTGACCGACGGCGCCCGCGCGCTGGCCCCGGGCCAGAGCGAGCAGATCCGCCTGAGCGTGCGCATCACCGAGAAGGCATCGGCCATCGGCGGGCGCGTGTCGCTCACCAACAAGGCCTGGGCCGCCGCCTTCGAGCAGAACACCGTCAACGTCACGCCCACCATGCTGCTGGCGGCCACCGCCACCTCGGTGCAGGCGCTGCTGGTCGATCCGCAAGGCACGGTCTACAACGCATTGACCCGTCAACCTGTGGCCGGCGCGCTGGTCACCTACACGCGCCAGTCGTGCAGCAGCGGCACGGCCGGCCCGATCACCGCGGCCGAGATCTACGGCGCCGACTCGGGCACCTACACGCTCAACCCCAACGGCAGCGTCTCGATGACCACGGGCGCGGATGGCGCCTACCAGTTCTACCTGCAGACGCCGCCCGTGACGGGCCTGTGCACGTACGCGCTGTCCGTGACCCCGCCGGCCGGCAGCGGCTACGTCTACCCCTCGCAACTGATCCCCGTCACCGGCGGCTCGTTCACCAGCTGCGGCGCCGTCGTGCCCAGCGCCGTGCCCCCGAAGGACGCGGACCCGACCAGCTATTACTTCCAGGTGCAGGCCGGCGCCAAGCCCGATGGCACGCCGTGCGACGCCGTGCACAACCACATCCCGCTCGATCCGGGCAACATCCTGGGCCTGGTGCTGCGCAAGGACGGCAGCAAGCGCCAGGTCGAGTTCGGCGACTTCATCGACTACGCGCTCACCGTCACCAACAAGACCGGCTTCCCCGTCACCGGCGTCACCTTCAACGACACGCTGCCCCCGGGCTTCGCCTACGTGGCCAACAGCGTGCGCCTGAACGGCCAGGTCGTGCCCAACCCCGCCGGCGGCGCCGGCCCGGGCCTGATCTTCCACTACCCCACGCTGGTGGTGGCCCCCGACCAGTCGGCCATGGTGCGCTACCGCGTGCGCATCGGCGTGGGCGCGCCCACCAACGGCGACGCCATCAACCGCGCGCGCGCCACCTCGGGCCCGATCCAGTCGAACCTGGCCAACTGGACCGTGCGCGTGACGGGCGGCGTGTTCTCCGACGACGCCTTCGCCTTCGGCAAGGTCTATCTGGACTGCAAGCGCGACGGCAAGCAAGAGGGCGCCGACGAGATCGGCGTGCCCGGCGTGCGCCTGTACATGGAAGACGGCACCCACGTCGTCACCGACATCGAAGGCAAGTGGAGCCTGTACGGCCTCAAGCCCGTCACCCACGTGCTGCGCCTGGACCAGACCACGCTGCCGCTGGGCGCCAAGCTCGAAGTGCTCGACAACCGCAACTCGGGCGCGCCCGAGAGCCGCTTCGTCGATCTGAAGAAGGGTGAGTTCCACAAGGCCAACTTCATCATCACGAACTGCGACGAGAAGAGTGTCATCGCCGATGTGGCTGCACGCCGCGCCGCCATCGCCGCGCGCCCCGACACCGAGGCCGAAGCGCAGGTGCGCCTGCGCCTGGACCCCGAAGGCAAGGTCGTGCCCGTGGGCGACGTGCGCGGCCT
>NZ_BCUS01000088.1 GCF_001591345.1 Variovorax boronicumulans NBRC 103145 | reverse complement strand
GCCGGGCCAGGCGGCTGCGCGCCGCGTAGGCTGCGAGCAGGGCCAGCAGCGCCAAGGCGTAATAGAGCTTGATATTGGTTTCGGCGGTGTTGAGCGCGCGGCCCTGTTCGGGCGTCGGCAGCACGACAGGCGGCACGCCGGTCCACTGAAACTCGCGCCCCATCGACACGAAGCCCATCGCGGCGGTCACCGGCAGCAGCACGGCCACGGCGAGCAGCGGCGCGAACAGGCGCCGGTAGAGCGGGCGCACGCGCAGCGCGAAGTGCAGGCCGAGGCAGCCGTGGGCCCAGGCGGCGAGCATCATGCCCAGTTGCGCGCCCGCGCCGGCCAGGTCCCACAGGCCCCAGACCACGCGCACGTACGAGCCCTCGATGCCGTAGGCCAGCCAGGCGCCGCGCATGGCGGTGAGGTGGGTGGCCAGCAGCAGCGGCAGCGCAAAGCCCAGCAGCACGCGCAGGGCCTCGAGCGGCGGCATGCGCAGGGTGCGGCGTTCCCACAGGGCGGCCACGGCGAGCACGAGGTGGGTGAGGGCGGCGCCGTACAGCAGCAGCGTGCCGGGCAGGCTGTGCCAGAACTTCTGCACGCCGCGCAGCACGGTCTCGGCCGCGGCGAAGGAGACGATGCCCAGCGAATGGTTCAGCAGGTGCGCCGTGATGTAGGCCATCAGCACCAGCCCGCTCGCCCAGCGGAGGTTGCGCCGTGTCGGCGTTCTCAGCAAAAAAGGGGAAGGAGGGGAACGTCTGTCCATGAACGGGTTCGAAGCGGCACCCGAGCATAATGCGCGCGCCTCGATGACCACCGGCATGGCCCTACCCGAACCCACCCCCCGCTCCAGCCTCGCGCTGCGCCGCATCGCGCTGCTCGAAGGCCTCTCCGACGACCGCTTCGACCATCTGGCGCGCCAGTGCCTGTGGCATAGCGTGGCGGCCGGCAAGCCGCTGATGCTGCGCGCCGACCTGCAGGGCGAGGTGTTCCTGCTGGTGTCGGGCCGCGTGCGCGTGACGACCTACGCGGCCAACGGCCGGCAGGTGACGTTCCGCGATTCGGAGGCCGGTGCGCATTTCGGCGACATTGCGGCGCTGGACGGCGGCCCGCGTTCGGCCGACGTGGTCACGCTCGAACCCTGCGTGGTCGCCAGCCTGGACCGCACGGCCTTCCTGGCGCTGCTGCGCGAGGAGCCGCTGGTGGCCGAGCGCGTGATGCAGCGGCTGGCCGCGCTGGTGCGGCAGCTGTCGGAGCGGGTGATCGACCTGAGCACGCTGGGCGTGCAGAACCGCCTGCATGCCGAGCTGCTGCGCCTGGCGCGCGAGGCGGGCATCGACGGCAACGAGGCCCGGCTGGAGCCCGCGCCCAAGCACGCGGCACTGGCCAGCCAGATCAGCACCAACCGCGAGCAGGTGACCCGCGAACTCAACACGCTGGTGCGCAGCGGCGTGCTGCGCAAGGATGGCAAGGCGCTGGTGGTGGCCGATGCCGAGCGCCTGGCGCTGATGGTGTCGCAGGTGCGCGGCGACTGACGCGGTCCGCTCAGTTCCAGCGGCCGTTGGGACCGGCCACGCTGTAGCGGCCCGCGCCCATCAGCGCCACGCTCAGCGCGCCGAACAGGTACAGGCCCTGCAGCTCCAGCGCCCAGCCGCCCTGCTTGGTCAGTGCGAACAGGTCGGCCATGTGCACGAGGCCGAAGGCGAAGAGCATGTTGATCACCACCACGGCGGCGGCGGCGCGCGTCCACAGGCCCGCGATCATCAAGAGCGGCGCGACGATCTCGCCCACGAACACGAGGTAGGCCAGTCCGCCCGGCAGGCCGGCCTTGGCCAGCATGCCGCTGATGAAGCCGACGCCGGCCGAGAGCTTGAAGATGCCGTGCAGCAGCATCAGCACGCCGACCGACACGCGCAGCACCAGCTTGCCGGCGTCGTCGCGGGCGGCGGGCGTGGCAAGGAACGACGAAGAGGAAGACGCCGAAGCGGCGGAGGCGATCGGGGCAGCCTGGGTGTTCATGGCGAATCCTTGAGTGGAAGAAAAAAGGAAGAAGGCCGCCGCGGACTGCGGCGGTTGCCATGCCAGTGTGAGAGCCCCGCCGCCGCCGGTCGGTGCGTTTACGCACACTTTTCGGCGGTTGGGTCGCCGCCGCCGGGCCTCAGTCGCCCTTGTAGCCCGAGGCCTTGATCACCGGCAGCCAGCGTGCGGCCAGCGCGTCGGTGTAGCGCACCACCTCCTCGCTCGACGCGCCGGGCAGCAGGTCGTAGCCCACGCGGCCGAGCTTTTCGCGCACGTCGGGCAGGGCCAGCACCTTGCGCACGGCCCGATTCCACTGCGCCAGCGTGGCGGGCGCGGTGTTGGCGTGGGCGTACAGCACGTAGCGCGACGAGGCCACCAGCGTCGGGTAGCCCGACTCGGCGAAGGTCGGCACGTCGGGCAGGCCGTCGGCGCGCTTGTCGCCGGCCACGGCCAGCACGCGCAGCTTGCCCGCGCGGTGGTACTCGGTGAGGGTGGTGGTGGCGTCCATGCCCGAGGCCACCTGGCCGCCGATCAGCTCGGTGACCATGGCCGCGCCGCCGCGGTAGGGCACCAGGGTGGCACCGCTGCGCGACAGGGCCACGAAGTCCATGGCCAGGAAGTGCAGCAGCGAGCCCACGGTGGTGATGCCGATCGAGCCCTGGTCGGGATTCGCCTTGGCGGCCTGGACGAACTGGGCCAACGTCTTCACCGGCGAGGCGGCGCTCACGGCCAGGCCGAACTGGATGCCGCTCACGTCGGTCACGGGCTTGAAGTCGGTGGCCGGGTTGAAGCGCATGTTGGCGTAGATCGCGGGGCCGATGAACATCGGGTCGACCGGCGCCAGCAGCATGGTGGTGCCGTCGGCGGGGCTGTTCTTCAGCACCTCGGCCGCCAGGCGCGTGCCGGCGCCGGGGCGGTTGTCGACCATGACGGGGCGGCCGAGCTCGTCCTTGAGCTTTTCGGACAGCAGCCGGCCCATGAAGTCGGCCGGGCCGCCGGCCGGGAAGGGCACGATCAGGCGGTTGACCGCCGGCTGCGCGTTCGCGCCGTACGGCAGCAGGCCGCCCAGGCCCGTGGCCGCTGCCGCGCGGATGAGGCCGCGCCGCGAGAGTGCCGGGCCGGTGGGGAAAGTGAAGGGGGTCATCGAAAGTCTCCGGGTAGTTGGAATCGTTGGAAGAGCGGGAAAAGAAAGGTCACTGCGCGACCAGCGGCGTGAAGCGCGCCGCGTCTTCGAGCACCTGGCCGGCCTCCAGCAGCAGGTCTTCACGAAAGCGCCAGGCCAGCAGCTGCACGCCCATGGGCGCGCCGCCGGCCATGCCGGTGGGCACCGCGAGGCCGGGCATGCCCAGCGCGGCGGTGGCGAGCAGCGGGCTCTGGGCGTCGATGAGGGCGCGGGCGCGCTCCAGGCTGGCGACGTCTTCGTCCTGCGGGCAGGGGCGCTGCCACGACACGGGCATCAGCACCAGCGGATGGGTCAGCATGAACACCGACCAGCTGCGCAGCAGCGCCTGGCGCCGCGCGAGCGCGTCGAGAAAACCGTCGCGGTCGGTCTCGGCCATGCCTTCGAGCAGGTAGCGCTGGCTGCGCCGCATGAGGTCGTCGCCGTGCTGCTCGACGCCCGCGATGATGTTGCGGCGGGTGTCGTCCACGATCAGCGTGCGCCACAGGGCCGCAGCCTCGCCGAAGCAGGGCAGCTCGGCTTCGTCGACCGCGTAGCCCGCCTGCTGCAGCCAGCGCGCGGCGTCGTCCAGCGCCTGCGTGACGGCCGGGTCGACCGGGATGCCCGGCGCGCGCTTGAACAGCGCCACGCGGATCGGGCCGGTGGGGCGCGGCAGCTCGTGCGGCACCGGTACCCAGTTCGGGTCGCGCGCGTCGGGGCGTGCCATGGCCTCGTAGCCCAGTCGCAGGTCGGCGATGCTGCGCGCCAGCGGCCCCTGCACCGACATGAGCTGCGGCGTGATGCCGCGCTCGCTCGTGGCGCTCGGGTTGAAGGCCGGCACGCGGCCGGCGGTGGGGCGCAGGCCGGCCACGCCGCAGGCGTACGCGGGGTAGCGGATCGAGCCGCCGATGTCGTTGCCGTGCGCCAGCGCGCCCATGCCGCTGGCCACCGCCGAGGCCGCGCCGCCGCTGGAACCGCCGGGGGTGATGGCCGCGTCCCACGGGTTCAGCGTGCGGCCGTGCACGCCGTTGTCGGTGAACCAGCGCGAGGAGTAGGTCGCGGTGTTGCTGCGCCCCACGATGACGGCGCCCGCGCTGCGCCAGTGCGCCACCACCGGCGCGTCTTCGCGGGCGATGTGGTCCTTCAGCGGGATCACGCCGTTGGTGGTGGCGCGGCCGGCCTGGTCCACGTTGACCTTGATGCTCACCGGCACGCCGTGCAGCGGGCCCAGCGGCTCTCCGCGCAGGGTGCGCGCGTCGGCGGCGTCGGCGCTGGCCAGGGCTTCGTCGGCCAGCACTTCGGCCAGGGCATTGAGGCGTGGGTTGAGCTCGGCGATGCGCGCGAGCACGCTGGCCGTCACTTCGCGGCAGGACAGCTCGCGGCGGCGCACGGCGTCGGCGAGGTCGGTGGCGCTGCGCTGCCAGAGGGCGGGGGGTGAAGTCATGGTCGGGGTCAGGGAAAGTTCAGGCAAAGGAAACCCCGCACCCCGGCGCGACCGGGGTGAAGGCAAGAGAGAGCAGGGAAGAGGGCGGCGGCGGATCAGCCCACGCCGCGCAGGCGTCAGCCGGTCGGTTTCTTCATGAGCAGGCTGCCGCGGTCGACGCGGGATTCGGCCTCCAGGGCCAGGGCTTCGGCGTGTTCCATGTGCACGCGCATGACCTCGCGCGCACGCGCGGGGTCGCGGGCGCGCAGCGCGTCGAGCAGCTCGGTGTGGCTGTCGACGATCTCCTCGTCGAACTGGTCGAACTCGGTGAGCGCGTTGCGCACGATGATCACGCGGCGGATCACGTCGTTGAGCAGGCGGCACACCAGCGCCAGGAAGGGGCTGCTGCAGGCCTCGGCCAGGCGGTCATGGAACAGCAGGTCGGCCTCGCGGCGCTCGTTCCAGTCGGCGCTGCCGCCGTGGGCCGGGTGGCTGTGGCCGATCAGCGCTTCCAGCGCGGCGAGGTCGGCCTCGGTCAGGCGCGTGGCCACGTTGGCGGCCAGCTCGGGCTCGACCACGCGGCGCAGCGCGTACAGCATCGTGATGTCGACCGGCTGGAAGTACAGGAAGTTCGACACCGCCTGCAGGCACTGCTCGTACGAGGCCTGCGTGAGCGTGGCGCCGCCGTTGGGGCCGGTGCTGATCGCGACCAGCCCCTGCACCTGCAGCGCGGCCAGCGCCTCGCGCACCGTGCCGCGCGACACGCCGAGCTGCTCGATCAGCTCTTTCTCCTGCGGCAGCTTGTTGCCGACCTGCTGCTGGGTCTGCACGACCCAGCGCTTGATGTTGTCGACCACCTGGTCGGAACGCTTCACGCGCTTGTCGCGCGTGAGCGAAGGCTTGGATTGGGAAGGGGGCATCTGCGTTCCGTCTATTTATGATCATAAATGTCATAAATATGGAAAACACTGTCAAGCGGGTTGTCCCGCGAGGCCCGTGCCGGGCGGGCCGTCGGCAGGAAACCGGGCTTCCTGCTACGCTCCCGGACGGCCCGCCTGCCCCTGGCGGGCTTTTTTCTGCGCTGCTGGTTTCCCCATGGTTTTTCCCCTCATCACCGACCCGTCGTTCTACGCGGTCGCCGTCCCCGCCGTGCTGCTGCTCGGCATCAGCAAGAGCGGCTTCGGCGCCGGTTTCGGGTCGCTGGCCGTGCCGATGATGGCGCTGGCCGTCACCGTGCCGCAGGCGGCGGCGATCCTGATGCCGCTGCTGCTGCTCATGGACCTGCTCGGCCTGGCCGCGTTCCGGCGCGACTTCGACCGCTCGCTGCTCAAGTTTCTGATTCCGTTCGGGCTGGTCGGCACGGTGATCGGCACGCTGCTGTTTCGCGTGCTGTCGGCCCACACGGTGGCGGGCATCGTGGGTGTGTTCACGCTGGTGTTTTTGGCGCAGCGCCTGCTGTTCCCGCCCAAGCCCAACGACCCGCTGCCGTCGCGCGCGGTGGGCGCGGTGTTGACGACCGTGTCGGGCTTCACCAGCTTCATCGCGCATGCGGGCGGGCCGCCGATCAACGCCTATGTGATCCCGTTGAAGCTCAAGCCCGTGGTGTTCACGGCGACCATGGCCTACTTCTTCTTCGTGGTGAATCTCAGCAAGTGGATTCCCTACGCGTGGCTCGGCCTGCTCGACTTTCGCACGCTGGCCACCTCGCTCGTGCTGATGCCGATCGCACCGCTGGGCGTGTGGATCGGCATCCGCATTGCACGCCGCATCGATGCGACGTGGTTCTATCGCTTCGTCTATCTGGGCATGCTGCTCACGGGCCTGAAGCTCGTCTACGACGGCTTCCTGGCCTGAGCATGTTCAGAGTTCCACAATACTTTTGAAGCCGCCGAAGATCATGCGTTTGCCGTCGAACGGCAGGTTCTTCATGTCCATCATGGCCTCCAGGCGCGGGTCGGCCATGACCTTCTTGTTGATCGTGTCGCGGTGCTTGCGCGACTTGTAGGTGATCCACGAGAAGGCCACGGTCTCGTCGGCCTTGAGCTTCACGCTTTGAGGGAACGACGTGAGCTTGCCGGGCTTCACGTCGTCGGCGATGCACTCCACGTACTCGAGCGCGCCGTACTCCATCCAGACCTTGCCGGCCTTGCGTGCCAGCTTGCGGTAGGCCTCGACGTTCTTGGTGGGAATGGCGACGATGAATCCGTCTACATAACGAGCCATGTCTGTTCTCCTGAATAGGGGATAGAAACGTTGAAAAAGAAAAAGCGGGGGCTGCATGGCGCCGTCGCGTTCACGACGACGCCGTCTCGCCCGCCGCGCCCGGGGCCGACGCTGCTTCGCTGTGGTTGTTTTGGGTGTGTCCCGGCGAGGCCGGGCGAAGCAGCAGGACCCCGATCAGACCCGCCGCCGCCGCGAACACGGCGCCGACCAGGAATGCCAGGTTGTAGCCACCGGTGAGCGCCAGCGGCATCTGCGCGCCGGCGGTGGCCATGGCGGTGGTGCGTGCCGCCGCGGCGCTGGCCAGCACGGCCAGGCCCAGGGCGCCGCCCATCATGAAGGCGGTGTTGACCACGCCCGAGGCCAGGCCCGAGTCGGCCGGGTCGACCTCGCTCATGGCCGCCAGCAGCACCGGGTTGAAGGCCATGCCCGCGCCCAGGCCCAGCAGCACCATGCCGGGCAGCACGTCGAGCACGAAGCTGCCGTTGACCGGTGCGCGCGCGAACAGCGCCAGCCCGAGGGCCGCGAGCCACAGCCCCGCCGCCAGCGGCTTGCGGATGCCGAAGCGCATCACGATCTTTGCGGAGAGGCCGAGCGAGAACACCGCCATGATCACGTTGGCCGGCAGGAAGGCCAGCCCGATCTGCATCGGCGTGTACTGCAGCACCAGCTGCATGTACAGCGCCGAGATGAAGAACCACGCGAACATGGCCGCGGCCCACAGCACGCCCACCACGTTGGCCACCGACACGCTGCGCAGCCTGAACAGGCCCAGCGGCATCAGCGGATGCTGCACGCGCGCCTCGATGGCGATGAAGGCCGCCAGCAGCACCACGGCCGCGCCGAGCAGGCCCATCGTCTGCGTGGAGCCCCAGCCCGCCTCGTTGCCGTTGACCACGCCGTACACCGCGAGCATCAGCGACGAGGTGACGGTGATGGCGCCGGCCACGTCGAGCTTCTCGCCGTGCGCATGGCCGCGCGCGTTGGGCAGCAGCGCCACGCACAGCGCGTACACCGCCACGCCGATCGGCAGGTTGACCAGGAAGATCCAGTGCCAGCTCAGCGTGCTCGTGAGCAGGCCGCCCAGCAGCACGCCGATGCTGCCGCCGCCCGCGCACACGAAGCCGTACACGCCCATCGCCTTGGCGCGGTCGGCCGGTTCGGTGAACAGGTTCATGATGAGCGAGAGCGCCACCGCCGACACCACCGCGCCGCCCAGGCCCTGCACCGCGCGCGCCGCCACCAGCAGGCCCTGCGAGGTCGAGACCCCGCAGGCCAGCGAGGCCAGCGTGAACAGCACCAGGCCCGCGAGGAACACGCGGCGGTGGCCGTACAGGTCGCCCAGCCGCCCGCCCAGCAGCAGGAAGCCGCCGAAGGTCAGCATGTAGGCGTTCACCACCCAGACCAATGACGTCTCGGAAAAGCCGAGGTCGGTGCGGATCGAAGGCAACGCCACGTTCACGATCGTGGTGTCCAGCACGATCATCAGCACGCCCAGGCACAGCACCATCAGGGCGAGCCAGCGCTTTCGGTTGTCGAGGGTTTCGGTCATGGAAGGTGCTTCCTGCGAAGAAGGGAAAAAGTAGAGAGAGGCGACTCCGTGCTCAGACCAGCGCCTTGCCGCCGTTGATGAGCCACGGCGTGCCGAAGCGGTCGGTCACCATGCCGAAGCCTTCGACCCAGAAGGTCTTCTCGAAAGGCATGCCGATCGAGCCGCCGTCGGCGAAGGCGTCGAAGATGCGCCGCGCCTCGGCCACGGTGTCGAGCGTGAGCGCCACGCCGAAGCCCTTCATGCCTTCGAAGGGTTGGCCCGGCATGGTGTCGGAGGCCATGAGGATGCCGTCGCCGTAGGTGAGCGACGCATGCATGATCCGTTTCTTGGCCTCGGCCGGCATCTGCTCGGTGTCGGGCGCTTCGCCGACGGTCATCATCATCTGCATGGTGCCGCGCAGCGTCTTCTCGTAAAAGCGCATGGCCTCGGCGGCGTTGCCGTCGAACGTGAGGTAAGCGTTGATGGGGGACATGAGAGTTCCTTGAATGATTGAGGTGAGTCGATGAGGGGAGGAGGCGTTTACTTTTCGGTTGCGCTCTTCAGATTGGCCAGGCCCGCCTCGAAGTCCTTGCCGATCATCTGGTCCATGTCGAAGAAGATGCCCATGAGCTTGGCCATGTAGGGGCTCGGGCCGTACATGGCCCAGGTGACCTGTGTGGCGCCGCCTTGCGGCTGCAGCGTGAACTCGGCCGTGTTGTGGCCTTCGAAGGGCTTCACGAAATCGAGCTTGATCGCAACCTTCGACGCCGGCTGCGACTCGGTGATTTCCATCGTGCCCGCGCCCGCCTTGCTGTTGCCTTCCCAGGCGTAGGTCGCGCCCTTGCCGCTGGCGGCGCCGCCGTAGCTGCGCTTCATGGCCGGGTCGAGCTTCTCGTAGGGCGACCACGCGCTCCAGCGGTGGAAGTCGTCGATCAGCGGAAAGATTTTTTCGGCCGGTGCCTCGATGCGCGTGGTGCGCTCGACGCGAAAGCTGTCGGGCCGCGTGGCGCCGTAGATGAGCAGCGCGGCAATCAGCGCGAGGACGGCGAGGACGATGGTCTTGAGCATGATGAAAAAAAGCGTGTGGGAAGAGTGAAGAGCAGACTCCCGCGCATCACGCGGCGGCCGGGTCCGCCACCAGCAGCCAGCCCACGCCGAAGCGGTCGCTGAGCATGCCGAAGCTGGTGGTGAAGAAGGTCGGGATCAGCGGCTGCATCACCTGGCCACCATCGGCCAGTGCGTCGAACCACTTGCGGGCGTCGGCGTCGCTGTCGGCCGACAGCGACAGCATGATTCCCTTGAACTCGGCCTGGCCGGAGCAGCGTCCGTCGGACAGCATGAGCTCGGTCTGGCCGATGCGCAAGACCGAATGCATCACTTTGTCAGGGCCGGGCATGCCGCCGGCGCAGCCGGCTTCGGGGTTGCCCTCGGGGCCGCCGGTGGCCGGCGCCTCGCTGTAGCGCATCAGTTGCACGACCTCGGCGCCGAGCGCCTTCTTGTAGAAGGCGATGGCTTCGTCGCAACGGCCTTCGAAGGACAGGTAAGACTGGACTTTCATGGCGTTTCCTTTTGGTTGGTTCACGGGCACAACGGGTCTGCGCGAAAACAATGGAATTACTTTGTGTACACCGTCCACAAAGAATAGCAGAGATAATGGACAGTGTCCACATGGAGTCGCGATGAAGCTCAACAACGTTCCCGAAAGCCTGCCGCCCGCGCGCAGCACCTACCGCCACGGCGATCTGCGCCGTGCGTTGCTGGATGCGGGCATCGAACTGGCGCGGGACGGGGGCCCCAGTGCCGTGGTGCTGCGCGAGGCCACGCGCCGCGTGGGCGTGGTGCCGAACGCGGCGTATCGTCACTTCGCCAGCCGGCACGACCTGCTGCTGGCGGTGCGAGCCGCGGCGCTGTCGGAGGCGGCCAAGGCGATGGAGGGCGAGCTCGCCGTGCTGCCCTGCGACCAGCCGCCCGCCGACTTCGCGCGCGCCCAGGTGCGCGCCATCGGCACCGCTTATCTGCGCTTTGCGCAGGCGCAGCCGGGGCTGTTTCGCACGGCCTTCGTGGTGTCGGAAGACGCGCAGGGCGACGTCGGTCCCGACGGCGCGGGCGCCAGCGGCATGAACCCGTTCGAGTTGTTGGGCGCGGCCGTCGACCGGCTCGTGGACGCGGGCCTGCTCGACCCGGCGCGGCGCCCGGGCGCCGAATACCTCGCGTGGTCGGCGGTGCACGGGCTGGCGTTGCTCATCATCGACGGCCCGCTGCGCGGGGTCGACGCAACGGCCACGCATGCGCTTGGGCAGCGCCTCATCGACATGGTGGAACGCGGCCTGTAGCCGCAGCGTCGCCGCGCTCCGGTCTCAGAGATAGATCTTCTGCAGCAGCTTGATGAGCGTCTCGCGCTCGCGCGTGCTCAGGCGGCTGCTGGCTTCGGTTTCCAGTTGCACCACGGCCTGCTCGGCCTCGCGGATCAGCGTCTCGCCGGCCGGCGTGAGGTGCAGGCCGACGGCGCGGCCGTCGTGCGGATGCGGCCGCCGTTCGATGAGGCCGCGGCCGTCCAGCGTGGCCACCAGGCTCACGAGGTTGGGCGGCAGGATGTCCAGCGTGTTGCACAGCTGCCGCGAGGTGGCGCCCGGGTTGTGCGCCAGCAGCGAGAGCACCGAGAAGTCGATCTGCTTGAGGCCGTAGGGCGCCATGCGGTCGGCGAACACGGTGCTCACGATCAGCCAGGCGCGCCGGGCGTTGTAGCCGACCAGCCCTTCGAGCACGCGGGCGTCGAGCCGGT
Organism: Variovorax boronicumulans NBRC 103145; assembly: GCF_001591345.1. Taxonomy (GTDB): domain Bacteria; phylum Pseudomonadota; class Gammaproteobacteria; order Burkholderiales; family Burkholderiaceae_C; genus Variovorax; species Variovorax boronicumulans. The sequence continues at coordinate 15,270 of NZ_BCUS01000088.1, read as the reverse complement.
CCGTGCGAGGCGACGGCGCAGCGGCGGATTCGGTTTTGGCGGACGGTGTTTTCGCGGGAGGAGGCATGCGGCGAGCGTAACCGCGCGTTGCTTTCTCGAACAACTAGCGTGACGCCTCTTGTGCGGAATGCGCCAGTGCGACACCCTCACAAGCCCGCTTGACGATGCCCAGGCGCATCTCGAACTCGGGCAGCACCCAGCGCCGGAAGGCCGCCGCGGCGCGAAGGCGATCCGCATCGGCGGGCGCGGCCACCTCGATGCGGGCCCAGGCCCACGCCATGAGCGTGAGGGCGGTCACGCGCAGGAAGTCGTCCGCCACCTCGTACGGCAGCACGGGGTTGGCGTGCGCTGCCATCGCCACCGTGGTGCCCAGGTAGCGCAGCTGCGCCAGCCGGCGCTGCACGTCGGCATCGGCCTCGCGCGAGGCGTCGAGCGTGTCGCGCAACTCGAGCAGCACGGCCGACAGCGCCGCGCCGCCGTCGGGCAGCACCTTGCGCACCAGCAGGTCGATGGCCTGGATCTCGTTCGTGCCCTCGTAGATCATGGTCACGCGCGCGTCGCGCACCACCTGCTCGACGCCCCATTCGCGCACGTAGCCGTGGCCGCCGAACACCTGCAGGCAGTCGCTCGCGCCGTGGAAGGCCTGGTGCGTGCAGGCAGCCTTGAGCACCGGCGTGACCAGCGAGCACCAGCGCTGCGCGCGCTCGCGCGCCTTGGGGTCGGCGTCGTGCGTGGCGATGTCGAGCATCAGCGCGCTCCGGTAGGCCAGCGCGCGCGAGCCGTCGATCCAGGCGCGCTGCGTGTCGAGGATGCGGCGCACGGCGGGGTGCTCGGCGATCAGGTCGGCTGCTTCGGTGCCGCGGCTTGCGGGCACGGGGCCGGGTGTGCGCATCTGGCGGCGTTCGGCGGCGTAGGCGTCGGCCTTCTGCCAGGCGGCGTCGAGCAGGCCGATGCCCTGCAGCGCCACGTGCAGGCGGGCCGCGTTCATCATCACGAACATCGCGGCCAGTCCGCGACCGGGTTCGCCGACCAGCCAGCCGGTGGCGTCGTCGAAGCGCATCGTGCAGGTCGGGCTGCCGTGCAGGCCCATCTTTTCTTCGATGCGCTCGCAGTGCACCGCGTTGCGTGCGCCGTCGGGCAACACCTTGGGCACGAGCGCCAGCGACAGGCCCTTGGGCCCCGCCGGTGCATCGGGCAGGCGGCACAGCACGAGGTGCACGATGTTCGGCGTGAGGTCGTGCTCGCCGCCTGAAATGAAGATCTTGCCGCCGTTCACGCGCACGCTGCCGTCGGCCTGCGCCGTGGCGCGCGTGCGCACCTGGCCGAGGTCGCTGCCGGCGTGGGCTTCGGTGAGGCACATGGTCGCGAGCCATTCGCCGGTTGCGATCTTCTGCAAATAGCGCGCCTTCAATTCGTCGCTGCCGTGGTGCTTGAGGCAGGCGTACGCGCCGTGCAGCAGCCCCGGCGCCATGGTGAAGCCGTGGTTCGCGGCGCTGAGCCATTCGTAGAGGATGGCTTCGAGCACCGCGGGCAGGCCCTGGCCGCCGTCTTCGGTGGCGGCCGACAGCGCGGGCCAGCCGCCGTCCACGAAGGCCTGGTAGGCCGCGCGAAAGCCCGGTGGCGTGACGACCTCTCCGCTGTCGAAGCGGCAACCCACCTCGTCGCCCTCGCGGTTCAGCGGCGCGATCACCTCGCCGACGAAGCGTGCGGCTTCTTCGAGCACCTGCGACTGCAGCGGCTCGTCGACCTCCGCGAAGGGCGCGAGGGCACGCAGGCGCGTGGGCGCATCGAGCACCGCGTTCAACAGGAAGCGGACGTCTTCGGGGCGAGGCTGGTAATGCATGGGGTTCAGGACTCGGCGGTGAAGCCGATCTTCTTGACCAGCGGGCCCCAGCGTTCGTACTCGGACTGCAGTGACTTCTTCATCTCCTCGGGCGAGGAGCCGTGCGCGATCAGGCCCACCGACAGCAGGCCGTCGGCCACGGCCTTGTCCTTCAGCGCGGCCTGGATCGCGGTGCTCGCGACGGCGATGGTCGCGGCCGGCGTCTTGGCCGGTGCGAAGAAACCGAACCACTCGTCGGCCACGATCTCGGGGAAGCCTTGCTCGGTGAAGGTGGGCACGTCGGGCAGGTAGGCGGGGCGTTGCGCGCCCGAGGTGGCGAGCACGCGCAGCTTGCCGGCCTTGGCGAACGGCAGGCAGTCGCCCGCGGGCGTCAGGCACGAGGCGATCTGGCCGCCCACCACGTCGTTGATGCCGGGCAGCGAGCCGCGATACGGCACGTGGCGCAGGTCGGTGCCGGTGCTCAGGCCCAGCAGCGCGCCCAGGAAGTGCGGCGTGGAGCCCGCGCCCGGCGAGCCGTAGCTGGCCTGGCCGGGGTTGGCCTTGGCCCAGGCGATGTAGTCCTTCAGCGTCTTCACGCTGGCCGGCACCATCGGGCCGACGGCCAGGCCGTGCGTCATCACGGCGCCGATGGAGATGGGCGCGAAGTCGGGGATGGCGTAGCTGAGCTTGGTATAGATGTGCGGGTAGATCGACAGCGCCGAGGCCTGCGCGAGGCACAGCACCGAACCGTCGGCCGGCGAGGTCTTCAGCGTGTCGAGTGCGATGCGCCCGCCCGCGCCGGGCTTGTTCTCGACCACCGGGTTGGTGGCGGTGAAGGGCGTGTTGCCCAGCTTGTCGGCCACGCGGCGGGCCACGCTGTCGCCCGCGCTGCCGGCCGGGAAGCCGTAGTAGATCTTCACCTGCTGCTGCACCGCCTGGGCGAGTGCGGCAAGGGGATGCAATGCGGCGAGCGCGGCGGTGCCGCCGAGCGCCGCCGTGAATTGGCGTCGGGTGGTCATGGTCTTGTCTCCTGGTTGTCTGCGGGGGCGGGAATCAGCGCGGCGCCATGCGCAAGGCGCCGTCGAGGCGAATCACTTCGCCGTTCAAGTGGCCGTTGGTGACGATGTGGCAAGCCAGCTCGGCGAACTCCGACGGCTTGCCCAGGCGCGGCGGGAACGGGATCGAGGCGGCCAGCGAGTGCTGCACCGGCTCGGGCAGTTCCAGCAGCAGCGGCGTGGCGAAGAGGCCGGGCGCCACGGTGCACACGCGGATGGCGTGCTGCGCGAGGTCGCGCGCCATCGGCAGGGTCATGCCGACGAGGCCGCCCTTCGACGCGCTGTAGGCCTGCTGGCCCACCTGGCCGTCGAAGGCCGCGACCGAGGCGGTGAAGAGCATCACGCCCTTTTCGCCGTTGTCGAGCGCGTCGAGCTTGGCGCAGCGCGCGGCAAAGAGGCGCGCCATGTTGTAGCCGCCGATCAGGTTGATGTTGACCACGCGCACGAAGTCTTCGAGCGGCGCCGGGTTGCCGTCCTTGCCGACGATGCGCTTGGCGCTGCCGATGCCGGCGACGTTCATCAGGATGCGCGCGGGGCCGTGTGCGGCTTGCGCCTTGTCGAGCGCGGCGTTCACGCTGTCGGTGTCGGTGATGTCGCAGACGCAGGCGACGCCGCCGATTTCTGCAGCCACCTTTTCGGCGAGTGCGGCATTGCGGTCGAGCACCGCGACCTTGGCGCCCAGGCGAGCGAGTTCGCGCGCGGTGGCCTCGCCGAGGCCCGAGGCGCCGCCGGTGACGAGTGCGGCTTGTCCTTCGATCTTCATGGGTTGTCTCCTGATGGGGTTAGCGGGGCTTGAGCGTGAAAGGCAGCGTGTCGGCGTGCAGCGCGTCGGCCAGCGCGGCGCGGTGCTTGAGCACGGCGCGCTGGTTGATCGAGCCCTTGTCGGTCACTTCGCCCTTGTCGATCGACGGCGGCTCGGCCATCAGGTGCAGCCGCGCGATGCGGTTGGCGCTGCCGGTGGCGCCGGCCGCGAGCGTGTCCACCACCTGCTGGAAGTGCGCCTGCACGGACGCGCTTTCGAGCACCTGCTGCAGCGGGGCGTCGGCGGGCAAGTCGCAGAGCTGGCGCACCTTCTGCGTAGTGAAGATCAGCGCGCCGACTTCCTTCAGGTTGATGCCCGTGAGCACCGCGTCCTGCACGTAGGGCGAGCCGGCCGCGATGATCTTCGCGCGCAGCGGGCCCACGCTCACGAAGGTGCCGGTGGCGAGCTTGAAGTCTTCGGCGATGCGGCCGTCGAAGCGCAGGCCGCGATGGATGTCGCAGTCGTCGATCCACTTCACCGCGTCGCCGGTGGAGAAGAAGCCTTCGTCATCGAAGGCCTCGGCCGTGGCTTCGGGCGCGCGCCAGTAGCCGGGCGTGATGTTGGGGCCGCGGTAGCGCACCTCGGTCTTGCCGTCGACCTCGATCAGCTTGAGCTCGATGCCGGCGGCCGGCAGGCCCACGTCGCCCGACTTCACATCGGGGCCGGTCACGTACAGCGCGAAGGGGCCCGACTCGGTCATGCCCAGGCCGGTGCCCATCACGATGCGCTCGCCGACTTCCGATTCCTGCGTGCGGTGCAGGCTGTCCCACACGGGCTGCGCAAGCGCCGCGCCCGAGTAGAAGAACATCTTCACGCGCGACAGCAGGTTGCGGCGCAGCACGGCGTCGGTTTCCATCGCGTTGGCGATGGCTTCGAAGCCGGTGGGCACGTTGAAGTAGATGGTGGGCGCGATCTCGCGCAGGTTGCGCAGCGTCTCGGCCATGCCGGTGGGCGTGGGCTTGCCGTCGTCGATGAACAGCGTGCCGCCGTTGTCCAGCACGATGCCCACGTTGTGGTTGCCGCCGAAGGTGTGGTTCCAGGGCAGCCAGTCGACCAGCACGGGCGGCTCGTCGCCCAGGGCGGGAATCGACTGGCGCAGCTGCTGCTGGTTGGCGCACCACATGCGGTGCGTGTTGATCACCGCCTTGGGCATCTTGGTCGAGCCCGAGGTGAAAAGGAACTTGGTGATGGTGTCGGGGCCGGTCGCCTGCATCGCCGCGTCGATGGCGGGCGTGGCCGGCGTGGCGGCGAGCACGTCGAAGCGCGTGGTGGCGCGGCCTTCGAGCGTGCCTTCGGCGAGCACGACCTCGGTGCCGGCCGGCACGGTGGCCGCGATGGCCTTGGCGAAGCGCGCGGCGTCGGCCGCGAACACCAGGCCGGGCGTGAGCGTGTCGATGACGTGGCGCAGCTTGTCGTAGTCCTGGCTCACGATCGCATAGGGCGGCGACACGGGGCAGTAGGGCACGCCCGCGTAGAGGCAGCCCAGCGCGAGCAGCGCGTGCTCGATGCCGTTCTCGCTGAGGATCACGACCGGGCGCTCGGCGTTCAGGCCGCGATCGAGCAGGGCTTGTCCGATACCGCGCGCTTCTTCCAGCGCCTGCGCATAGCTCACGCGCAGCCAGTCGCCGGTGCGGCCGTCGGGCAGGCGCTCGCGGCGCGCGATGAAGGTGCGATCGGGCGCGACCTGCGCCCAGTGCGCGAGCCGGTCGGTCATGCGCTCGCGGTAGGCCTGCAGCGGCGTCTCGGCCGTGAGGTAGCGCGTGCCCGGCGCGCCGTCGCGCAGCACCGCGCGCGTCACGCCGAAGGCCAGCGGGCGGTAGCGGACGGCGGTCATCCCTTGCTCACCTTGGCACCACGGCCTTCGAGGAAGTCGCGCACGCGTGCCTTGGCCTCGGGCGCGGCCTGGACGATGCCGGACATCAGCGCCTCGGTGAAGAAGCCGTGGTCGGCCGATTGCTCGGAGATGCGCGGCAGCGCGTGCATCAGCGCGTAGTTGGTGAGCGGCGCGTTGGTGGCGATGCGCTTGGCAAGCTCCAGGGCCTTGTCGAAGGCGGTGCCTTCGTCGACCAGGTACTGCGCGAAGTTGGCGCGCTCACCGTCTTCGGCGTTGTAGACGCGGCCCGTCATCATCATGTCGGTCATGCGGGCCACGCCGATCAGCTTGGGGATGCGCACCGAACCGCCGCCGCCCACGAAGATGCCGCGCGAACCTTCGGGCAGCGCGTAGAAGGTGGAGCGGTCGGCCACGCGGATGTGGCAGGCGCTGGCCAGCTCGAGCCCGCCGCCGACCACCGCGCCGTGCAGCGCCGCCACCACCGGCACCGGGCCGTGCTGGATCAGGTCGAGCGCGCTGTGCCACAGGCGCGAGTGCTGCATGCCCTGGCCGGCGTCGCGTTCCTTGAGCTCGCTCAGGTCCAGGCCGGCGCAGAAATGCGGGCCCTCGCCGTCGAGCACGGCCGCGCGCACCGTGGCGGGCAGCGTCTCGAAGGTGTCGCGCAGCGCGAGGATCAGGCCGTCGGACAGCGCGTTGCGCTTGGCGCCGCGCGTGAGACGAACGATGGCGACGTCGTCGCGGATGTCGAGGTGAAGGTCTGGATTGGTCATGATGGTGTCCGGGGTTGCGTTGGATTATGGTTATGAGAAATAATCAATTCAAGGCATTGGAGCCTCCCGAAACCTAGGGACTTACCCGAACCGGAGACAACGACATGGACCCACGGAACCTGATCGCGATCGACATCCACACCCACGCCGAAGTGAGCTGCTGGAACCCTTTCGACAACTACGGCGAGGAATACGACCGCGCGGCCGACAAGTTCTTCGGCTCGAACCGCCGCCCCACCATCGCCGAGAGCGTGGCGTACTACCGTGAAAGGAAGATCGGGCTGGTGATGTTCATGGTCGACGCCGAGTCGAACATGGGCCGCCGGCGCATCCCGAACGAGGAGATCGCCGAGGCGGCGCAGCAGAACAGCGACATCATGATTGCCTTCGGCAGCGTCGATCCGCACAAGGGAAAGATGGGCGCGCGCGAGGCGCGCCGGCTCATCGAGGAGCACGGCGTGAAGGGCTTCAAGTTCCACCCGACCGTGCAGGGCTACCACCCCTACGACCGCATGGCCTGGCCGATCTACGAGGTGATCGCCGAGTACAAGCTGCCGGCCATCTTCCACACCGGCCACAGCGGCATCGGCTCGGGCATGCGCTGCGGCGGCGGCCTGCGGCTGGAGTACAGCAACCCGATGCACCTGGACGACGTGGCCATCGACTTCCCCGACATGCAGATCGTCATGGCCCACCCCAGCTTCCCCTGGCAGGACGAGGCGCTCAGCGTGGCCACGCACAAACCCAACGTGTGGATCGACCTGTCGGGCTGGAGCCCCAAGTACTTTCCGAAGCAGCTGGTGCAGTACGCCAACACGCTGCTCAAGGACCGCGTGCTGTTCGGCAGCGACTACCCGCTGATCACGCCCGACCGCTGGATGAAGGACTTCGAGGCCGCCGGCTTCAAGCCCGAGGTGATGCCCGGCATCCTCAAGGACAACGCGGTGCGCCTGCTGGGGCTCGGCACCCCGGCGGCCTGAGGGTCAGGCGGCGCGGGGTGCTGCTTCGTTCCAGTGCGGCTCCCACAGCGCCGCGCCGCGTTCGAACACGGCGGCCAGCTCCTTCTTGCGGCGCTGCGCCACCGCGGTGATCAAGGCATTGCAGACCGACAGCGCCGCCGTGTACGAATCGAAGGGCGAGGCGCTGGAGGTGCGCACCGGCAGCAGGTGATCGGCGGAGGCCGCGGCGGGTGCCGTGGGGCTGTCGGTGACCATGACGACCTTCGCGCCCTTCTCGCGGAAGTAGGCCGCCGTGCGCGCGATCGCGAGCGAGTGGCGGCGGAAGGTGAGCGTGAGCAGCAGATCGTTGTCGTCGATGCGCAGCAGCTGGTCTTCGAGCGGCAACGCGCCCGCGCCGCCCAGCAGCCGCACGTCGGGCAGGCACAGGTTCAGGTTCAGCGCAAGGTGGCTGGCCAGCGGCAGGCCGTTGCGCTGGCCGAGCACGTGCACGCGCACCTTGCGCTGCGTGAGCAGCTTCACCGCCGCCTCGAACGCGCCCACGTCGAGCGCCGCGAAGGTGGCGGCCAGGTTGTGCTGGTCGTGCAGCAGCGCGTTGTCCAGGCAGCTGCGCACGGAGGTGTCGTCGCCGATGACCGCGTCGGCGCGCGTGGCGGGCGAGGCGAGCAGGGCGGTGACTTCGGCGCGCGCCTCCATCTGCGCCTGGGCGTAGCTCTCGTAGCCCAGCTTGGCGAGCAGCCGCACCACGGTCGAGGCGCTGGTGCCCACCTTTCTTGCAAGGCTCGTTGCAGATTCGAGCAGCCCCTGCGGGTGGTGCGCCTGCAATTCCTCGATCAGGCGTCGCTCGCTTTTCGTGAGCTTCTTGCCATAGCCCGAGATGCGCTGGTTCAGGCTGGGGGCGGCGGGGGTGTCTGCGTGCGGCATCGGAGAAACCTCATGTTTGCAACGAGTATTGCAAAAATAGAGCCTGCTTGCAAAAATGAATGCACGATTTCGGCCGGACCTGTCCGCCCGATTGCCCGCTTCTTCTGCAGAAAGACCTTGCCATGCGTTCCACCACCCCCGCCGTGCCCGCCCTGCGCCGGCGCGAGATCCTCGGCGCCGGCCTGACGGCGGCGCTGCTGCCCCTGTCCGCGCGCGCCCAGGCCTTTCCGGCCCGCCCGGTCACGCTGGTGGTGCCGTTCCCGGCCGGCGGCTCGGTCGACCTGATCGCGCGGTTGTACGCCGAGCCGCTGTCGAAGGCGCTGGGCACGCCGGTGGTCATCGACAACCGCGCCGGCGCCGGCGGCTCCATCGCCAGCGCCCAGGTGGCACGCGCCAAGCCCGACGGCTACACGCTCGTGGTGTCGTCGCAGAGCTCGCACCTGGCCAACCCGCTGACGCAGGCCAACCCGGGCTACGACCCGATCAAGGATTTCCTGTCGATCAGCCAGCTCGCGCGCTCCATCAACGTGCTGCTGGTGAACCCGGCCGTGCCCGCCAAGACCTTCAAGGAGTTCGTGGCGCTGGTGAAGTCGCGCCCGGGCGAACTCAACTTCTGCAGCGCCGGGCCGGGCAGCATGGGCCAGCTCAACGTGGAACTGATGAAGTCGCAGCTGCAGCTCAACGCCACGCATGTGCCCTACCGCGGCGGCGGCCCGCTGGTGACCGCGCTGATCTCCAACGAAGTGCAGTTCGGCCTGGACAACCTCGCGCCCTTCCTGCCGCACATCCAGGCCGGCAAGCTGCGCGCGCTGGCCGTGGCTTCGCCCACGCGCGTCGCGGCGCTGCCCGACGTGCCGACCTTCACGGAGCTGGGCTATCCGGTGCTGAACACCACCTCGTGGATCGGCCTGGCCGCGCCCGCGAAGACGCCGCCCGAGGTCATCGCCGCGCTGCACAAGGCGGTGCGCACGGTGGCCGACCAGCCGACGATGGTCGAGGCGCTGCTGGCGCGCGGCTCGCTCGCACCCGAGGCGCAGTCGCCCGCGCAGTTCACGGCCATGATGTCGGAGCGGCTCGCGCTGTACGGCGAGATGGTCAAGCGCGCGGGCATCCGCGGCGAGTGAGCGGGTGGCTGGTTCCATGACGCAGACACTGCCGACCTTCGCACCCGACACCGCACCGCTGGAGGTGCTCCCGCGCGACCTCTCGGCCTACCGCCAGGGCAACACCGGCATCGACTACGTGCACCGCTTCGCATCCGGCAAGCCGGGCCCGCACGTGCTCGTCAACGCCCTCACGCACGGCAACGAGATCTGCGGCATGGTCGCGGCCACGCACCTGCTCGACAGCGGCGTGCGCCCGAAGATCGGCACGCTCACCGTGAGCTTCGCGAACGTCGAGGCCTACGAGGCCTTCGACATCGACCGGCCCTACGAGAACCGCCAGCTGGTGCACAACCTGAACCGCATCTGGTCGCCCGAGCTGCTCGACGGCACCGGGGACAGCCCCGAGCTGCGCCGCGCGCGCGAGCTGCGGCCGGTGCTCGACGCGGCCGACTACGTGCTGGACATCCATTCCACGCGCGCGCCCGTGCAGCCCTTCCGGGTCTACCCGGAGTTCGAACGCAATGCAGGGTTGGCGCAGGCCGTCGGCGGCCCGGCGGTGCACCTCGTGATGCCCGTGGGCGCCGCGCCCGGCACGGGCGTCACGGCGTATGGCCGGCACGGCGAGCCGGGCATCGACGGCGGCGCGGTGGTGGTCGAGTGCGGCCAGCATTTCGCGCAGTCGGCGGCCGACCTGGCCACCGACGTGTCGCTGCGCTTTCTGGCGCACCTCGGGCTCGTCGACCCGGTGCCGCGCGTGCCGGTGCCGGTGGCCGCGCGCCGCTTCCGGCTGCTTGAGGTCCACATGGTCACGTCGGACGACTTCGCCTTCGTGCGCCCCGTGCTCGGCTTCGAGACCTTCGACCAGGGTGAACTGATCGCGGTGCAGGCCGGGCGCGAGATCCGTTCGCCCTGCGACGGCTGCACGATCTTCATGCCGACCCGCGCGCCGGTGATCGGCCGCGAGGGTGTGTACCTGACCGTGCCCGTCTGACCTGGGGCCTCAGGACGCCTTCGCGTCGCCCGCTGGTTCGTCTTCGCCGAGCCGGTCCCAGTCCTGGCCCGAGCGCAGCTTGCGCTCCTCGCGCTCGCGGGCCATCTGCTCCTCGAACTGCTGGCGGCCCGCCTTGTTGGCGGCGATCAGCTTGGCGCGGTCCTTGTAGTGCGGGTAGATCTCGTCGCTGAGCTTGAGGTTTCGCTGGCGGAAACGCATCGAGGCCTCGCGCGCCTCGGCCGCCGGCCAGCCCAGCGCCTCCAGCGCCGAGCGCGCGCTGCGCAGCGACGACTCGAACACCTCGCGCTCGATGTCCTGCACGCCGCGGTCGCGCAGCTGGAACAGGTGGGTCACGTTGCGTGCGCGCGCAATGATGCGCGCCTGCGGGAAGTTCTCGCGCACCAGGTCGACGATGTCCAGCGACTGCTCGATGTCGTCCACCGCCACCACGATGGCGCGCGCCGTGCCCGCGCCCGCGGTGCGCAGCAGGTCCAGCCGCGTGGCATCGCCGTAGAACACCCGGAAGCCGAACTGGCGCAGGCCTTCGACGGTGTCGGCGTCGTGGTCGAGCACCGTCACGCGCAGGCCCTGCGACATCAGCAGGCGACCGACGATCTGGCCGTAGCGCCCGAAGCCGCAGATCAGCACCTTGGCATCCTGCTGCTCCGAAATCTCTTCGAGCTGCGGCCCGCCCGCGTGGCTGTAGCGCGGCAGCACGAACTTGTCGAGCAGCACCAGCAGGAGCGGCGACAGCAGCATCGACAGCGCCACCGCGCCGATCAGCAGCGAGGTGGTCTGCGGCGGCAGCACGTCGGGCCCGGCGGCCTGGAACACCACGAAGGCGAACTCGCCGCCCTGCGCCAGCAGCAGCGTGAACACCGGCCGCTCCTGGTAGGCCAGGCCCATCGCCTTGGCCAGCGCGTAGATCACCACCAGCTTGATGACCAGGAAGCTCACCACCAGCAGCGCCATGACCCCCGGGTTGGCCAGCAGCACGCCGAAGTTGATCGACATGCCCACCGCGATGAAGAACAGCCCCAGCAGCAGGCCCTTGAAGGGCTCGATGTCGGTCTCGAGCTCGCGCCGGTACTCGCTCTCGGCCAGCAGCACGCCGGCAAGGAAGGCGCCCAGCGCCATCGACAGCCCGACGAACTGCATCAGCGCCGCGATGGCCACCACCAGCAGCAGCGCGGCGGCGGTGAAGATCTCGGGCGTGTCGCTGCGCGCGATCCAGCGCAGGATGGGGCGCAGCAGCAGCCGGCCGCCGAGGATGATGCCGGCGATCACGCCGACGATCTTCAGCGCCTCGAGCGCGCGGTCCAGGCCGCTCACGGCCTGCTCGGCCGCCGTGGCGCCGGCCAGCAGCGGCAGCAGCGCGAGGATCGGGATCGCCGCCACGTCCTGGAACAGCAGGATCGAGAAACCGGCCTGCCCGCTGGGCGTCTTGAGCAGGTTGCGTTCGCCGAACACCTGCAGCGCGATGGCGGTGGACGACAGCGCCAGCCCGAGGGCGGCCACCAGCGCCACGCGCCACGGTGCGCCCACGGCCCAGCCGACGGCGAACAGCACCGCCGCGCAGCTGAGCACCTGCGCCGACCCCCAGCCGAAGATCGGGCGGCGCAGGCTCCACAGGCGCTTGGGCTCGAGTTCGAGGCCGACCAGGAACAGCATCAGCACCACGCCGAACTCGGCGAAATGCAGCACGTCTTCGACGCTGGACACGAGGCCCAGGCCCCAGGGGCCGATGGCGATGCCGGCCACGAGGTAGCCGATGATCGAACCCAGGCCCAGGGCCTTGGACAGCGGCACCACCAGCACGGCGGCGCTCAGGTAGATCAGGCTGCTGGTCAGCCAGGCGGGTGCGTGTTCCATGCTCAGGCCGCCTTGTGGGTGCTGTTGCTGCCGTTGGCGACGGCCAGGCCGTGCGTCATGGCGCTGTGGAATGCGCCGGCCATCACCTGGCCCACGTCGTCGGATTCGGCGGGGCGGTCGGTCTCGGGCACCGGGCAGGCGATGCAGGCATCGAGCTCGTCCATCTCGGGCCACACCGGGTAGCTCTCCAGGCGCTGCACGAACACCTCGACGTGCGCGGCCACCTCGGCCTCGCTGGCGCGTCGCGCGCCGTGCAGCAGCAGCGGCGGCAGGAAGCGCATGCCGCACAGCGCGGCGGTCTGCTCGTAGGGCGGCAGGAAGGCGTCGAAGAAGTAGCGGTTGTAGCTTTGCGGGTGGTAGCTCGGCTCGGGGCCGCCGGTGGTGGCGACCAGCCAGCAGTCCTTGCCCTGCAGCGCGGTGCCGCCGGGGCCGTAGGCCCAGCCGTAGCCCAGCACGTCGTCGACCCAGAGCTTTTGCAGCGGCGGCATCGAGTACCACTGGATCGGGTGCAGCAGCACTACCAGGTCCGCGCGCGCCAGCCGCTCGCGTTCGACCTCGACGTCGATGGCGAAATCGGGGTAGCTGCCGTACAGGTCGTTCACGTCGGCGCCCGGCACGCGCTGCGCGGCGGCGAACAGCCGTCGGTTCACGCGCGAGTCGCGCCAGTGGGGGTGGGCCGCCAGCACATAGATGCTGCTGGCGGGGTTCTCCGCGGATGTTGTTGTCGTCATGTGGCGAACATAACGCAGACGGCCCGCCGTCGCCGACGCGCCACCCGGGGCGACTACCATCGCCCCCTGTTCCAGTTCTGGAGGAGATCCTCATGCCGGTGGTTCTGGTCGCCAATCCCAAGGGGGGCGTGGGCAAGTCGACGATTGCAACGAACATCGCGGGCTACTTCGCGAGCCGCGGCCATGCCGTGATGCTCGGCGACGTGGACCGCCAGCAGTCCTCGCGGCTGTGGCTCGGCCTGCGCCCGCCGCAGGCCCGCCCCATCGCCACCTGGGAAGCCACCGGCGACAGCACCGTGGTGCGCCCGCCGCGCGGCACCACCCACGCGGTGCTCGACACGCCGGCCGGCCTGCACGGCTGGCGCTTCAAGGAGGTGCTGGCGCTGGCCGACCGCGTGATCGTGCCGCTGCAGCCGAGCATCTTCGACATCTACGCCACGCGCGATTTCCTGGACCGCCTGATGGAAAGCCGCCGCGCCGAGAAGACCCGCATCGGCCTGGTCGGCATGCGCGTGAACGCCCGCACGCTGGCGGCCGACCGGCTGCACGAGTTCATCGCCGGCCTGGGCGTGCCCGTGCTGGGCGAACTGCGCGACACGCAGAACTACGTGCAGCTGGCCGCGCGCGGGCTCACGTTGTTCGACATTGCGCCGGGGCGCGTTCAGCGCGACCTGGAGCAATGGCAGCCGATCTGCGAATGGCTCGACGCCTGATCCCCGGATTTCCCTGATTCCCGGTTGTCGCAAGTCCGACAGCCAGCCTTGTGCCCTTGGCACCAGAATGCCCCGCATGACCAAAAAGACATTCCAGACCCTTCAGGATCTCGCCGCCTGCGTCGGCCAGGAAGTCGCCGTGAGCGACTGGATCAGCGTGACGCAGCAGCAGGTCAACCAGTTCGCCGAGGCGACGGGCGACCACCAGTGGATCCACGTCGATGTGGAGCGGGCCAAGTCCGGCCCCTTCGGCGCGCCGATCGCGCACGGGTTTCTCACCTTGTCGCTGCTGCCGAAGTTCTTCGAGACGGCCATCGACGTGGTCGAGTCGCGCATGGGCGTGAACTACGGCCTGAACCGCGTGCGCTTCATGTCGCCGGTGCCCGTGGGCCAGCGCCTGCGCGCCCGCATGAAGCTGCTGAGCGCCGAGCCGATTCCCAACAACGGCCTGCAGATGACCTGGGAAACCACCATCGAACTCGAAGGCGCCGCCAAGCCGGCGTGCGTCGCCGAGTCGGTGGTGCGCCGCTTTCCCTGAGCGGACTTTTTCTTCTTCTCTCTACTTACATCCGGCGGTCGGTGACTTCGCCGTAGGCGGCGGCGCCCTGTCGGGTGATGCCGACGGCGCTCGCGCGCACCGCCGCACGGTCGACGTTGCCCGCGGTCGGGCGGGCCACGCCGGTGCCGCCGTTGCTGATCTGCAGCGGCTGCAGGGCTTGCTGCTGGACCTGGGCGCGCGTCAGCGAGGACTGGAAGGGCGCGGGCGGCAGCGGGTTCTGCTCGCCCTGGAAGGCATGGGCGCCGCCGGCGAAGGCGAGGGCGGCGAGGGTGATGAGGCGCAGAGTGGTGTGCATGGCGGGACTCCTTGGCAGTCAGCGTTGAGGGGGCGGATGCCGGTGCGAATCACCGGCATGCCTTCCCATACGCCGCGCGGCACCGATCGGATGTGCCCCTGCCGCGTGAAGGGCCGTCAGGCGAAACCGTTTTGCCGCCAGGCCTCGAACACCGTGACCGCCACCGCGTTCGACAAATTCAGGCTGCGCTGGCCGGCGCGCATCGGCAGCCGCAGACGCTGCGCTTCGGCAAAGCCGTCGCGGATCGCGGGCGGCAGGCCGGCGGTTTCCGAGCCGAACACCAGCCAGTCGCCGGGCTGGAAGCGCACGTCGTGCACGGGGCGGGAGCCGCGTGTGGTCAGCGCGAACATGCGCTCGGCCGGCGGTCGCTGCGTGGCCAGCAGCGCGGCCCAGTCGGCGTGGCGCTTGACCTCGGCGTACTCGTGGTAGTCGAGCCCGGCGCGGCGCAGCAGGCGGTCGTCCATCGAAAAGCCGAGCGGCTCCACCAGGTGCAGCGTGCAGCCGGTGTTGGCCGCGAGCCGGATCACGTTGCCGGTGTTCGGCGGAATTTCAGGGTGGACCAGGACGATATGGAACATGCGCCGATTGTCGCGGGCGCTGCCGGTGGTTTCAGCGCGGCGGATCGGTCCGCGCCAGCACCATGCCGGTGATGTGTGCCGCGCCCGCCAGGCGCAAGGTGGCGGCCGCGGCGAACAGCGAGGCGCCGCTGGTCATCACGTCGTCCACCAGCACCACGCGCCGCCCCCGCAGGCCGTCGGCGCGCATCGGTTCCACGGCGAAGGCGCCGCGCAGGTTGCGCAGCCGGTCGGCGCGCGGCAGGCCGCTTTGCGCGGGCAGGCT
>NZ_BCUS01000087.1 GCF_001591345.1 Variovorax boronicumulans NBRC 103145 | reverse complement strand
ATCGCCGTGGCGCCCTGGCGCGCGAACGCCCGCGCCACGGTGCGCGCCGAGACGTGGTGCGCCTGCGCCAACGTATCGAGCGACAGCGCCGGGTCGTCCAGATGGCGCTCGATGTAGGCCGTCATGCGCGCATGCAAGCCGCGCTCGGCGCCGGCGTCGCCAGCCATGTCCTGCTGCAGCTCGAGCGTCACGGCCAGCAGGTCGATGAGCGCGCCGCCGAAGCGTTCGGCGGCGACGGAATGCGGCTGCGCGAAGGCCGGGTTCGCCGTCTCCCGCAGCATCGCGTGCAGCGGCGCCGCGCCGGGGCGGTCCGCGGCGATGGTGCGGGCGGTGAAGTCTTCGGCCTTCGCGAAGCGCCGCAGCAGCAGCCGGCGCGGCATGCGCGCCAGGTAGACCGAGCGCGCGTCCAGCGTGCATTCGAAGGGCCGGCCGGCGTCGTAGAGCAGCATGTCGCCGCTGCGCAGCCGCCCCTGCCGCCCGCCTTGCACCAAGGTGCCCTCGCCCTCCTGCACGAACGCCAGCCACAGGTCGTCCAACGGATGCCGGCGCAGGTGGGGCGCGTCGCGCGACCAGTGATGCACCGGCGCCGACATGCGGTTGACGCTGACCGCGCCCACCTCGCGCACGTCGAGCCGCCCTTCGAACGGCTCGGCCGTCATCGCACGGCTGGCCGCGGGAATGCAGTGGCGGCACACGACGTCGTGCCAGTAGTCGAAACGCAGCGGGGTCGCAACGTCGGTCGTCAGGTAGGCCAGGCTGTTCATGACGCGGATGCTGGGGCGGATGGGGCGCGCAGGCAAGCCCCCGAGTCCACAAGGCCCGATATTTGCTAACGCAGGAAAGCCCGTTCCCGGCACGTTGGCCTCGCCGACGGGCTTGGAACACCACGCCGAACAGGGGCTGCAAGAGGCGCTACATTCATCGGCCTCATTCGACCCTGCAACTCGCCATGCTCACCGCCAACAAACTCATGCCCCAGGGCCGCGGTCTCGCGCCCGTGCTGCTCAAGCGTGCCGCCACCATCGAACTCGACTGGGACGTGCGCCAGAAAAGCCGTTTCGACGCCACCGACTCGCAGGGCCGGCAGATCGGCATCTTCCTGCCGCGCGGCACCGCGGTGCGCGGTGGCGACGTGCTGGTGGCGGAAGACGGCTCGCTGGTGCGCGTGATCGCGGCGCCGCAGCCCGTGCTGCGCATCACGCACTGCACCGCCCACGGCACGCCCTTCGACCTGACGCGCGCGGCCTACCACCTGGGCAACCGGCACGTGCCGATCGAGCTCAAGCCCGACCACCTGAAGATCGAACCCGACCACGTGCTGGCCGACATGCTGCGTTCGATGCACCTGATCGTCGTCGCCGTCGAAGAAGCCTTCGAGCCCGAAGGCGGCGCGTACGGCGCGCAAGGGCACTCGCACGGCGGCCACAGTCATGACCACGACCATGGCCATGACCACGGACATTCCCACGGCAAGAGCGGCCCGAAGCCCCTCGTGCTCGCCCCCGAACTGCTCGACGACGATCACGGCCACCCGCATTGAAATGACCCACCGCTCTTCTCGTGCGCAGGGCACCGGGTGCTTCCCGCAGCGAAATCAAGGAGGAGGGCGAAGCCCGGGGGACATTCGCGGAGGGAAGTGCCCGGTGGCCTGCGCACGCGCCCTGAACAGCGGCGCGCGCCCATAGACAAATGCCCACCCCGCACAGCCTCCTCCAGCTCATCTGGCTCGCCTCCCCCGCCCTGCCGGTCGGCGGCTTCTCGTATTCCGAAGGCGTCGAGGCCGCAGTCGAATGGGCCGGCATCCATTCCGAAGCCGGCGCCACCGAGTGGCTCTCCGACCAGCTGCACCTGAGCTTCGCGCGCGGCGACCTCGCCCTGGCCGCCCAGGCGATCACGGCCTGGCGCACGAACGACGCACAACGCATCCGCACCCTCAACGACTGGGTGCTGCACACCCGCGAATCCGCCGAGTTCTTCCTGCAGACCGAGCAGATGGGCCGCTCCTTCGTCGAGTGGCTGAAGCTGCACCATGCCGACACCGCCGAGGTCTTCGCCGGCCTGCCCGCGACCTACCCCGTGGCCTTCGCGTTCGCCGCCAGCCGCACCGAAGCCTCGGTGCAGGACGGCTGCCTGGCCTTCGCCTTCGGCTGGGCCGAGAACATGGTCGCCGCCGCCGTCAAGGCCGTGCCGCTGGGCCAGAGCGCGGGCCAGCGCATCCTGGCACGGCTCGCGAACGAAATCCCTGCGGCCGTCGACCGCGCCATGCAACTGAGCGACGACGAGCGCCAGGCCTTCGCGCCCCTGCTGGCGGTGTTGTCGGCCCGCCATGAAACACAATATTCCCGCCTCTTCCGAAGCTGACCGAACCGGACCTTTTCGCCCATGACCTCCGCCCTGCACCACATCCCGAACCGCACCAAGAAGCTCCCGCCGCTGCGCGTGGGCATCGGCGGCCCCGTCGGCTCGGGCAAGACCACCCTGCTCGAAATGCTCTGCAAGGCGATGCGCGACAAGTACGACCTGATCGCGATCACCAACGACATCTACACCAAGGAAGACCAGCGCCTGCTCACCGTGGCTGGCGCGCTGCCGGCCGAGCGCATCATGGGCGTGGAAACCGGCGGCTGCCCGCACACCGCGATCCGCGAAGACGCCTCGATCAACCTCGAGGCCATCGATCGCATGCTCGAAGACTTTCCCGATGCCGACATCGTGTTCGTCGAATCGGGCGGCGACAACCTCGCCGCCACCTTCAGCCCCGAGCTGTCGGACCTCACCATCTACGTGATCGACGTGGCGGCCGGCGAAAAGATCCCGCGCAAGGGCGGCCCCGGCATCACCAAGAGCGACCTGTTCGTCATCAACAAGACCGACCTCGCGCCCTACGTGGGTGCGAATCTCGACGTGATGGAACAGGACACTCAGCGCATGCGCCGCCAGCGCCCCTACGTGATGACCAACCTCAAGACGCTCACGGGCGTCGCTGAGGTTGTCGCCTTCATCGAAACGCGCGGCATGCTCACCGCCGCCTGATTCTTCAACCAGGGCGGCGGTGGGCGCTCAGTGCGCCACGGCCTCCGGCATCTGCCCGAACTTCCCGCTGCCGAAGTCCTTCATCGCCTGCACGATCTCGTCACGCGTGTTCATCACGAACGGGCCGTGGCCGACGATGGGTTCGTCGATCGGCTCGCCGCTGAGCAGCAGCACCACCGCGTCGTTGTTGGCGTCCAGCGTGAGCGCATCGCCCGCGCGGTCGAGCAGCACCATCTGCGCGTCGCGCACGACCGTCTCGCCGTTCACCTGCACCGTGCCGCGCAGCACCACCACCGCGGCCGTGTGGCCTTCGGGCACCGGCAGCGTCACCTGCGCGCCCTGGTTCAGGCGCAGGTCCCACACGTCGATGGGCGTGAAGGTGCGGGCCGGCCCCTTGTGGCCGAGGTAGTCGCCCGCGATCACGCGCACGCTGCCCGCGCCTTCCGGCAGCGGCACCGACGGAATCTGCGCATCCACGATGGCCTGGTAGCCCGGCGTGGCCATCTTGTCCTTGGCGGGCAGGTTGACCCACAGCTGCACCATCTCGAGCTCGCCACCGTCGCGCGTGAACGCTTCGGAATGGAACTCCTCGTGCAGGATGCCCGCGCCGGCGGTCATCCATTGCACGTCGCCGGGGCCGATGGTGCCGCCCTGCCCGGTCGAGTCGCGGTGCGACACCTCGCCCTTGTAGACGATGGTCACGGTCTCGAAGCCGCGGTGCGGGTGCTGGCCCACGCCGCGCGGCTGATCGGTCGGGGTGAAGGGGGCCGGGCCGGCGTAGTCCAGCAGCAAAAAGGGGCTGGCGTGGCGGCCCAGCGTGTCGTAGCTGAACAGCGAGCGCACGGGAAAACCGTCGCCCACCCAGTGCGGGCGCGGTGCGCTGTAGGTGCCGAGGATCTTCTTCATGGTCTGTGTTCCTTTCCATCTGGCGGCTCGCCCGGAACGGGAAAGCCATGGATCAAGGATGGGGCCGCAACGATGCTTTGAGTAGATGCCAGAATTCGCCCTCATCGTTCCATCTGGCGAACGATCAACGGCACGGAGGGCCCCAAAAAGCCATGCGCGACCTGAACGATCTCTACTACTACGCCCAGGTGGTCGACCACGGCGGTTTTGCCCCGGCCGGCCGCGCGCTCAGCGTGCCCAAGTCGAGCCTGAGCCGGCGCATCGCGCTGCTCGAGGAGCGGCTGGGCGTGCGCCTGATCCAGCGCTCCACGCGCCGCTTCAGCGTCACCGACATCGGCCGCCAGTACTACGAGCACTGCGTGGCCATGCTGGTCGAGGCCGACGCCGCGCAGGAGGCCATCGACCGCCTGCAGGCCCAGCCGCAGGGGCTGGTGCGGCTGTCGTGCCCGCCGGCGCTGGTGTACTACCAGGTGGCCGAGATGATCGCCCGCTTCATGACCGAGTGCCCGCGCGTGACCGTGCAGCTCGAGAGCACCAACCGCCGCGTCGACGTGATCCGCGAGGGCTTCGACCTCGCGCTGCGCGTGCGCTTTCCGCCGCTCGAGGACACCGACCTCGTGATGAAGGTGCTGGGCCACAGCACGCAGCGGCTGGTGGCCCACCCGCGCCTGCTCGAAGGCCTGACGGCGCCGGCCAGCCCGGCCGACATCGGCCTGCTGCCCAGCCTGGACCTCGGCCCGGCCCAGCCGCATCACACCTGGTCGCTCGAAGGCCCCGACGGCGCGAGCGCCGAGGTGCGCCACCAGCCCCGCCTGGTGACCGACGACATGGCCGCGCTGCGCCATGCCGCCCTGCAGGGCGTGGGCGTGGCCAAGATGCCGACGATGATGGTGCGCGACGACCTGCAGGCCGGCCGCCTCGTCGACGCACTGCCGCACTGGGCGCCGCGCAGCGGCATCGTGCACGCGGTGTTCCCCTCGCGCCGCGGCCTGCTGCCGTCGGTGCGCAAGCTGGTGGACTTCCTAGCGGTGGAGTATGAGGCGCTCGAAGCCCTTGAACTTTCGGGCGTATCGGCGCCGACGCGCACTTCAGCCGACTGATCCGGCGGCCACCGCCGGCGCGTACAGCGGCAGGCGCAGCGTCAGCCCGAGCACGCCGCCATCGTCCGGCGCGGAATAGATGCGCCCACCGTGGCGCCCCGCGATGCGCTCGCAGATGCGCGCGCTGGCCAGCGAGGCGGCGTCGAGTGCATCGAAGAAGCGCGCCAGCGGTGGGCGGTCGCTGTCGGCGTCGAGGTCGCGCCAGTGAACGACGGCCTGCGTGCCTTCGATGCGCGCGCGCACCTGCAGCGTCGCGCCCGCCGCCATCACGCGCGCGGCATGTGCGGCCACCTTGGCCAGCAGCTCGCGCAGCTCCGACGGAATGCCGAAGACCGGCACCGCTTCCGCGGGCAGGTGCACATCGAGGTGCAGCGATGTTGCATCGCCAGATTCAGTGCCGAGCAATGGTCGCAGGTCCTGCACGCGGCTGTCCGCCAGTTGCTGGCGCTGCTGCGTGCGGGCCTGCTGCGCGAGGCCGCGGGCTTGCACGGCCGCGCGGGCGTTGGCGACGAACAGCGCGCCCATCAGCGCGAGCACGCCGGTCAGGCCGAGGCCGATGAGCGTGGCAATGACCAGGCCTAGTGAACTGCCGTACACGGTCGACAGTCCTCAGCGCGTTTCAGGAAAGGCCGGCCGCGCGCAGCCGCTCGGGGCCTCACAGCGTGGCGGGGGCTCTTCGCGAAATCCCGGCGGTGGCCCGGGCGGAAAAAGAGGCGGCGGCAGCACGATGCAGCCCGACAGGCCGAGCGCTGCCAGTACGCCTGCGAGGTGATGAATTCGGATCATGTGAATCGATGCATGACTGGTTCGACGGCAGGGCCCGTTCGCGTGCACCGGCAGCGCCGCCGCACGCGAACGGGGGCCGGTCAGAACGCGTGGCGGATGCCGAAGTCGTAGCCCGTCGACGAACGCGGCAGGCCCGTGTAGCCCACGCCCGTGCTGCCATAGCCCGTGGTGCTGGCGGCCGTGAGGCTGCCCGTGTAGTTCGCGTCGTTGCGGTTGCTCACGCGCGCCACGGTGGCGTACAGCGCGGTGCGCTTGGACAGGTTGTGCACGTAGCCGATCGCGAGCTTGTTCGCGCGCGGGTCGTCACCCCTGATGCCCACGGCGCCTTCGTTGTAGCGCACGGTCGAGTACGACGCACGGATCAGGCCCGCACCCACCGGCATGCTCGCGCCGATCAGGTAGCCGTTGTAGCTGTCGTGGCGGTTGCCCAGCGCCGCGAGGTCGAACTTGTTCTTCACGTTCGACAGCTCGCCGAACAGCTTGACCGGTCCGAAGTCGTACGACGCACCGAGGTTGATGGTCTGCACCTTGCGCGTGAGCGTGGTGGTGTCGACCGCGACGTTCTGGCCCACCGCCAGCGCGATGTCCAGCGGCCCGTTCGCATAGCCGAAACGCCCGCCCACATAGCGGCCCGCGCTGCTGCTGGTGGCTGCCGTGGTGTCGGTCGCGCTGGTCTTCGTGTTCTCGTTCAGGCTGTACTGCAGCTGGCCATAGAAGCCGCCGAGGTTGGGCGGCAGGAAGTAGCCGACCATGTTGCTGGCGCGCACGTAGTTCGTGTTGCCCAGCGCGGTGCTGCCGCTCACCGTGTTGATCACGCTGGAGCCCGAGCCGTTGGTGCCGAACGGGTCGAACACCGTGTCGTTCCAGAACGTGGCCGTGTAGTCGCGGCCCAGCCGCACTTCGCCGAAGCCGCCCGACAGGCTGACGGTGGAGCGGCGGTTGAAGTTGGCGATGCCGGTGGCGCCGTCGTCGTTGCTGATCGGCGCCTCGAGCCAGAAGCTGGCGGCGAGCCCGCCGCCCAGGTCTTCCGTGCCGCGAAAGCCGATGCGGCTGGAGTTGTAGCCCGAGTTGGCCAGGCTCCATTGGCTCTGCTTGCTGGTGGTGCCCGTGACGGGGTTGCGCGAGGTGGCGCTCTGGTAGCTCACGCCGGCATCGACGACGCCGAACAGGGTGACCGACGATTGGGCAGAGGCCAGGCCGGTGACGGCCAGCGCGGCGAGTGCCGTGAGGGATTTCTTCATTCAGGTTTCTCCGGGGTTTTCAGCTGCTCTTCATCGAGCCGCTGACCGGATGGTCCTGTTCAAAATTGGAGGAATCTGGTGGACGCCAGCCCTCCCCTCAGGGGTGTTGTTTTGCGTTCACGCGCCGGCCGGTGCGTGAACGCTCGGCGCCGGGCAGGCTACTCGGCCGTACGCAGCGCAGGCGCCGGGGACGTCGCTGCGCGCCGCGCGTAGCGCTGTGCCAGCACCGCGCACACCATCAGCTGCATCTGGTGGAACAGCATCAGCGGCAGCACGATCGCGCCGACGGCGTGCGAGGCGAACAGCACCTTCGCCATCGGAATCCCGCTCGCCAGGCTCTTCTTGGAGCCGCAGAAGACGATGGTGATCTCGTCTTCGATGTTGAAGCCGAAGCGCCGCGCCATGAAGGTCGTCAGGCCCAG
The DNA here is from genome assembly GCF_001591345.1 of Variovorax boronicumulans NBRC 103145. Classification (GTDB taxonomy): domain Bacteria; phylum Pseudomonadota; class Gammaproteobacteria; order Burkholderiales; family Burkholderiaceae_C; genus Variovorax; species Variovorax boronicumulans. The sequence goes on along the minus strand of NZ_BCUS01000087.1, from coordinate 18,955 downwards.
TGCCAGCGCCAGCAGCACGCCGCACACCAGCAGCAGGCCCAGCAGCGCGCTCACGGGAATCTGCTTCCAGAGCCCTTCGATCACCGCCGCGCTGAAGGCCGTGTAGACCACCAGCAGGATCGAGCCCTGGTCCACGAACTTCAGCACCGCGGCGCGCTTCTGGATCCACTTGCCGATCAACGGACGCGACAGGTGGCCGATGACGAACGGCACCAGCAGCTGCAGCAGGATGCGCCCGATCGCGTCGAGCGACGAAGACGACGCCACCGCGCCGCCTTCAGGCAACACCACCAGGCTCACCAGCACCGGCGTGATGAACACGCCCAGCAGCGTCGAGGCCGAAGCGCTGCAGATGGCGGCCGGCATGTTGCCGCGCGCCATGGCCGTGAAGGCGATGGCCGACTGCACCGTGGCCGGCAGCACGCACAGGAACAGCACGCCCGTGTACAGCTGCGGCGTCACCAGCGGCCCCAGCACAGGCCGCAGCGCAAGCCCCAGCACCGGGAACAGGATGAAGGTGCAGGCGAACACCAGCAGGTGCAGCCGCCAATGCGTGATGCCCGCGAGGATCGCCTCGCGCGACAGCTTGGCGCCGTGCAGGAAGAACAGCAGCCCGATCGCGACCGTGGTCAGGCCCTCGAAGAAATGGGCCACGCGGCCGCTGGCGGGCAGCAGGCTGGCCAGGGTGACGACCGCGACGAGCGTGAGCGTGAAGTTGTCAGGAAGAAAGCGTGAACGTGCCATGGCCTGCATTGGACCTTCCGGCCATTCAAAAGAGAAATGGATTTATCGGATGGATATATGATTTGAGCGCATGAACGTCACGCTGCGCCAACTCCGCGTCTTCCGCTCGGTGGCCGAGGGCCGCAACTTCAGCCGTGCCGGCGACCAGGTGGGCCTGAGCCAGCCGGCGGTGAGCCGGTCGATCTCGGAACTCGAAGCGCAGCTCGGCCTCAAGCTGCTGGACCGCACCACGCGCGAGGTGGTGCTGACCGAAGCCGGCCACTCGTTCGCGGCCCGGCTCGACCGCGTGCTCGACGAACTCGACCAGACCCTGCAGGACGTGGCCGGCCTGGCCAGCGCGCGCGGCGGCAAGGTGCGCGTGGCCAGCAGCCCCACGCTCTCGGCCAACCTCATGCCCGACTGCATCGCGGCCTGCGCGGTGCAGGCGCCGGGCATCCAGTTCTTGTTGCTCGACCGCATTCAGCAGGACGTGCTGGACAGCGTGCGCAGCGGCGAGGTCGACTTCGGCGTGGTGATCGAGCCCTCCGAGGCCGACGACCTGCACTGCGAGTCGATCCTCAACGACCCCTTCATGGTGGTCACGCTGCCCGGCCACCGGCTGACGGAAAAAAAGGCCTCGGTGAACTGGTCCGCGCTCGACGGCCAGCCGCTGGTGCTGCTCGATCACGCCTCGGGCAGCCGGCGCCTCATCGACCAGGCGCTGGAGCGGCACGGCGCGCGCTGCGACGTGAAGCAGCAGCTGGGCCATGCGACCACCGTGTTCCGCATGGTCGAGGCCGGCATCGGCATCAGCGTGATGCCGGGCCTGTCGCTGCCACCCGAAGGGCTGGCGCGGCTGGTGGTGCGCCCGTTGGTGCCGAACGTGCAGCGCGCGATCATGCTGATCCGGCGCCGCAACCGCGAACTGTCGCCGCTGGCGCAGCGGGTCTGGCGCATGGTGCGCGAGACGGCGGCGCTCAGTGAGGCGCCCGCGGCCCCGCCGACGAAGGCGCGCTGAAGAAGCGCTCCTGCCGCTGGCGCACGCAGAAGTCGATCAGCTCCTCGACCTCCGTGGCCTTGTCGAACACGGCGTCGGCGCCGAGCTGCGCGCACTTGCGGCGCGTCTCGGGCGTGGCGTGGTTGCTGAGCACCACCATCTTCTGTTTCGGGTCGCGGTTGCGGCAGGCCTCGAGCACGCTGAAGCCGGTGCCGTCGCCCAGGAACAGGTCGACGATGGCCAGGTCCCACAGCGCCGGGTTGCGCGTGAGCCAGCGCGTGCCTTCGGCCTCCGATTCGGCCTGGCCGACCGGATCGATGCGCGCCATCTCGCGCAGCGTGCCCGCCAGGCTGGCGCGCTGGGCGGGGTTGTCTTCGACGATGAAGGCGCGGACGGTGGTCATGGCGGGCTCTGCAAAGGGACAAGTGCAGGCTACAAAATGCGCCCGCCACAAGTCGAAGGTGTGACACCCCACCGCGCGTAGGACATCACCCGCCGGCCGCTGCGCTGGTTCAGAGCGTGAGGATGGTGCAGCCCGTGGTCTTGCGCGCCTCGAGGTCGCGGTGCGCCTGCTGCACGTCGGCCAGGGCGTAGCGCTGGTCGATCGGGATCTTCACCGCGCCGCTTTGCACCACCGCGAACAGGTCGTCGGCCATGGCTTGCGTGCGCTCGCGCGTGGCGATGTGCGTGAACAGCGTCGGGCGCGTCACGTAGAGCGAGCCCTTGGAGGCCAGCAGGCCGAGGTTGACCGGCGGCACCGGGCCCGAGCCGTTGCCGAAGATCGCCAGCAGGCCGAAGGGGCGCAGGCTGTCGATGGAGCCTTCGAAGGTGTCCTTGCCCACCGAGTCGTACACCACCTTCACGCCCTGGCCGCCGGTGATCTCCTTCACGCGCGCCGCGAAGTTCTCGGTGCTGTAGTTGATGGCGTGCGCCGCGCCGTGCGCCAGCGCGAGCTGGCACTTGGCATCGCTGCCGGCCGTGCCGATGAGCTGCAGGCCGAGCGCCTTGGCCCACTGGCAGGCGATGAGGCCGACACCGCCGGCCGCGGCATGGAACAGCACGAAGTCGCCGGGCTGCAGGCCCTCGGCCGGCAGCGTCTTCTTCAGCAGGTACTGGGCCGTGAGGCCCTTGAGCATCATGGCCGCGCCGGTCTCGAAGGAGATGTCGTCGGGCAGCTTGCACACGCACTTGGCCGGCATCACGCGCAGCTCGCAGTAGGCGCCGGGCGGTTGGCTCGCGTAGGCGGCGCGGTCGCCCACCTTCAGGTGCGTCACGCCCTCACCCACCGCCTCGACGATGCCCGAGGCTTCCATGCCCAGCTGCAGCGGCATCTGGAACGGGTACAGGCCGGTGCGCTGGTAGGTGTCGATGAAGTTCAGGCCCACGGCCTTGTGGCGGATGCGGATCTCGCCGGGGCCGGGCTCGCCCACCTCGACCTCGACGATCTTCAGTTCCTCGGGACCGCCGTGGCGGTCGATACGGACGGCTTTGCTCAACATCGTTGCTGTCTCCACGCAGGGGAAAAAAGAATGGGACGGGCATCGTGCCACGTTTGGCTTTTTCTCGACGCGGCACGGTCTCCGTGCGGGCCCGGTAGAGTCGGCGGCCATGTCGTCCGCATCGCACCACCGCCTCACGCCCCTCACCGCCCTGCTCCTCACCGTGCCGCCGCTGCTGTGGGCCGGCAACGCGGTGGTCGGCCGGCTGGTGCGCGCGCTGGTGTCGCCGCTGACGCTGAACTTCGTGCGCTGGGTGATCGCGTTCGTGCTGCTGCTGCCGCTGGCGGCCTGGGTGCTGCGCCGCGACAGCCCGCTGTGGGCGCACTGGCGGCGCTACGCACTGCTGGGCCTGCTGGGCATCGGCCTGTACAACGCTTTTCAATACCTGGCGCTGCAGACCTCCACGCCGATCAACGTCACGCTGGTGGGCTCCAGCCTGCCGCTGTGGATGCTGGCCGTGGGCACGCTGTGCTTCGGCGCGCGCGTCAGCCGGCGCGCGCTGGGCGGCGCGCTGCTGTCGATGCTGGGCGTGCTGCTGGTCCTGAGCCGCGGCGAGTGGCAGCAGCTGCTCGCGCTGCGGCTGGTGCCGGGCGACCTGTACATGATCGCGGGCACCATCGCCTGGGCCTTCTACAGCTGGCTGCTGGCGCGCACGCACGAGCCCACCAACGTGCGCAGCGACTGGGCTGCCTTCCTGATGGCGCAATTGGTCTTCGGTGTCGCGTGGTCGGGCGCGCTGGCCGCCGGCGAGTGGACGTTCACGCCCGCCCACCTCGACCTGGGCTGGCCGCTCATTGCGGCGATGCTGTTCATCGGCATCGGCCCGGCCGTGCTGGCCTACCGCTGCTGGGGCACCGGCGTGCAGCGCGCGGGCCCGCAGGCGGCGAGCATCTTCATGAACCTCACGCCGCTGTTCGCGGCCGTGCTGTCGGCGGCCTTCCTCGGCGAGGCGCCGTACTGGTACCACGGCGCCGCCTTCGTGCTGATCGTCGGCGGGATCGTGGTGTCGTCGCGGCGCTGATCAGTAAGTGCCGGGGTAGGCGCCGCCGTCTGCCAGCACGTTCTGCCCGGTCATGTAGCCCGCCTGCATGCTGCACAGGAACGCGCAGATCGCGCCGAACTCCGCCGGGTTGCCGAAGCGCTTGGCCGGGATGTTCTTCTTGCGCGCTTCCCACACGGTGTCGAAATCCTGGCCCGACTTCTGCGCCGCACCGGCCATCGTGCCCTTGAGGCGGTCGGTCTCGAAGGAGCCCGGCAGCAGGTTGTTGATGGTCACGCCCTGCGCCGCCACCGACGTGCGTGCCACACCGGCCACGAAGCCCGTGAGGCCGCTGCGCGCGCCGTTCGACAACCCCAGGATGTCGATCGGCGACTTCACCGAGCTCGACGTGATGTTCACGATGCGACCGAAGCCGCGCTTGGCCATGCCGTCCACCGTGGCCTTGATGAGCTCGATGGGCGTGAGCATGTTGGCGTCGACCGCCTTGATCCACGCCTCGCGGTCCCAGTTGCGGAAGTCGCCGGGCGGCGGACCGCCGGCGTTGGTGACGACGATGTCGAAGTCGTGGCCCAGCGCGAACACGGCCGCGCGGCCGGCTTCGGTGGTGATGTCGGCCGCCACGTGCTTGACGAACGGACCCGACGGCCCGGCCACAGCCACCAGCTGCTTGGCCGCAGCGTCGAGTGCCTCGGCGCCGCGCGCCACGATCACCACGTTGACGCCTTCGCGCACCAGCGCCTCGGCGCAGCCGTAGCCCAACCCCTTGCTCGCGCCGCACACCAGTGCGGTCCTGCCTGCAATGCCCAGATCCATGTGTTTGCTCCAGTCGATCGATCGATCGATGTTGCAAGGACGGCTAACGCCCCTTGCGTGTGAAAACGAAGATGCCCGCGATGACGAGCACCGTGCCGGCCGCGATCCACGCGGTGAACGGCTCACCCAGTATGACCACCCCCATGAGGATGGTCGACAGGGGCCCGATCATGCCGGTTTGCGCCGCAATGGCGGGGCCGATGCGTTCGATGGCCATCATCACCATGAGGACAGGCACCGCGGTGCACAGCGTGGCGTTGAGCACCGACAGCCAGATCACCTCGGGCGCCACCGCCATCGCCGCGCTCATCGGCCGCGTGAGCACGAACTGCAGGATGCACAGCACGCACGCCACGGTCGTGGCGAGCCCCACGAGCCGCAGCGACCCGAGCCGCTTGACGAACTCCCCGCTGTACACGAGGTAGCCCGCATAGCTCACGGCGCTCAGGAACACGAGGAACGCGCCCCATGCGGCCGCGCCGCCGCCCTTGCCGTCACCGCCGGTCCACAGCTCGTGGCCGAACACCAGCAGCACGCCGGCGTAGCTCACGACCATGCCGAACACCTGCGGGCGCGTCGGGCGGCGCCGGTACAGCAGCCAGCCGAAGAACAGCACCAGCGTGGGGTTGAGGTAAAGAATCAGCCGCTCGAAGCTGGCCGAGATGTAGGCCAGCCCCGCAAAGTCGAGAAAGCTCGCGAGGTAGTAGCCCGAGAAGCCAAGCCCCAGGATGCCGAGCCAGTCGCGCATCGTGAGCGCAGGCTTGCCGCGCCCGGCCCACCACGCCATCAGCGCGAACAGCGGCAGCGCGAAGAGCATGCGCAGCATGATGAGCGTGATGGCGTCGACGCCGTAGCGGTACGCCAGCTTGACGATGATGGCCTTGCCGCTGAACGCGATGGCGCCCAGCGTGGCAAGGACGAGGCCGGTGGCGTAGCCCTTGCGGGCGGCCTCGTGTCCGTGCGGGGGAATGCCGACCGATGCGGCTGTCTTGTTCATCCCCCGATCATCCCTTGATCCTCAGTAGCCTGCAGCGAGGCCGTCGCGGCGCGGGTCGCTCGCGGCCACGTAGCCTTCCACCGAAGGCTCGCCCGCGCGCCAGATGAACTGGCCGGCGCCGAAATCCTGGTAGGAGTCGTTGATCACCTCGAGGTGGTGGCCCAGGTCGCGCAGGCCCTGCAGCGTCTCGGCCTTCATGGCCGCTTCGACGTTGATCTCGAGCCCCGCGTTGAAGCGCCAGCGCGGTGCATCGCACGCGGCCTGCGGGTTCTGGCCGTAGTCGAGCATGCGCACCAGCGTCTGCATGTGACCCTGCGGCTGCATGTTGCCGCCCATCACGCCGAAGCTCATCACCGGCTGGCCGTCCTTGGTGAGGAAGGCCGGGATGATGGTGTGGAACGGGCGCTTGCCCGGTGCCACCACGTTCGGGCTCTCGGCCTTGAGGCTGAAGCCGTGGCCGCGGTTCTGCAGGCTGATGCCGAATTCCGGCTCGACGCAGCCCGAGCCGAAGCCCATGTAGTTGCTCTGGATGAAGCTCACCATCATGCCGCTCTCGTCCGCGGCCGTGAGGTAGATGGTGCCGCCCTTGACGGGGTTGCCGGCCTTGAAGTCCTGCGCCTTGTTCACGTCGATGAGTCTCGCACGCGAAGCCAGGTACGCGTCATCGAGCATTTGCGCAGGGGTCACCGTCATCGACGATGGCTCCGACACGTAGCGGTACACGTCAGCGAAGGCCAGCTTCATGGCTTCGATCTGCAGGTGCTGCGACTGCACCGAGTCGACCGGCAGCGAGGCGATGTCGAACTTCTCGAGGATGCCCAGCGCGATCAGCGCCGCGATGCCCTGGCCGTTCGGCGGGATCTCGTGCAGCGTGTGGCCGCGGTAGTCGCGCGAGATGGGCTTGACCCACTCGGGCTGGTAGGCCGCCATGTCGGCCACGGTGAGCGCGCCGCCCTGCTCCTTCGAGAACTTGGCGATGGCCTCGGCGATCTCGCCGCTGTAGTAGGCCTCGCCCTTGGTGCGGGCGATGGCCTTGAGCGCGCGGGCCGCCGCGGTGAAGCGGAACAGCTCGCCGACCTCGGGCGCGCGGCCCCAGGGCAGGAAGGCCTGCGCAAAGCCCGGCTGCGACTGCAGGATCGGCGTGGCCGCCGCCCACTTGCCTTGCACCACCGGCGGCACGAGGTAGCCGCGCTCGGCGATGTCGATGGCGGGCGCCATCAGGTCGGCGAAAGGCAGCTTGCCGAAGCGCTCGCTCATCGCGACCCAGCCGCGCACCGCGCCCGGCACCGTGACCGAGTCGATGCCGCGCATCGGCGGCGTGGCGGCGTCGGCGCCGTACTTGGCCTTGAAGTACTCCGGCGTCCAGGCCTTCGGCGCAGGGCCCGAGGCGTTGAGGCCGTGCAGTTCCTTGCCGTCCCACAGGATGCAGAAGGCGTCGCTGCCCAGGCCGTTGCTCACGGGCTCGACCAGCGTCATCACGGCGGCCGTGGCAATGGCCGCATCGACCGCGTTGCCGCCCTGCTGCAGGATGCGCAGGCCCGCCTGCGCGGCCAGCGGGTGCGAGGTCGCGACCACGTTGCGCGCGAAGACCGGGAGGCGGGTCGAGAGGTAGGGGTTGGCGTAATCAAACTTCATATGGTGCTTTCAAGGGCGACATGAACCATTCAGGAACACCGCGGAACCGGCTTTGCCGGGCCGCTGGTGTTGCCCCCGGTAGGGGGTTGGCGAAGCGACACGAAGTGCGCGCAGCCTGGGGGCGATCCGAGTCAATCGTTGGTGATCTTGCGATCGACGACGATCTTTTTCCACTTGGCGGCATCAACGGCCACCATCTTTGCGAACTGCTCGGGCGTGCCCGCGTTCGCCGGCTCGATGCCCAGGCGGGCGAGCTTGTCCTTCAGCTCCGGATCGGCCAGCGCCTCGTTGGCGGCCTTGTTCACGCGCGCCACGATGTCGGCCGGCAGGCCCTTCGGGCCGTAGAAGCCAAACCAGGTGGTCGACTCGAAGCCGGGCAGCGTGTCGGCGATGGGCGGCAGCTCGGGCGCGAGCGGGCTGCGCTTGAGCGAGGTCACGCCCAGCGCGCGCAGGCGGCCGTCGCGCACGTGCGGCATGCCGGTGGGCAGCGAGTCGAACAGCACGTCGACCTTGCCGCTGATGAGGTCGGGCACCGCCAGCGCCGTGCCGCGGTAGGGAATGTGCGTGACGAACACGCCGGCCTGCGCCTTGAAGAGCTCCGCCGTGAGCTGCACGATGGTGCCGTTGCCGCTTGATGCGTAGTTGAGCTTGCCGGGGTTTTTCTTGGCGTTGTCGATCCACTCGCGCACCGTCTTGGCGGGCGTGTTGACCGGCACCAGCATGATGCTCGGCGCGTCGCCCACGTGGGCGATGGGCGTGAAGTCGCGCACCGTGTCGTAGGGCAGCTTCGGCGTGATCGCCGGGCCGATGGCGTGCGTGCTTGTCGTCGCGAGCAGCAGCGTGTAGCCGTCGGGCGGCGCCTTGGCCGCGAGGTCGGAACCGATCGCACCGCCGGCGCCGGGCTTGTTGTCGACCACCAGCGTGGCGCCGAGCTTCTCGCCCATCTTCTGGCCCAGCGTGCGGGCAAAGAGGTCGGTGGCGCCGGCCGCCGGGAACGGCACGATCAGGCGGATGGGCCGGTTCGGGTAGTTCTGGGCCAGTGCGGGCACCGCGGCCAGCACCAGCGCAGCCGCGGCAAGCGCGGCGCGGGTGGTTCGTTTCATGGAATTCATTGTGTCCGAGGTGGTGTGTCGGGAGCGCGCCTTGTCCGACGTGGCCGCAGGATTGGACACGCGGGGCATTGAAAAGGGAAATGGATTTATCGGATAGATATATGAATCCGGCGCATCAATATTGCCACGGCCATCACGCGGCGCGCGGCCTTGCGCCCGACCATCAGAAATAGCGATGGGGTCGCATCAGCAAACGGTATTTCCTCCCGGGCGTCCTGCCGCCCGATAGTCGCGCCAGTCCACTCGACACAGAAGTGGCGCACAGGAGACCTCCCCTTGAACTTTCCCTCCCTCGAGGGCGCCGATGCCGGCGCCCTCTGCCTCAGCTCGCGCGTTCTTCGCGTGAAGCGGCACCCGCTCGGCCTGGCCCTGCTGGCGCTGGCCGGCGCGGCCTCGGCGCAGTCCTCGGTGACGCTGTTCGGCGTCATGGATGCGGGCGTCAGCCATTTCGAGACCCTCAGCGAATACCGCCCGGCGTTCGATCCGCGGCGCCCTGCCGCGGCCCTGCTGGCGGCGGGCGTGCCGCGGGTGACGCAAAGCCAGACCACGCTGTCGCGCGGCGGCTACCGCGGCAGCAGCCTGGGCTTTCGGGGCACGGAAGACCTGGGCGGCGGCCTGGCGGCGAGCTTCTGGCTGGAGTCGAACATCGGCAACGACGACGGCAAGACAGGCCTGGCCTCGTTCGCCAAGCGTTCGACGCTGAGCCTGTCGGGCGGCTTCGGCGAGCTGCGGCTGGGCCGCGACTACACGCCGATCTTTCGCAACGACTCGCTGGCCGACCCCTTCGCCGTGCAGGGCGCGGGCCTGTCGGTGATCGCGCGCGTCAACAGCGCCTCGTCCACGCTCCTGGGCGGCGCACCGGCCGGCGTGGCGGCCGGCGACAACTACGCGCGCGCCAGCAACAGCATCGGCTACTTCCTGCCGCCGGACCTCGGCGGCTTCCACGGGCAGCTCCAGTACGCCTTGCCCGAGAACGTCCGCTACAGCCCGGACGTGACGCCGACGAACGCGCGCGGGCGCTACCTGGGCGGGCGCTTCGGCTACGCCAAGGGCCCGCTCAACGTGGCGCTGGCGTTCGGTGAAGACAACAAGGACCGCCTGCCTTCGGGCGCTGCGGCCCGGTCGCCCGTCGACGCCGGCGGCGAGGACCGGCTGAAGACCCTCAGCCTGAGCGCCACCTACGACTTCGGCCCCGTCAAGCTGCTGGGCGAACTGTCGCAGCTGCGGCACCGTCGCGCGCAGGCACAGCCCTGGATGCAGGATCGCACCGACAAATACAACGGCTACCTGGTGGGTGCCACGGTGCCCGTGGGCCCGGGACTCGTCCGCGCGTCGTTCGGTCGCGTCAGCTACAAGCCCGGCGCCACCGGCCTGCCGGGAGACACCGCGCAAGGCGCCAGCGCCAGCCAATGGGCGCTGGGCTACGTGCACCACCTGTCCCGCCGCACGGCGCTGTACGCCACGTTCGCGCGCGTTCGCATCCGGGACGGCCAGAACGACAAGGCGATCGGCGCCGTGACGAGCGCCAGCGACGCGCCCTATCCGGGCTACCTGGCCACCAGCGGCTGGCGCCCGCGCGGTGCCACGGGCTACGACTTCGGCATCCGCCACATCTTCTGATCTTCATCTTCATGCGCCCCTGCACTCATTCCATGCCGACCCACGCACACACTTTTTCCCTTCGTTCACTGGTCGCCGCCGCCCTCCTCGCCCTCAGCCTCGGCGCAGGCGCGCAGGCCCAGCCCGCCGCATCGCCGCAGGCGTCGGCGATCGCGCCGCTCGTCGATGCGATGTACCCCCGGCTCGACGCCCTCTACAAGGACCTGCACGCCCACCCCGAGCTTGCTTTCAAGGAAACGCGCACCGCCGCCCTGCTCGCCGCCGAGATGCGCGCCATCGGCTTCGAGGTGACCGAGAAGGTCGGCGGCACCGGCGTCGTGGCGCTGTACCGCAACGGCCCCGGGCCGGTCGTGATGGTGCGCACCGACATGGACGGCCTCCCGATGGAAGAGAAGACCGGCTTGCCCTACGCCAGCCAGACGCGCACCGAGTGGGGTGGGCGCGACAGCTTCGTGGCCCACAGTTGCGGCCACGACATCCACATGGCCAGCTGGCTCGGCACCGCGCGCACGCTGGTCGCGCTCAAGGACCAGTGGAAAGGCACGCTGATGTTCATCGGCCAGCCCGCCGAAGAAACCGTCTCGGGCGCCAAGGCGATGCTCGCGGACGGCCTGTTCACGCGCTTTCCCAAGCCCGACGCCGCGTTCGCGCTGCACACGGCGCCCACGCCCCACGGCGCCATCGGCTACGGCATCGGCATCAGCAGTTCCAACTCCGACGCCCTGGAAATCGTCTTCAAGGGACGCGGCGGCCACGGCTCGCGGCCGCACACCACCATCGACCCGATCGTGATCGCCGCGCGCTTCGTCACCGACGTGCAGGCCGTGGTGAGCCGCGAGAAAGACCCGGCCGAATTCGGTGTCGTGACGATCGGCGCCATCCAGGGTGGCACCGCCGGCAACATCATTCCCGACACGGTCACGCTGCGCGGCACCATCCGCTCGTACAAGCCGCAGGTGCGCGAGCAGCTGCTGGCCGGCGTGCGCCGCATGGCCATGGCCGCCGCCGCGACGAGCGGCGCGCCCGAACCCGTGGTCAAGCTGGTGCCGGGCGGAGAAGCGCTGGTCAACGACGAAGCGGTCGTGACCCGCGCGGCCGCCGCGCTCAAGCAGGCGCTGGGCGCGGCGCAGGTCATCGCCTCCACGGTGCCGTCGACGGGCAGCGAAGACTTCTCGGCCTTCGTCAACGCGGGCGTGCCGTCGATGTACTTCACGATCGGCGTGCTCGATGCGCGGGACATCGCGGCCTCCGCCCAACCCGGCGGCAAGCCGCTGGCCCGCAACCATTCGCCCTTCTTCGCGCCGGTGCCCGAGCCGTCGATCAAGACCGGCGTGCACGCGATGACCGTGGCGGTGCTCAGCGCGCTGGGCAGATAGGGACGACGGCATCCCCCAAAGAAAAACGGCGCCCGAGGGCGCCGTTTGTGCGTTCAGAGAAAGCCCGTCGATCAGTCTTCGACGAAGGCCTCTTCGCGCTTCGATTTCACGGCCGGCAGCAGCACGATGATGAGCAGCAGGGCCGCGGCCGCCAGCAGGCTGGCCGAGATCGGACGCGTGACGAACACGCTCCAGTCGCCGCGCGACAGCAGCAGCGAACGGCGCAGGTTCTCTTCCATCATCGGGCCCAGGATGAAGCCCAGCAGCAGCGGCGCAGGCTCGCAACCCAGCTTGAAGAAGGTGTAGCCCACCAGGCCGAAGATGCCCACCATCCAGATGTCGAAGGTGTTGTTGTTGGTCGAGTACACGCCGATCGCGCAGAACAGAACGATCGCCGGGAACAGGAACTTGTAGGGCACCGACAGCAGCTTGATCCACATGCCGATCAGCGGCAGGTTCAGCACGATCAGCATCGCATTGCCCAGCCACATCGAGGCAATGAGGCCCCAGAACAGCTCGGGGTTGCTGGTCATCACCTGCGGGCCCGGCTGGATGTTGTGGATGGTCATCGCGCCCACCATCAGCGCCATCACGGCGTTGGGCGGAATGCCCAGCGTCAGCAGCGGAATGAAGGAGGTCTGCGCGCCGGCGTTGTTGGCCGACTCGGGAGCCGCCACGCCGCGGATGTTGCCCTTGCCGAAGGGCACTTCGCCCGGCTTCAGCTTGGTCTTCTTCTCGATCGTGTAGGCCGCGAAAGCCGCCAGCAGCGCACCGCCGCCGGGCAGGATGCCCAGGGCCGAACCCAGCGCCGTGCCGCGCAGCACGGCAGGCACCATGCGCTTGAAGTCTTCCTTGGTCGGGAACAGGCCCGAGACCTTGGCGGTGAACACTTCGCGCTCGTCGTCCGGACGCGAGAGGTTGGCAATGATTTCGCCGTAGCCGAACACGCCCATGGCGATGGCCACGAAGCCGATGCCGTCGGTGAGTTCAGGAATGTCGAAGCTGTAGCGTGCGACACCCGAGTTCACGTCGGTACCGACCAGGCCCATCAGCAGGCCCAGCACGATCATCGCGATCGCCTTGAGCAGCGAACCCGATGCCAGCACCACGGCGCCGATCAGGCCCAGGATCATCAGCGAGAAGTATTCGGCGGGGCCGAACTTGAAGGCCAGCTCGGTCAGCGGCGGTGCGAAGGCGGCAAGAATGAGCGTGCCGACGCAACCTGCGAAGAACGAGCCCAGGCCGGCCGCGGCGAGCGCCGGACCTGCACGGCCCTTGCGCGCCATCTGGTAGCCGTCGATCACGGTCACCACCGACGACGATTCGCCCGGCAGGTTCACCAGAATCGCGGTGGTCGAGCCACCGTACTGTGCGCCGTAATAAATACCGGCCAGCATGATCAGCGCCGACACAGGCGGCAGCGCATACGTGGCGGGCAGCAGCATCGCAATCGTCGCGACCGGGCCGATGCCCGGGAGCACGCCGATCAGCGTGCCCAGAATGCAGCCGACCAGGCAGTACAGCAGGTTGGTGAAGGTAAAGGCAACGCCAAAACCCATTGAGAGGTGTTCAAACAGTTCCATGTGAGCAGCTTTCTTCTCTCAACCGATGAAGGTCGGCCAGACCTGGATCTGCAGCTTCAGCGCCCAGATGAATGCAACGTAGCTGCCGATGGCCAGAACGGTGGCCAGGATCAGCACGGTGGGCAGCTTGAACTCGTGGCCCGCGAGGCTGGCGATGATCACGAGCGCGTAGATCGCGATGATCATGCCCATGGCCGGCACGCCGATGCTCGGCAGGCCGCCGAGCAGCACGCCGAAGGCGAGGTTGGCACCCAGGATGAACACCACTTGCTTCCAGGCCCACTTGCCGATTTTTTCGCCATCGGTCGTTTCAACGGTGAGCCCGCTGAACATGATGCCCAGGCCGATCAGCGCCATCAGGATGCCCAGCATGAGCGGGAAGTAACCCGGACCCATGCGGGCGCCGCTGCCCACGCTGTAGGTGGTGGCGCCCCATGCGAACGCCACGCCCACGACGGTGAACATCAGTCCCGAGAAAAAGTCTTTCTGACTTTTGATTTTCACGAACAGTCTCCTCGAACAATTTCGATGCGGGATTGTCGAGTCAGCCTCCGGTCAGGCCGATGTGGATTCCACTAACCAAAGGACTAGGGATAACCCGAAATGACTCATGGGATCCCCTTCAAGAAACACCGCGGAACCGGCTTTGCCGGGCCGCTGGTGTTGCCCCCGGCGAGGGGGTTGGCGTAGCGACACGAAGTGCGCGAAGCCTGGGGGAGGACCTATTCCAGAGGAGGCGTTGCGCTGAGCACTTCTTCGATGGTCGTCACGCCCTCGGCCACGCGCAACGCACCGGCCAGGCGCAGCGGCCGCATGCCGTCGATCACGGCCTGGCGCCGCAGGCCCGTGAGGTTGGGCTCCTTGGTGACCTGGTCCTTGAACGGCTCGGTCACGCTCAGCAGTTCGTACAGGCCCATGCGGCCCATGTAGCCGGTCATGCGGCAATCGACGCAGCCCACCGGCTTGTAGGCGCGCACAGGGCCGGTGATCTGCCACGGCTTGACGATGGCCTCGAGGCTCTCGCGCGTGACCGCGTCGTCGGGCTGCTTGCAATGCGGGCACAGCGTGCGCACGAGGCGCTGCGCGAGCACGCCCAGCATCACGGCGGTGATGAGGTACGAGGGCACGCCCAGCTCCATCATCCGCGTGATGGCGCTGGGTGCGTCGTTGGTGTGCAGCGTGCTGAACACGAGGTGACCGGTGAGCGCGGCCTGCACCGCCATCTCGGCGGTGGCGAGGTCGCGGATTTCGCCGACCATGATGATGTCGGGGTCCTGCCGCATCAGCGCGCGCAGGCCCTCGGTGAAACCGAAGTCCAGCTGCGGCTGCACCTGCGTCTGGTTGAACGAAGGCTCGATCATTTCGATCGGGTCTTCGACCGTGCTCACGTTGACCTCTTCGGTCGCCACGCGCTTGAGCGTGGAGTACAGCGTGGTGGTCTTGCCCGAGCCCGTGGGCCCGGTCACCAGGATGATGCCGTTGGGCCGCGTGACGAGCTGTTCCCAGCGCTGCGCGTCGTGCTGCGCGAAGCCCAGCGCGTCGAGGTCCTTCACCGCGGTGTCGGGGTCGAAGATGCGCATCACCATCTTCTCGCCGAAGGCGGTCGGCAAGGTCGACAGGCGCATTTCGATTTCGTCGCCGCGCATGTTGCGGGTCTTGATGCGGCCGTCGAGCGGACGGCGCTTCTCGACCACGTCCATGCGGCCCAGGAGCTTGATGCGCGCGACCATCGCGTTCATCACGCCCATGGGCATCTGGTAGGCCGGGTGCAGGATGCCGTCGATGCGAAAGCGGATCACGCCCTGCTCGCGGCGCGGCTCCAGGTGGATGTCGCTGGCGCGCTGGTCGAAGGCGTACTGCCACAGCCAGTCGACCACCTGCACCACGCTCTGGTCATTCGCGTCGAGCTGCTTGGTGCTCTTGCCCAGTTCGACCAGTTGCTCGAAGCTCGCGCCGCCGGTGTTGCCGCCGGCCTTCTGCGCGGCGCGCACCGACTTGGCGAGCGCAAAGAACTCGGCCGTGTAGCGCTGGATGTCCGACGGGTTGGCCACCACGCGGCGCACGGTGCGCTTGGACTGGCGCTCGACCTCGGCGATCCAGTCGATGAGGAACGGTTCGGCCGTGGCCACCACCACCTCGTTCGGCAGCACCTGCACGGGCAGCACCTTGTGGCGCTCGGCGTAGCCGGCGCTCATGGTGTCGGCCACCTTGCCCACGTCGACCTTGAGCGGATCGATGCGCAGGTAGGCCAGGCCGGCGCGGCCGGCGAGCCACTGCGTGAGGGCTTCGAGGTCGAGCGGCTTGCCGTCGGCCTCGCGCGTCATGGCCACGTTGGCCAGGCGCACCAGCGGCGCCTGCCGGCTCTCGGCCTGGGCGCAGCGCGCGATGGTGCGCTTGGCCTCCATCGGCGAGATCACGCCGTCGGTGGCGAGCCATTCGATCAGGCGACGCAGGTCGAGCGGACCTTCGTGGCGGGCAGCGGAGGCGGAAGCGGCGGCGGGTACAGCGCTCATGAACCGGAGGTCAGGTGATCAGGTGGTGAGGGAAAGCGTCATCGGCTTGAACACCCGCAGCCATTTCGGCGCGGGCAGGCCCCAGCGAGTCTGGATGGTTTGGGCGCGCTCGGCAAGCACCTCGCGCTTCGGGCGCGACGCCGTGCGCTGGGCCAGCACCACCGTGTTGCCTTCGCGCGTCGGCTTGAAGGCCCAGACCGCGTCGGCGCCGAAAGCGGCGGCGATTTTCTCGAGGCTGCGCTCGTAGCTCGACGAGCGGCCGAAGAGGTTGACCGTCATGCAGCCGTCGTCGGTGAGCAGCGCGCGGCAGTCGGCATAGAAGGCTTCGCTGTCGAGCACCGGCGCGGCGGCCTCGTGGTCGTACAGGTCGACCTGCAGTGCGTCGACCGTGCCCTGCCATTCGGGCTTGCGGATTTCCTCGGCCGCATCGGCGATCACCACGCGCAGCTTCAGGTCGTCGGCCGGCAGCTTGAACCAGCCGCGGCAGGCCGACACCACCTGCGGGTTCAGCTCGACCGCGGTGGTGCGCATGCGCAGCGTCTTGCGGCTGAACTTGGTGAGCGTGGCCGCGCCTAGGCCGAGTTGCATCGCGTGGCGGTTGCCCACGCCCTTGCTGTCGACGAACAGCAGCCAGGCCATCATGCGCTGCACGTACTCGAGCTCGATCTCGAAGGGCGCGTCGAGCTTCATCGAGCCCTGGACCCATTCGGTGCCCAGGTGCAGGTAGCGGATGTCGCCCCAGTCGGAAAAATTGACTTCGGGCAGGACGAGGGTTTTCTTGGAAGAAGCGGAAGAAGCCATCAGAGAAGGTGGTGGGCAACGAAGACCTCGCGCCAGGCCGCGAGCTTGCGCTCGAAGGACCATGACGCGTTGGCGGGGCTGGTGGATGGCAGCGAATACACCGGCACCCCGAGGGTGCGCGTGTGGCGTGCGTGCTTGAAGCTCTCGCCGCCGTTGTGGGCGATGGCGGCGAGCTTCGGCAGTTGCAGGCCGGCGATGTCGTTCACGACCGGCGAGCGGATCGCGGTGTCGAGGCTGCCCTCGCGCTCGCAGGCGCCGTACACGTCCCACACGCCGAGGCCGCGATCGAGCAGCCAGTCGCAGCGCGCGCGGTAGCTGTCTGCGCCCGTCGGAAGCAGGGGGTCGGGCCAGAGGGCTTGCAAGATCTTCCAGAACTGATTTTGGGGATGCGCATAGTACTGCTGCCGCTCGAGCGACTTGACGCCCGGGAAGCTGCCGAGGATGAGCACACGGGTGTTCGGCGAGACGATGGGTGCAAGGCCGGTCAGCACCGCGCCGGCGCTGGCGGCAACGGTCGGGGACGGGACGGCGGTCGGTTTCATGGGCGGTATCTTGGCATTGCCACGCGGCGGGCCTGAACGCCCATGAAAAAACCCGCCGAAGCGGGTTCTTTCGAGAACGGGGCCGAAGCCCCGATGGAGGGAGCCGCTTACGGCTTCTTGGCCGCTTCGTTCTCGGCCGTGCCCGGCACCTTCTCGCCGATCGCCTTGCCGGCGCTGCGCATGCCGTCGGCCGTCTTGTGGCCGGCCGTTTCCACGGCGTCGCCGGTCTTCACGGCCGCCTTCTTGGTGGCGGTGGTGGCCTTCTTGGTGGTGTTCTTGGTCGCGTTCCAGGCCTTCTTGGTGCCGCGCTCGGTGGCGTTGGCTGCCTTCTTGGTGCCGCTCTTGGTGGCATCCCAGGCCTTCTCGGCGCCGCTTTCGGTCGCGTTCACGGCCTTCTTGGTCGTGCTCTTGGTGGCGTCCCAGGCCTTTTCGGTACCGCGTGCGGTCGCATCGACGGCGTCCTTGCCGGCTTCCTTCACCTTCTCGGTGGTCGTGGGCTCGGCCGCGGTGGTCTGCGCGATGGCCGACACACCGATGGAGGCCAGCGCCAGTGCGAGCGCGACGGGCAGGGTACGAACAAAAGATGTGGTCATGAAAGACTCCTTTTTTGAGTGAAGTGCGGAGTGACGACAGTGCCACTGGACAACCAACGTCACTTCGAACTTCAAGGATGACAGCAAAAACGGCCCGATGGCCTGCGCTGGCGCAACTCGGGAACTTGGCCTACGCGGCGGGCGGACGCCCCTCCGACACGTTCAGCAGACTTTGGAGCTTCGGCAGGGCTGCCACCGCATTGCGCGTGGTGTTTTCAGCCAGCGACGCGATGTCGATGCCCCGCAGCTGCGCGACCACTTCGGCGATGCGCGGCAGCTCGCCGGGCTCGTTGCGGCCCTGCGCCTGGCCCGCCTCGCGCTGCGCCTGCGTGCGGTACAGCCAGTGCGGCTGGATGTCGGGCGCGTCGGTTTCCATCACCAGCGCGTCCATCGGCAGGGTGGCCGCGAGGCGGCGCAGCTGCAGCGCGCGCTCGAAGGTCACGGCGCCGCCGAAGCCCAGCTTCAGGCCGATCTCGATGCAGGCCTGCGCCTGCTGCTCGCTGCCGTTGAACGCGTGGGCGATGCCGTGCCAGGGCCGTCCGCCCGCGGTCTGGCGCAGATGCTTGAGCACCTTGTCGACCGAGCGCCGCACATGGATGAGAACCGGCAGCCCGTGCTTGCGCGCCAGTTGCAACTGAGTGTGAAAGAAGCGTTCCTGTCTATCGGCGTCCAAGCCTTCGACGAAGTAGTCGAGCCCGATCTCGCCGACCGCCACCAGGCGCGGGTCGTCGCGCCGCGCGTGCAGTTCGGCGTCGAGCGTCTGCAGGTCCGCATCGCTCGCCTGCCCCGTGCACAGCGGGTGGATGCCCAGCGCGTAGGCGTCGCCCTGCGCGTGGGCCAGCGCGCGCACGGTGGCGAAGTTGAAGGCCGCCACGGCCGGAATGACGCACAGCACCACGCCCTGCGCCGCCGCGCGGGCGCGGATGACGGGCATCTCGGCACCGAATTCGGGCGCATCGAGGTGACAGTGGGTATCGACAAACGCAGCCATCGCGCGATGATGCCCGAAGGGATGCACAGGCGCGGAAAGCGTGCTACTGTGAACTCCTTCACGCGTCCTTTTTTGCCGGAGGTGCTCCGATGCGCAGGCCCGCTTTCTACAGCCGCTCGCCCCGCACGCTGCCGCCGGCCGCAGCACCGGCGGCCGGGTC
>NZ_BCUS01000086.1 GCF_001591345.1 Variovorax boronicumulans NBRC 103145 | reverse complement strand
GGCGCCCTCGCCCGCCACACCGCCGCCGGCCGCGCCGGCCGGCCGCTGGACCGTGGGCGACCTGCATGTCCACACCATCCAGTCGGAGGACACGCAGCAGATCTCCACGCTCGACCAGGTGCTCGCCAAGGCCTTCGACACCTTCGGCCTCGACTGGGTCGCGCTGTCGGACCACCTGCGCATGTCTTCCTATGACAACGACGGCCGCAAGCTCGACCCGGCGATTCCGTTCTCGCGAGGCATGGCCCTCTATCAGGTGCCGCGCATCAAGGCACTGCAGGCCGGCGGCAAGTACGCCGACAAGACGATCTTCGCGTCCTTCGAGTGGGACATGGCCACGCACGACCACGGCAACGTCGGCATCCTGACCGACAGCCCCATGTCCGACGCGGCGCTCAAGGCCGTGAGCCAGTTCGAATACCTGTTCACCAACCGCGACCCCGCGCTGTTCCCGGCCGCCGACGTCGCGGCCTGGAACGCCAAGGACGCCCGCGCCTTCACGACGCACGACGACGTGCTCAAGGCCATCGCGTGGCTGAAGAAGAACTACCCCGACTCCAGCTACCTGCAGATCAACCACCCCTCGCGCAGCCCCGGCAAATACACGGCCACCCAGCTGCGCGAGATGAACGACGCCGCGCCCGACATCGTGTTCTCGCTCGAGGGCATGGTCGGCAACCAGATGGAGCCCGACCGCGGCGGCTACGAGAGCGCCTACACGCCGGCCAACCTGCCCTCGCGCACCTACGGCGGTGTCGACTACCTCGTCGCCAAGCTCGGCGGCACCTGGGACGCCCTGCTGTCCGAAGGCCGCCGCATCTGGAACGTGGCCGATTCCGACTACCACTTCACCACCTCCAAGGGCCTGTACAGCAGCGGCTACGCGCCCGGCGAGTACGCCAGGAACCACCTCTGGGGCGACATCAAGGACCCGAAGTCGCTGCTCACCGCGATGCGTTCGGGCAAGCTCTTCGCGGTCAACGGCAGCCTGATCGACGCGCTCGACTTCAAGGTGCAAAGCGCCAAGGGTGCCGGCGAGATGGGCGCCGAAGTGAGCGCCAAGCCCGGCGAAGACCTGAAGATCACCATCCGCTTCAAGAGCCCCGAGCGCAACAACTTCGAGTACCAGCTCGGCAGCGGCGTGTACGCCAACGTGAAGCCGGTGGTCGACCACATCGACCTCATCGCAGGCGACGTGACCGGCCGCGAACTCCCGGGCACCCCCGGCTATGCGCGCGACACCAACCCGACGACCCGCGTGGTCAAGCGCTTCACCCGCGCCGACTGGACGCTCGACACCGAAGGCTACTTCGCGGTGACCTACACCGTGAAGGCCGGCAACAACCAGTACTTCCGCCTGCGAGGCACCAACCTGGGCACCGACGTGCCGAACGAAACCGCGGGCGGCGAGCCGCTGTTCGATGCGCGCACGCCCACGCCGGCCGGCGACGACCCGGTCACGCGCTTCAACGCGATCAATGCGCGCAACTACAACGACCTGTGGTTCTATTCGAACCCGGTGTTCGTGAAGGTGGCGGCGCAGTAGGCCGCGCCCCCATCCCGCCGGCCTCCAAGGCGCCATGTCCCTCGGGGGCATGGCGCTTTTTCTTTGCCCCGGCCCGCCTCGCATCAGGGAATCTACGGATATATGATTCCCCGCATGGTCTTGATTGGGTTCAATTTTTGTATACAAATAACGCACCCATAAAGACGGCGCGAAATTTGCGTCAAAAAGTCCCTCATCCCAACCAAGTACGAGGAAAGACCATGAGCACAGTCGCCAGCCATGCCCCCGCGGGGGCCAGCGAAGCCGGCATCGCGCCGCACGCGGAATCGAATGCCCTCATCAAGCCGGGCTACGACCCGCGCCTGACCAACGAGGACCTCGCCCCGCTGAAGAAGCAGACCTGGGGGCAATACAACATCTTTGCGTTCTGGATGTCCGACGTGCACAGCGTGGGCGGCTACATCACGGCCGGCAGCCTGTTCGCGCTGGGCCTGTCCAGCTGGCAGGTGCTGGTGGCGCTGCTGGTGGGCATCGTGATCGTGCAGATCTTCTGCAACCTGGTGGCCAAGCCCAGCCAGGTGACGGGCGTGCCCTACCCCGTGGTGTGCCGCGCCTCCTTCGGCGTGCTGGGCGCCAACATCCCGGCCATCATCCGCGGGCTGATCGCGGTGGCCTGGTACGGCGTGCAGACCTACCTGGCATCGGCGGCCTTCATGGTGCTGGCGCTGCACATGGCACCCGGCCTGGCGCCGTATGCCGACGTGGCGCAGTACGGCTTCGTCGGCCTCTCGGCCCTGGGCTGGGTGGCGTTCATGGTCATGTGGGTGCTGCAGGCCTTTGTGTTCTGGCACGGCATGGAAGCGATTCGCAAGTTCATCGACTGGGCCGGCCCGGCGGTGTACGTGGTGATGGCCGTGCTGTGCGGCTGGCTGGTGTGGAAGGCCGGCTGGAGCAACATCGACCTGAACCTGGGCGGCATCAAGTTCCAGGGCTGGGACGCGCTGCCGGTGATGCTCTCGGCCATCGCGCTGGTGGTGAGCTACTTCAGCGGCCCGATGCTCAACTTCGGCGACTTCTCGCGCTACGGCAAGAGCTTCGACGCGGTGAAGAAGGGCAACTTCTGGGGCCTGCCGGTCAACTTCGTGTTCTTCTCGCTGCTCACCGTGATCACCACGGCCGCCACGCTGCCCGTTTTTGGTGAACTGATCACCGACCCGGTGCACACCGTGGGCAAGATCGACAGCACCACGGCCGTGGTGCTGGGCGCGCTGACCTTCATGATCGCCACCATCGGCATCAACATCGTGGCCAACTTCGTGTCGCCGGCCTTCGACTTCTCGAACGTGGCGCCGCAGCACATCAGCTGGCGCACGGGCGGCATGATCGCCGCGGTGGGCTCGGTGTTTCTCACGCCCTGGAACCTTTACAACAGCCCCGAAGTCATCCACTACACGCTCGATGTGCTGGGCTCGTTCATCGGCCCGCTGTTCGGCATCCTGATTGCCGACTACTACATCGTGCGCAAGCAGCGCATCGACGTCGACTCGCTCTACACCATGAGCAAGCAGGGCAAGTACTGGTACAGCGGCGGCTACAACCCGAAGGCGATCCAGGCGCTGGTGCCCTCGGCCCTCGTGCCCATCCTGTGCGTGATGGTGCCGACGCTGCGCGGCGCCGCCAACTATGCGTGGTTCATCGGCATGGGCCTGGGCTTCATCCTGTACGTGCTGCTGAACCGCAACAACAAGACTTGAAACTGTAGAGAGTAAGAAAGGGACCGCGCCGTGCGCATCAAGATCATCAACCCCAACACCACCTGGAGCATGACCGAGAAGATCGGCGCCTGCGCCCGCGCGGTGGCGCACGCCGGCACCGAGATCGTGGCCGTGAGCCCGGCCATGGGGCCGGTCTCCATCGAAAGCCACTACGACGAGGCGCTGGCCGTGCCGGGGTTGCTGCAGGAGATCGCGGCGGGCGAGCGCGACGGCATCGACGGCTACGTGATCGCCTGCTTCGGCGACCCGGGACTGAAAGCCGCACGCGAGCTGGCGCGCGGCCCGGTGGTCGGCATCGCCGAGGCGGCGATGCACCTGGCCAGCATGATCGGCAGCCGCTTCAGCGTGGTGACCACGCTGGGCCGCACCATGGGCCAGGCCTGGCACCTGGCCGAGATCTACGGCATGGAGCGCTTCTGCGCCAACGTGCGCGCCTGCGAGCTGCCGGTGCTCGAGCTGGAAGAGCCGGGCTCCAACGCCCGCGAGCGCATCGTCGACGAGTGCCGGCGCGCGCTCGAAGAAGACGGTGCCGACTGCATCGTGCTCGGCTGCGCCGGCATGACCGACCTGTGCGCGCACACCGAGCAGGTGCTCGGCGTGCCGGTGATCGACGGTGTGGCCGCGGGCACCAAGCTCATCGAATCGCTGGTGGCGCTGAAGCTGCGCACCAGCAAACGCGGCGAGCTGGCAAGGCCCTTGCCCAAGCCCATGATCGGCGCGCTCGAGGCCTTCACCCTCACGCGCTGAGCCACAATCGACGGATGCCCCGCGCCAGTTCCAAAACCTCCGTCCCTTCCGCCGCCCCCGTTGCCGCACCGGCCGAGAACGGCACGGCGCCGGCCGACAAGAACAGTTCCATCGAGAGCATCGCCAACGACATCGCCACCGCGATCGTCGAGAAGCGCCTGCCGCCGGGCACCTGGCTGCGCGAAGAGGCGCTGGGCCGCGTCTACTCGGTGAGCCGCACCAAGGTGCGTGCGGCGCTGCTGATGCTGTCGAAGGACAAGCTCATCGAGATGATTCCCGACAAGGGCGCCTTCGTCTGCCAGCCCACGGTGGACGAGGCGCGCGAGGTGTTCGCCGTGCGCCGCATCCTGGAGCGCGAGGTGGTGCGCCTGTTCATCGCCAACGCCCGGCCGCGCGACTACCAGACGCTCGAGCAGCACATCAAGTTCGAACGCACCGCGTTGCGCCAGAGCACCACCATGGGCACGGTGCGCGAGAAACTGCTGGGCGACTTTCATGTGGCGCTGGCCGAAGCCACCGGCAACCACACGCTGGCCGAGATGGTGCGCGAACTGGTGGCGCGCAGCTCGCTGATCGCGATGCTCTACCACTCGTCGAACGACCCGCACTGCTCGTCCGACGAGCATTCCGACTTTCTGCGCCTGTGCCGCAAGGGCGACGTGGAAGCGGCCGTGACCTGCATGATCGAGCACCTCGAACGCATCGAGGCCAGCCTCGAACTGGGCACCGAGAAGCCCGACCGCCAGCTCGACCTGGTCAAGGCGCTGCTGGCCTGAGCCAGCATCGCTGACACGCCCCACTCCCGATACCTGAGAGCCGGCCGAAACGCCGGAGGCGTCGGCGCGCGCCTCCCACAGCGCTTCTTCGCCGGATTCGGGTTTACCTGAATCCGGATTGCCACATAAATTGTATACAGTTTCGCGTACACAACTGGTGTGCGCGACGGCTCTGCGACGCGCATCACTGCTCCGTTCCCCTCGCCGCGCCAGGAGACAACGATGACGGCAGATTCCCTTTCCAGCAATGTCCATCCCGTGGACCAGCGCCTGCCTTCGGGCAAGCTCGCGGCCCTCGGCCTGCAGCACGTGCTCGTGATGTATGCGGGCGCCGTCGCGGTGCCGCTCATCGTGGGCCGCGCGCTCAAACTCTCGCCCGACGAGGTCGCGCTGCTGATCTCGGCCGACCTGTTCTGCTGCGGCATCGCCACGCTGATCCAGGCGCTGGGTGCCACGCAGTGGTTCGGCATCAAGCTGCCCGTGATGATGGGCGTGACCTTCGCCTCGGTGGCGCCCATGGTCGCCATCGCCAACGCCAACCCCGGGCAGAACGGTGCGCAGCTGCTGTTCGGCGCCATCATCGGCGCGGGGGTGATATCGATACTGATCGCGCCGCTGGTGAGCCGCATGCTGCGGTTCTTCCCGCCGGTGGTGACGGGCACGATCATCGCGGTCATCGGCATCAGCCTGATGCGCGTGGGCATCAACTGGATCTTCGGCAACCCCGTGGGCCCGACGGCGCCCGCGCTGGTCGACCCGGTGTACGCCAAGTGGCTGGCCGAGGTCACCTCGCCGGGCAGCTCGATCCCCGCGGTGCCCAAGGGCTTCGCGATCATGCCTACCGTGCCCAACCCCAAGTACGCCGACCTGTCGGGCTTCGGCGTGGCCGCGCTGGTGCTGGTGTCGATCCTCCTGATCGTGAAGTACGCCAAGGGCTTCATCGCCAACATCTCGGTGCTGCTGGGCATCGTGATCGGCGCGGTGGTGGCCTCGATCACCGGCCTCATGACCTACGAGAAGGTCGGCAAGGCCGCCTGGGTCGACATCGTGCTGCCCTTCCATTTCGGCATGCCGCTGTTCGACCCCATCCTGATTCTCACAATGACGCTCATCATGATCGTCGTGATGATCGAATCGACCGGCATGTTCCTCGCGCTGGGCGAAATGACCGACCGCAAGATCAGCCAGCAAGACCTGGCCAAGGGCCTGCGCACCGACGGCCTGGGCACGCTCATCGGCGGCATCTTCAACACCTTCCCGTACACCAGCTTCTCGCAGAACGTGGGCCTGGTGGCCGTCACCGGCATCAAGAGCCGCTATGTCTGCGTGGCCGGCGGCGTGATCCTGATCGTGCTGGGCCTGCTGCCGAAGATGGCCGCGCTGGTCGAGTCGCTGCCCACCGTGGTGCTCGGCGGCGCGGGCCTCGTGATGTTCGGCATGGTGGCCGCCACCGGCATCCGCATCCTGTCGGGCGTGGACTTCAAGACCAACCGCCACAACGCCATGATCGTCGCCGTGGCCATCGGCGTCGGCATGATTCCGCTCATCGCCCCCAACTTCAAGCAGTGGATGCCGCACTCGATCCACTCGCTGATCGAGTCGGGCATCCTGCTGGCGTCGATCACGGCCGTGCTGCTGAACCTGTTCCTCAACGGTGCGAAGCACGACGAAGAGGCTGTGATCGCGGCGGCCAAGCACGCCGACGCGCACTGATGGACTAGATCATCGCCAACGGCGTCTTGCGCTTCGGCACCGGATAGATCCGGTCCAGCGCCGCCAGGGTCGTCGCATCGAGCTGCAGCTCGGCGGCGGCCCTGTTTTCTTTCAGGTGCGCGCTGCGCACCGCCTTCGGAATCGCCGCCACGCCCGGGCGCGCGATGACCGCGGCCAGCGCCAGTTGCGCGGCGCTCACGCCGAGCTCGGCCGCCAGCCGGCCCAGCGCCTCGTCGCCTGCCAGCGCGCCCTGGTCGATCGGGCTGTAGGCCATCAGCGGCATGCCGCGTTCGCGCTGCCAGGGCAGCAGGTCGAACTCGGGGCCGCGCTCGCCGAGCGACAGGTACACCTGGTTGGCCGCGCAAGCGGGGCCTTGTCCGATGACCTGCGCCAGCTCCTGCATGTCGTCGGTGTCGAAGTTGCTCACGCCCCAGTGGGCGATGCGGCCGGCCGCGACCAGTTCGTGCATCGCCTCGACCGTGTGCGCCAGCGGGTGGTTGCCGCGCCAGTGCAGCAGGTACAGGTCGATGCGCTCCAGCCCCAGCCGCGCCAGGCTGCGCTCGCAGGCCTGCCCCGTGCCGCGGCGGCTGGCGTTGTGCGGGTAGACCTTGCTGACGATGAAGAGCGCGTCGCGCTGCACATCGCCCGCGCGCAGCGCCTCGGCCACGACCTGACCGACCACCGTCTCGGCACCGCCCTCGCCGTACATCTCGGCCGTGTCGATCAGGCGGTAGCCCAGGTCGATGGCCTCGCGCACCGCGGCCACCTCGGCCGCGCGGCGGGTGGCGTCTTCGCCCATGCGCCAGGTGCCGAGACCAAGAACCGGCATCTCGCCGCCGGTGGGGAGTGGAAGTGTTCGCATGGGCACGATGGTACGCAGGCCCTTTGGGCGGGTGCCCGGGCGCGGGTTTTCCGCCCCCGTTGCCTTCTAATTTTTCGAAGCTCAAGTCAGTTCGATGACCATCAATTGCTTATCTTCCGCCGTGTTCTGGCGTTTTTGCCTTCGCTTTTTGTCAATGCCCGGTGGGTGCCAACCCCCATCGCGCACGCCCCACCCGCTCCTAGAATTTTTTGACGGCCTGATGTCACAAGCGTCGGCGCTCTTATCGAAACGGTTCAGGAACAGGTTGAGTCAATGCAGCAGAAGCAAAAGCACAGGATTGCCGTCATCCCCGGAGACGGCATCGGCGTCGAAGTCATGCCCGAGGGCCTTCGCGTGCTCGACGCGGTCAGTCGACGCTTCGGCATCGATTTCGCGTACGACCATTTCGACTGGGGCTCCGACCACTACGTGCGCACCGGCCTGATGATGCCGGCCGACTGGGCCGACAAGATCCAGGGCCACGACGCCATCTACTTCGGCGCCGTGGGCGATCCTGCCAAGGTGCCCGACCACATCGCCGTGTGGGGCCTGCTCATCAAGATCCGCCGCGACTTCGACCAGTACGTCAACCTGCGCCCCGTGCGCCTGATGCCCGGCGTGCCCGGACCGCTGGCGCACCGCAAGCCCGGCGACATCGACTTCCTCGTGGTGCGCGAGAACACCGAAGGCGAATACACCTCGGTCGGCGGGCGCCTGTTCGAAGGCACGCCGCGCGAGATGGCGATCCAGGAAGCCGTGTTCACCCGCGTGGGCGTGGACCGCATCATCGACTACGCCTTCCAGCTCGCCAACCGCCGCAAGCGCAAGAACCTGGTGGCCGCCACCAAGTCGAACGGCATCTCGATCACCATGCCCTACTGGGACGAGCGCCTGGCCGAGATCGCCACGCGCTACCCCGACGTGGCCACGAGCAAGTACCACATCGACATCCTGTGCGCGCACTTCGTGCAGCACCCCGACTGGTTCGACGTGGTCGTGGCCTCCAACCTGTTCGGCGACATCCTCTCCGACCTGGGCCCGGCCTGCACCGGCACCATCGGCATCGCGCCCAGCGCCAACCTGAACCCGGAGCGCAAGTTCCCCTCGCTGTTCGAACCCGTGCACGGCTCGGCCCCTGACATCGCAGGCAAGGGCATCGCCAACCCCATCGGCCAGATCTGGTCGGCCGCGCTCATGCTCGACCACCTGGGCGACAACGACCCCGTGTACGCACAAGCCTCGGCCGCCGTTATCTCGGCGATCGAGACCGTGCTCAGCGAAGGCCCGCGCACGCGCGACATGGGCGGCACCGCCAACACGGTGGACGTGGGCCGCGCGATTGCCGAGTGCATCGCTTCGGCATGACACCTCCCGACCCTCTTTTTCGCAGGAAGCGAAACGCGCTGCGCACACCCGCAGCGTGCCCCCGTGCTCAGGGCACTGGGTGCTTCCCGCAGCGAAATCAAGGAGGAGGCCGCAGGCCGGGGGACATTCGCGGAGGGAAGTACCCGGTGGCCTGGGCACACGCCCTGAACAGCGATAAACAACGGAGCCACTGAACCATGGGCCTGTTCCTGCTCAAGCGCACCTTGACGCTCATCGGCACGCTGATCGGCGCGTCCGTCATCGTGTTCCTGGTGCTCGAAATTCTCCCCGGCAATGCCGCGCAGATGCTCATGGGCCCCGACGCCTCGCCCGACGCCGTCGCCGCCCTGGCCACCAAGCTCGGCCTGGACCAGCCCGCGTGGACGCGCTACTGGCACTGGATCGGCGGCCTGCTCACCGGCAACCTCGGAGACAGCTACGCCTACAGCTCGCCCGTCATCGACCTGATCCTGGAGCGCCTGGCCCTCACCGTGCCGCTGGCCGTGATGGCCATGGCCCTGACTGTCGTCATCGCCCTGCTCGTGGGCGTGACGGCCGCAGCGCGCCACAACAAGCTCGGCGACGTCGGCCTCATGGGCATGGCCCAGGTCGGCATCGCCATTCCCAACTTCTGGTTCGCGATCCTGCTGATCCTTGTGTTCTCGGTGCAGCTGCAGTGGTTCTCCGCCGGGGGTTTTGAAGGCTGGGGTGAAGGCATCCTGGCTGGATTGAAGTCGCTGCTGCTGCCGGCACTGTCGCTGGCCGTGGTGCAGGCCGCGATCCTCGCGCGCATCACGCGCTCGGCCGTGCTCGAGGTGATGCGCGAAGACTTCGTTCGCACCGCACGCGCCAAGGGCGTGTCCCAGCGCATGGTGCTGTGGACCCACGTGCTGCGCAACGCGATGATCCCCGTCATCACCGTCATGGGCATGCAGTTCTCCGAACTTCTGGCCGGCACCATCGTGGTGGAAAACGTGTTCTACCTGCCCGGCCTGGGCCGGCTGATCTTCCAGGCCATCAGCAACCGCGACCTGATCGTGGTGCGCAACTGCGTGATGCTGCTCGCGGCGATGGTGGTCATCGTGAACTTCGTGGTCGACGTGCTCTACGCCGTCATCGACCCGCGCATCAAGGCGAGCGACATATGAGCGCCATCCTCTCCCCTTCCGTGCCCGCTTCCTCCGCGCCCCTCGCGCCCGGCTTCTGGCGCCGCGCGGTCAAGCACCGCAGCTTCGTCATCGGCGGCGTGTTCGCGCTGCTGCTGTTGCTGGCGGCTCTGATCTCCTTCGTCTGGACGCCCTGGTCGCCCTACGCGATGGACATGGCGAACAAGATGCAGGGCCCTTCGGCGACGCACTGGCTCGGCACCGATGCCTTCGGGCGCGACGTGGCCTCGCTGCTGCTGGTGGGTGCGCGTGCGTCCATCCTCGTGGGCGTGATCGCCGTGGGCATCGGCCTCGTGGTCGGCACCGCGCTGGGCCTGCTCGCCGCGGCCCGACGCGGCTGGGTCGAAGAGGCGGTGATGCGCCTGTCGGACTTCACGCTCGCCTTCCCCGCCATCCTCTCGGCCATCATGATGACCGCCGTGTTCGGCGCCGGCATCGTCAACGCGATCATCGCGATCGGCATCTACAACATTCCGACCTTCGCGCGCATCACGCGCGCTTCGGCCAACGCGATCTGGTCGCGCGAGTACGTGGCTGCTGCACGCGCCTGCGGCAAGGGCAGCTTCGCGATCACCATGCAGCACGTGCTGCCGAACATCTCGGCCGTGCTCATCGTGCAGATCACCATCCGCTTCGCCATCGCGATCCTGGCCGAAGCTGCGCTGTCGTACCTCGGCCTCGGCACGCAACCGCCGCAGCCCTCCTGGGGCCGCATGCTCAGCGAAGCGCAGACCCTCATGTTCCAGCAGCCGCTGCTCGCGGTGTTCCCCGGCATGGCCATCGCCTTCGCGGTGCTCGGCCTGAACCTGCTGGGCGACGGTCTGCGCGACCTGCTCGATCCGCGCCTGGCCCGCGCAAGGTAGACCGCCATGCCCCTCCTCGAAGTCAACGACCTCCACATCGGCCTGCAGACGCAACGCGGGCCGGCCGAAGCCGTGCGCGGCATTTCCTTCTCGCTGGAGCGCGGCGAAACGCTTGGCATCGTCGGCGAGTCGGGCTGCGGCAAGTCGATCACCGTGATGTCGCTCATGGGCCTCCTGCCTGCCACCGCGAAGGTCACGGGCAGCATCAAGCTCGACGGCCAGGAACTCGTCGGCCTGCCCGAAAAGCAGATGTGCCAGCTGCGCGGCAACCGCATCGGCATGATCTTCCAGGAGCCGATGACGGCCCTGAACCCCGTGCACACCATCGCGCGCCAGGTCGGCGAGCCGCTGATGCTGCACCGCGGCCTCACCAAGGCGCAGGCGCGCAAGGAAGCCCTCGACCTGCTCGACCGCGTCGGCATTCCCGACGCCGCCTCGCGCCTCGACGCCTACCCGCACCAGTTCTCCGGCGGGCAGCGCCAGCGCATCGGCATCGCGATGGCCCTGGCCTGCGGGCCCGACCTGCTGATCGCCGACGAGCCCACCACCGCGCTCGACGTCACGATCCAGAAGCAGGTGCTCGACCTGATCCAGGGTCTGGTCGCCGAAATGGGCATGGCGCTGATCCTCATCTCGCACGACCTCGGCGTGATCGCCAGCAGCGTGCAGCGCATGCTCGTGATGTACGGCGGCAGCGCCGTGGAAAGCGGCCCGACCGAGACGGTCTTTGCCGACCGCGCCCACCCCTACACGCGCGGCCTGTTCGCGGCGCGCCCCGCGCTCGGCGCCGTGCGCGCGGGCCGGCTGCCCACCATCCGCGGCAGCGTGCCCGAGCTGGTCGACATTCCCCGAGGCTGCGGCTTCGCGGGCCGCTGCGACTTCACGACCGACGCCTGCCACACCACGAAACCGCCGCTGGCCCGCCAACCCAACGGCCATGCGGTGAGCTGCCTGCACCTCGACGCCGTCGCCGCGCACGCCACGCTGGCCGCCGCATGAGCACCCCGATGACTTCGACGTCTTCCTCTTCGACCCCGCTGCTGCAGGTGACCGACCTCGTGCGGCACTACGCATTGCCGCGCGAAAAGCTCTTCGGCCCGCCGCCCACCGTGAAGGCGCTCAATGGCGTGAGCTTCGAGGTGCAGGCCGGCAAGAGCGTGGGCATCGTCGGCGAATCGGGCTCCGGCAAGTCGACCATCGCGCGCCTCGTGATGGCACTGGACACGCCCACCTCGGGCAGCGTCGCGCTCGAAGGCCGCAACCTGCACGCGCTCTCGAAGGCCGAGCTGCGCACCGCGCGGCGTGACTTCCAGATGGTCTTTCAAGACCCGTACGGTTCGCTCGATCCGCGCCAGACCGTCGCGCGCATCGTCGCCGAGCCGCTCGAAGCGCTGGCCGAAACGCGCCGCGCCGAGCAGCGCGAACGCGCCGCCGAAGCGCTCGCGGCTGTGGGCCTGCGCACCACCGACCTCGACAAGTACCCGCACGAATTCTCCGGCGGCCAGCGCCAGCGCATCGCGATCGCACGCGCGCTCATCACGCGCCCCAAGCTCATTGTCGCCGACGAGCCCGTGAGCGCGCTCGACGTCTCGGTGCAGGCCCAGGTGCTCAACCTCATGCAGGACCTGCAGCAGCAGTTCGGCATCAGTTACCTGCTCATCAGCCACGACCTCGCCGTGGTCAACCACCTGTGCGACGAGGTGTGCGTGGTGTTCAAGGGCCAGATCGTGGAACGCGGCCAGCCCGCCGAACTTTTTGCCCACGCGCAACACCCATACACACGCACCTTGCTGTCGGCCGTGCTGCACACGCCATCGCGGTAGGCCCGAACGGGTCGAACCGGCAGCCTCTTTTTTCTTCCAGGAGAACCCCCGAATGTTGAAGCGACGCACCCTCATGGGCACCGCCATCGCCGCCGCGATCCCCGGCGCCTTCCCGCTGTTCGCGCAGGCCCAGACCGGCAAGAACATGCTGACCATCGGCATGCCGCTGGAACCGCCGGGCCTGGACCCGACCACCGCCGCCGCCTCGGCCATCGCCGAGATCGCGCACTACAACATCTTCGAGACGCTGACCAAGATCAACGCCGACGGCAGCGTGACGCCGCTCCTGGCCGAGAGCTGGACCGTGTCGCCCGACCTGAAGACCCACACCTTCAAGCTGCGCAAGGGCGTGAAGTTCGAGAACGGCGAGGCCTTCGACGCCGCCGCCGTCAAGTTCAGCTTCGAGCGCGCGGCCGGCGAGAAGAGCACCAACAAGGACAAGCGCTTCTTCAGCGAGATCAGCCTGAAGACGCCCGACGCCGACACGGTGGTCATCACCACCGCGCAGCCCAACCCCGACCTGCTGTTCATGCTCGGCCAGGCCACCGCCTGCATTGTCGAGCCCAAGAGCGCCGACACCAACGCCACCAAGCCCGTGGGCACAGGCCCCTACAAGCTCGACAGCTGGCAGCGCGGCTCGGCCTGTTCGCTGGTGAAGTCGCCGACGTACCGCAACCCGGCGCTGGCCAAGGTCAACAAGTTCGTCTTCAAGTTCATGTCCGACTCGGCCGCGCAGACCGCGGCGCTGATGGCCGGCGACATCGACATCTTCCCGCGCGCCGGTACGCGCAGCGTGGGCCAGTTCCGCGCCAACCCGCGCTTCCGTGTGCTCGAGGTGGGCACGCGCAGCAAGGTGATCCTGGCCATCAACAACAAGCGCAAGCCGCTGGACGACGTGCGCGTGCGCCGCGCCATCCTGGCCGCGGTGGACCGCAACGTGGTGATCCAGGGCGCGGC
Organism: Variovorax boronicumulans NBRC 103145; assembly: GCF_001591345.1. GTDB lineage: Bacteria > Pseudomonadota > Gammaproteobacteria > Burkholderiales > Burkholderiaceae_C > Variovorax > Variovorax boronicumulans. The sequence continues at coordinate 13,164 of NZ_BCUS01000086.1, read as the reverse complement.
CGACGGCTTCGGCAAGGCCATCGGCAGCCACTACCCGATCGGCGCGCCGGGCTATGTCGACACCACCGGCATCAACCCCTTCGACATCGCCAAGGCGAAGAAGCTGCTGGCCGACGCGGGCGTGAAGACGCCGCTCGAACTGCGCATGACGCTGCCGCCGCCTTCGTACGCACGCCAGGGCGGCGAGGTGATCGCGGCCCAGCTCGCGGCCATCGGCATCAACGTGAAGATCCAGAACGTCGAGTGGGCCCAGTGGCTCAGCGGCACCTTCGGCGGCGGGCACGACTTCGACCTGAGCATCGTCGCGCACGTCGAACCCTTCGACCTCGTGAAGTACACCGAGCCCGACTACTACTGGGGCTACGACTCGAAGAAGTTCCGCGACCTGTACGCCTCGGTCCAGAGCGAGCCCGACGAGAAGAAGCGCAACGCGCTGCTCGGCGAGGCGCAGAAGATGCTCGCGAACGACGCCGTCAACGGCTTCCTGTTCCAGGCCGTGTTCCCCACGGTCGCGCGCAAGGAAGTGAAGGGCCTGTGGCCGAACATGCCGATCGTCGCGAACGACCTGGCTGCGATCTCGTGGGGTTGATGCGGCCATGACGAAACCTCTTTACGCCCTGGGCGTGCAGGAATTGCACGCGGCCTACGCCAGCAAGGAACTCTCGCCGGTCGAGGTGACGCGCGCGGTCAACGAACGCATCGCGGCCTGCGAGCCGCAGCTGCGCGCCACCTGGCTGTTCCGCCCCGAAGCTGCGCTCGAGTTGGCGCGCGCTTCCGAGGCGCGCTGGCGCGCCGGCACACCGCGCGGCACGCTCGACGGCGTTCCCGTGACCATCAAGGAAAACCTCGCGACCGAGGGCGACCCGATGCCGCTGGGCACCGCCGCCTACGAACTCGTGCCGGTGACCTACGACTCGCCGCCCGCCGCGCGCCTGAAGGCCGACGGTACGGTGATGGTCGCCAAGACCACGATGCCCGACCTGGGCATGCTGTCGTCGGGCCTGTCGAGCTTTCATGATCTCTCGCGCAACCCCTGGGACACCTCGCGCACGCCGGGCGGTTCCAGCGCGGGCGCCGGCGCGGCCGCCGCCGCAGGCTACGGCCCGCTGCACGTGGGCACCGACATCGGCGGCTCGCTGCGCCTGCCGGCCAGCTGGTGCGGCATCTTCACGCTCAAGCCCAGCTTCGGCCGCATTCCGCTGAGCTCGCCCTACATGGGCCGCTGCGCCGGCCCGATGACGCGCACCGTGGCCGACGCGGCGCTGATGATGGCTTCGGTCGCGCAGCCCGACGACCGCGACTATTCGGAACTGCCGCCGCCCGTGATCAACTGGACCGCCTTCGAAGTCGATCCGTCGTTCCTCAAGGGCAAGCGCGTGGCGCTGCACATGGACGCAGGCTGCGGCCTGCCGCTCGATCCGCAGATCGCGCAGGCCGTGCGCGATGCCGCGAAGCGCATCGAGGCGGCGGGCGCGCACGTCGAGGAAATCCCCGCCTTCATGACGCCGCAGATGCTGCAGGGCATGGACCATTTCTGGCGCATGCGCTCGTGCCTGGACATGCAGGCCATGAGCGCCGAGCAGCGCGCGAAGATCCTGCCTTACATCCGCGAATGGGCCGAGAGCGCGGCCGGCTTCTCGGGTGCGCACGTCTTCGACGGCTACAGCCAGTTCGTCGCCACGCGCGCGGCCACGGTCGCCGCCACCAAGGCCTACGACTTCGTGATCTCGCCGGTGTCGCCGAACATGCCCGCGCCCGCGGACCATGCCTCGCCCACCAACGACCCGATGCGGCCGCTGGAGCACATCGGCTTCACGGTGCCCTACAACATGTCGGAGCAGCCGGCCGCGTCGGTCAACTGCGGCTACTCGGCCGAAGGCCTGCCCATCGGCCTGCAGGTGGCCGGCCGCCGCTTCGACGACCTGGGCGTGCTGCAGTTCAGCCGCGCCTTCGAGCAGATTCGCGGCGCCCAGAAGCCCTGGCCTGAGCCGATCTGAACCGCCATACGGAGACACACCTTCCCATGAACGCCACCCACTACATCGACGGCCGCCGCGTGGCGTCCGAAGGCAACGCCACCATCGACGTGATCGACCCGAGCGACGGCCAGAAATTCGGCGAGATCGCGAGCGGCACCGCCGCCGACATCGATGCCGCCGTGCGCGCCGCGCGCCAGGCCATGGGCGAACATTTCGACGGCCCCTGGGGCGCCACCACCGCGCTCGAACGCGGCCGGCTGCTCGCCAAGCTCGGCGCCGCTGTCATGCAGCACCACGAAGAACTGGCGCAGCTCGAGGCGCGCGACACCGGCAAGGCGCTGCGCGTGGCGCGCAACGACGCGACCGCGCTGGCGCGCTACTTCGAGTACTACGCCGGCGCCTGCGACAAGCTGCACGGCGACACCCTGCCCTACGAGCGCGGCTACACCGTGCTCACGGTGCGCATTCCGCACGGCGTGACGGGCCACATCATTCCCTGGAACTACCCGATGCAGATCGCGGGCCGCAGCGTGGGCGCCTCGCTCGCCGCGGGCAACGCCTGCGTGGTGAAGCCGGCGGAAGACGCGAGCCTCTCGCTGCTGCGCCTGGCCGAGATCGCGACCGAGGTCGGCTTTCCGGCCGGCGCACTCAACGTCGTCACGGGCTACGGCAAGGAAGCCGGCGCCGCGCTGTGCGCGCACCCGGGCATCGACCACATCTCGTTCACCGGCTCGACCATGACCGGCCGCAGCGTGGGCCTGGCTGCGGCCGAGCGCCACTGCCCGGTGACGCTGGAGCTGGGCGGCAAGTCACCGCAGATCGTGTTCGCCGACGCCGACCTCGACGCGGCCGAGCCCGTGCTGCTCAACGCCATCATCCAGAACGCCGGCCAGACCTGCTCGGCGGGCAGCCGCGTGCTGGTCGAGCAGTCGATCTATGAAGAAGTCGTGCAGCGCCTCGCCAAGCGCTTCACGGCCGTGCGCGCGGGCACGCCCGCCGAAGACCTCGACATGGGCCCGCTCATCAACGAGAAGCAGTTCCGCCAGGTGCGCGACATGGTCGCGACCGCCGAGGCGAGCGGCATGAAGGTGGCGGCGCGCGGCACGGTGTCGCCGCAGGCACCGTCCACCGGCTACTACCAGGAGGCCGTGCTGTTCCGCGACGTGCCGCATGACAGCGACCTGGCCCAGCGCGAAGTCTTCGGCCCGGTGCTGGCCGTGATGCCCTTCGCCGACGAGGCCGAGGCAGTGCGCCTGGCCAACGGCACCGACTTCGGCCTGGTGGCCGGCGTGTGGACGCGCGATGGCGCGCGCCAGCTGCGCATGGCGCACAAGCTGCATTGCGGCCAGGTGTTCGTGAACAATTACGGGGCGGCGGGTGGTGTAGAACTGCCCTTCGGCGGCGTGAAGTCGAGTGGCTTCGGCCGCGAGAAGGGCTTCGAGGCCCTGCTCGGCTTCACGACCCTCAAGACCATCGCCATCAAGCACGGATGAATTCATGACCACCACTGAACAGCAACCACAAACCTCGCGCAAAGTCGGCCTCGTCGGCGTCGGCCTGATGGGCCACGGCATCGCCAGCAACATCGTCAAGCACGGCCACCAGCTCACCGTGCTGGAGCACGCGGGCAACCAGCCGATCGACGACCTGCTGAAGGCCGGCGCCACCTCGGTGAAAGATGTGGCCGCGCTGGCCGCGCAGGTCGATGTGCTGATCCTGTGCGTCACCGGCACGCCGCAGGTCGAGGCCGTGATGCTCGGCGACAACGGCGCGCTGAGCACGCTGCGCCCCGGCACCGTGGTGATCGACTGCTCCACCGCCGTGCCCGCCTCCACCGCCAAGGTCGCGCAGGCCGTGCACGCCAAGGGCGGCCGCTTCCTCGACACGCCGATGACCCGCACCGCCAAGGAGGCCGCCGAAGGCCGCCTGAACCTGCTGGTGGGCGGCGACGCCGAGGTGCTGGCCTCGTGCCTGCCGCTGCTGCGCTGCTTTGCCGAGAACGTCACGCACGTCGGCGATGTGGGCGCGGGCCATGCGATGAAGCTGTTGCACAACTTCGTGTCGCTGGGCACCGTGGCACTGCTGTGCGAGGCCGCGGCCTGCGCGCAACGCGCCGGCGTGAAGCCCGAGGTGTTCGTGGACGTGCTCGCCAAGGGCGGCGGCAACGGCGTGGCGCTGGAACGCCTCAAGCCCAAGCTGCTGACGGGCAGCACCGATTCGCTGAAGTTCTCGATGGCGAATGCGAAGAAGGACCTGGGGTATTACAACGACATGGCGGAGCAATCGTCTTCGAGCCATGGCATTGCGCAGGCTGTGGATGCCTTGCTGGCGCACGGGGTCGAAGTCTTCGGGCCGGATCGCATGGTGCTCGATCTGGTCGAAGCGCTGCGCTGAAACTCTTCGGGGCGCGTGCGCAGGCCACCGGGTACTTCCCTCCGCGAATGTCCCCCGGGGCTTCGCCCTCCTCCTTGATTTCGCTGCGGGAAGCACCCGGTGTCCTGCGCACGATGAGCGTGGCTGTGGTGCTGGCCGTTCAGGCGCTGCGGCGAAGTGCCAGTCCCGACCCGCCCGACCGCTTCAGTGTTGTTGGATGGCGGTAGCCAGTTCTGCGCGCACGGCGGCGAACACGGCTGCAGGATCTGGGGCACGCGATATCGGGCGGCCGATGACCACGTGCGTCGCGCCAGCCCCGATGGCCTGCGAGGGCGTCGCAGCCCGCGCGTGGTCATTCTTTTCATCGCCTGGGAGCTGCGTGCCTGGCGTCACGATCAGGGCATCGGGCGGCAGGATCTCGCGAAGCAGCCTCACCTCCAACGGCGACGAAACAACGCCATGGCAACCGGCCGCGGCTGCCAGGCGGCCCAGTCGTGCGACCTGCTCTGGAACCGTCGAGGCGACGCCCACCTCTTCCAGATCCTGGTCGCTCATGCTCGTGATGACGGTGAGCGCAAGCACCTTCAGTTGAGGGAACTGGCTCGCGGCCTCGACGGCCGAGCGAAGCACGGCGGAACCGCCTGAGGCGTGCACCGTCACCATCGAAGCCCCCAGGTGTCCGGCTGCGGTGACTGCGCCCGCCACCGAGCTGGGAATTTCCAGCAGCTTGAGGTCCAGAAAAACGCTCTTCCCTGCCTCTGCGAGCTCGCGGACGACCGAAGGTCCCGCCGCGGTCAGCAGCTGCAGGCCGACCTTGTAGTGCGTGGTCGCTGCGCCCAGCTGCTTCACGAGGTCCGCCGCCAATGCGGCGGCTGGGAAGTCGAGCGAAACGATGATGCGGCTGTCCGTATTCATTGGCTTGTCCTCCATGCCGACGCCCCGCGCTCGGAGGGAACTCAGGCCTCCGAACGCTCCACGACCACCTCGCTGATCTGCACCACGGGTTGAATGTCCGTGTAATTGCCGATGTCGCCCCGGATCTCCTCCTGGTGCTGGGCAGAAGCTGCCCGGTAAGCTTCGACGGAAGTGCAGACGAAGTCGCACTTGGCGATGTACGCAGGGTCGGTGCCCACACCACGCCCCGAGATGCCCTTGTCCACCATGTAGTACAGGCACGCAGCGCCGAGCAGTCGTTTCATCATGGGCATGTGCCTCTCGCGGTAGTACGCGTGATCGAATCGCGCGCCTGCGGCGTAGGGGTACATGACACTGACCTTGATCATCGAGGTTTCTCCTGGGGTTGCACGCTGGTTGAGAACCTCAAGCGGGGAATCGTGCGCCCGACGCTTCCAGGGGAAGGCGCAGCCCGTTCGTGAGGTAGCTGACGGTGCGATAGAAGCCGGCCAGCATCAGCAGTTCGATGATGGCTTCTTCGCTGAAGTACGTTCGCAACGCGTCCCACAGGCCATCGTCGATGTCGGCGTGCGCGTGCAAGGCGTCGCACAGGCGCAGAAGCACCTGGTCCTCGGCCGACCAGCAGGCGTCGTTCGCCGAAGCCGTGACGCTCGCCTGAACCTGCTCTGGCGTCAGGCCAGCGAGCTTTGAGAAGACCGTGACGTGGATGCCCCATTCGTATTCGGATTTGCACAATGCCGTGGTGCGGTGAATCACGATTTCGCGCTGTCGGATGCTCAAGTGGCCTTTGTCCAGCAACCCGCCGGCAAAGAACTTCTGAAACAGACGCGGGTCGCGTGCCAAGGTCGTGAACAGCCGCAAGGGGGGCTGTCCCTTCATCACCCTGTCGAGTGACCTGGAAATGTCTTCACCGAATGGCGGCGCTGCTGGTTCGATGCGTGCGGGCATGCAGACTCCTGATTCAAGGGCCACGCCATCGTAGGTCCGTTGCTGTATAAAGTAAAGCATGACGACACCTCGCATCGGCCGCCCAGTTCGCGGTTCCACCACTGGCCGCCCCCTCATGGTCGCGCTGGACCTGCTGGGCCGGCGCACGGCGCTGCGCGTGCTCTGGGAACTTCGGGAGGGCTCGCTGACCTTCAGGGCCCTGCAGGAAGCGTGCGAGACGAACACCCGATTGCTCAACACGCGGCTCACCGAACTGAGGGAAGTCGATCTGGTCGAACATGCCGAAGGTGGCTATCGACTGACGGACGAAGGGCGGCGGCTTTCGAAGGCGCTGAAGCCGTTGTCAGCCTGGGCGGACCAGTGGGGGCGCGGGAAGCGATGAGAAGCGGGGCATCCGCGGCGAATGGCTCCGCCTATGATCAGAAACGTTTTTGTGGAGGAGCCCGTGACCGGCATGTTCGCGCTGCCCAGCCTGTCTCGCAGGTCGTGCGGGACACATCGCGTCAGTGCCTTGGAAAACCTATGAGAAAAATCTTTCCTCTCTGCGCCCTCGTGTTGCTGTCCGCCCTCTCGGGTCAGGCCCTCGCAGGTGCCAATACGGCGCGACTGAACTGCACGGGCAGTCACGCGGGGCAGGCACTCACCTTGGTGGGTGATGTTCCCGCCTCCATCGTGGAGGTCGATCTGAAGCTCTCCTACGGCGGGCAAACCATGCGCCTGGTTTCGCCCCAGGCGGAAACCTCCGAGTCCACTGATTTCCGCCATGGCGTCTTCAGGTTGGAAGCTGCGCTGTCCGGTTCGAACAAGCTCCAGCTTCAAGCCAAGCCCAAGAGCATCAAGTACAAAGGCAGCATGGGTGCCGGCAAACTCAACGCCAGCTTTGGCGCCATCCTCAAGAATGCGCCTGAGCCCTTTCAATCCGCGCTGAAAGGGGCTGAGCTCACTTGCATCTATGCATACGAAGTTTGAGCGTGGGCCCACAAATCGTTCAAGCAGGCAGACAGCCGCCGCGCGTTCAACCGCGAGCGCCTCGGCGAACTGCGATGCCTGCGATGGAATGGCATCCATCTGCGGCCACGACCCGAGGCTGAACCCTTGTTTCTCGCTCGCCCGATGAAGCAGCTGCGTCTCTTTGCCGCCCTGCTGTGGCTCGGCCTCGCCCTCGGTCCGGCCCGCGCAGCGCCACCGACCTACCAGGCGCTGTACGCCAACCCGGAACGCGCGTTGCCGATGCAGCCGACCTGGCAACTGCAGCCAGTGGATGCACAGGCGCCACCGTGGGAAGACATCTTCACCTTCACCATCGGCATCGCCCCCAACCTGATCGAACGGGCGCGTTGGCTGAGCCTGAATCCGGGCAAGCACAGCGAGCGCGCCCCCGCGTTGTTCGACGGCCTCGACGGGCGCGTGCTTTTCCTTTCGCCGACGGCGCGCAGCTTCTGCGACGGCCGCTGGCAGGTCGTGCGGCAGGAGTACATCTCCCTCAATCCCGCACTGCAGCCGCTGCACCGGGTGTGGCTGGTGGAGCGAAAGCCCGGCGGCGGGCTGCGCACCACCACGGCCAACGGGCGCATCGATGCGCAAGGCCTGTGGGCCGTTCCGCCCGTGAGTTGCGATGGCAAGGACACGATCTCCGCCGACTCCCCCGCGGCCCTCTCTTACCTGATGCCCGACGGATCCAGGCCCGTGCCTTCCGAGCTGCAGGTGGACACGGTGTTCGCACAGCCCGGCTTGCGCGATGCACGGGGACAGTGGCGCCCCCCCGCCCCGCCGCGGGACATCACCACGGCACGGTGGATGGACTACAAGCGGCAGATGGTGACGCCTGGCTCCACCGGCTCGGGCCTGATCGACGCGCGCGGACGCATGGTGATTCCGTTCATCTTCGGCGAGCGGCCCGATGCCACAGCCCAGCGGCGCATCCAGCTGTGCACCGCCGCCGGGCTGGATCTGCAGCGCAACGCCAGCACGCCGCAGGTGTGCCGCTGGCAACGACTGCATGGCAGCAGCAATGCCGGCGCCGCGCTGCGGCCGGTCAAGGACGCGGCCACCGGCCGATGGGGCTACCAGAACGCGCGGGGCCAATGGGCGATCGCGCCGCAGTTCGAATCCGCGCGCCGGTTCCGTCATGGCTACGCCGTCGTCTCGGGCGCGTTCCCAGAGGACTGGCGGCCGCCCGGGTGGCAGGACGAACGGCCGATCATCCGGCAGTTCCACCGCATGGGCCGCCATTGGGTGGTCGACGCCCTGGTGCGCAACGCGTCCACGGGCGGCGCGTGGGAATTACGCTATGGCCTGATGAACGATGCAGGGCAATGGCTTGCCGCTGTGCCGCAGCCCGCGCTGCACGTCACCGTGCTGGTTCCGCCCGGTGGCCGCAGCGGCCACTATGCCGAGATGCTGGCCAGCCACTTGCCCACCCTGCTGGGACGCAGCGTGCAGGTCGATCACGTGCCGACAGCCACCGAGGCCGACTACCGCCGGCTGATGACGGAGGGCGGCAACGAGAAGGTCTTGCTCGCGGCGTTGCGGCTGCCGCGCGGAGGCATCGAGGGCGTGCACCAGGCCGCGCCGATCGATGCGCTGATGCATTCCCTTCGCCCCGTCACGCTGCTGGCATCGGAGCCTCTGGTGCTGGCCATCGACAGCACGAAGGCCGACACGCTGGGCATCCGCAGCACGGACGACCTGCTGGCCTACGCACGGGCCCACCCGGGCAGCCTGCGCATCGGCACGGGCGACGACGGCTGGACGGGCCACCTCGCCTTCGGCCAGTTCCGCGCAGCGAGCGGCGTCGACGTGCAGCGTGTGGTCTTCAAGGGCATGTACCCCGACTCGGACGTCATCACGAAGGAGCATGCGGTGGACCTGCTGTTCGCGCCCGTGAACGGCGTGGCGGTCGCCGTGCGGCGCGGCCAGTTGCGTGTGCTGGGCACCACCGCCGACCCGGCGCACCCGCAAAGCTTCGAGGGTGTGCCGTGGCCGACGCTGGGCTCGAGCGCGCCCTTGGCCGGCTACACAACCTACGATCACTTCAGCCTCTGGGCGCCCGCGAATTCGGAGGCCGAATCCAATCGCACCCTGCAGGAAGCCGTGGCCCAGGTGCTTGCCAAGCCCGAGGTGCGCAAACAGCTGCAAGACCTTCGCGTCGTCGGTGGCGGCGGTTCGCCAGAGAGCCTGCTGGCGCTGGAAGACGAAGAGCGCGAACGCTGGATGCGTGCGCTTTCATCACCCGCGCGTTGAGGGCGCTGCCCCGCACCATCACTCGAACCGTATCTCGGCCACGGTTGGCGCATTCGGCTCCCTGGTCCTGGCATTCGCAATGGCACCGTCTTTCTCGTTCCTGAACCAGTAGCGGCACCCGGTTCGAGAAATCATCGTCACGCACATCGAGCCGTCCGCGTTGAGAACCCATTTGCCCGACGCCTTGCCCGGTCCGCTCTGGTTGACAAAGTCGACGCGGCCATCCGTATAGAACTGCCAGCGCGAGACCATGCCGGTCGACAGATTGCTCGAGACGATGGGTTTGCCGATCAAGGTGCTCTCGACCTCGGCTTTGCTCAGGAACACGCGGCCATGGATGGGTGCGGGCTCCTCCGAGATGGCCGGCACGACGGCGATGCACAGCAGCGCGCGGATGGCGTAACGGGTGAACATGACATGCCCCTCTGACGTCGCGCAGTCAGCATGCGTTCAGCCGAGCGCGTGCGTCCAAGCGCCTGGTTGGCCTGTCGGTAACGCCCGATGGCGTTACATGGCATTAACTAAAAAGCGCTACTTTTCTGCGCGCCAGATCCAGCCGGCGTACGCGAACGAGGCCTGCTTCTTCCTGCACGCCACAGCCGCGCCGGAAGGCGCTGGCCCGAGGTCGAGACGAGGAAGGCGGCGTTCTTTTTCTGCGACGACACGGCTTGTGCTCCGATGGCCCCTCGGCAAGGTGGCCGAAGGGCGTTGTGGGTGGCCTACGCAAACTCCGTGGCAACGGCGCCGGCGACGGCGGAAGAGCACTGTGAAGGCAACTGTGCAATGGCTTGTATGGCACTGTGTCGTGCGTACGGTGCCTGTAAACGGCCTGTCGATTTCGCGCGCCCGTTTCGCCTGCCGGCTGTCGCGGATCACAGGCCCTACTTGCGTGCGAAGCGCGCCGGCCCCTGCACCGTCCAGCCACCGCCGGCCGGATCGAGGTCGCGAAGGCACTGCGTGAGCCCGTCGTCCAGGTCGAGGGTGACGCCAATCCGCCAATGCCCGGTGGCGCCGCGCTCCACCTGCAGCACGGCGAAGCCGTTGCCGGTGCCCACGGCCGCCGTGACCATGGTGGCGCCGAAGGCACCCGGCACGGCGCCGAGTTCGACCTGGCCGTCGAGCCAGAACGCGTCGGGCCGCGCATTGACGAAGGTCCAGGGTGCATACAGGCCCGAGGACACGACCGAGATCACCTCCACCGGCCCACCCGCCGCCTGCAGCCAGAGGCTCGACACGCTCGACATGTGGCGGTCGCCCGACAGCACCACCACGTGGCGCGCAGTGGTGTCGCGCAGCAGTTCGAGCAGCGCGCGCTGCGAGGCCGGGTAGCCGCTCCAGTCGTCCATCCCCAGGCGTTGCGCCGGGTCGCCGAAGACCGCCGCGCGCGGCATCGGGAACAGCGCCACCGGCGACACGATGAACTTGGGCAAGTCGGCGGGCGCGGCCTCGAGCCACTTCTTCAGGTCGCCCATGCCGGCCTCGGCACGGATCGCCGCCTGGTCCAGCGGCGTGGCTTGCGCGTCCGTGCGCAGCGCCCGCCGCTGCCGCGTGCTGCGCGTGTCGAGCATGTAGAACGGAAAGCCGGCCGGCGCCATGCGGTAGTCGAAGGGACGCGGGTCGCGCTGCGGGCCGATGGCCCGCACCAGCTTGTGCTGCTGCGCGACGTAGCCGTCGAGCGCGGCGCGCACGGCCGGCGCTCCACAGGGGTCGGGGCCCGGCTCCCAGTCGTCCATCACTTCGTGGTCGTCGAGCAGCGGACAGGTCGGCAGCGAGGCCATCACCTGGCGCAGCGCCTCCAGCCTGAAGGTGAGCGCATAGGCCTGGCCGACGTCGTCGCCGCCGGCCGGCACGAAGAGCCCGGCGGTCTGGTCGACATACACCTGGTCGCCGGCCAGCACCAACAGCTGCGGCTTGTGCGGCGGCGCGAGCACCTCGAGCCGCTGCGCGAGCCGCCGGTACGACGCCTGCGCGGGCACCCGGTCGACCAGGCCCGGCACGTACTGGCAACTGGCGAGCACGAAGCACAGCGAGGCCTGTGCGGGCTCGCCCTCGCGCTGCACGGCGCCGGTCCATGCGGGGTCGAGGCGCACCACGGCGCGCTCGCGCTGCGCGTCGGTGGCGGCCTCCAGCGTCTTCATCACCTGGTTGCGGATGGGCTCGATGGGCTCGTCCTGCGGCTGCGCGAACAGCCCGGCCGGCAGCCGCCGGCCCAGCACCTCGAGGGGGCCGCGCGCCATGGGCAGGTCGTCGTGCGCCGTCAGCACCGCGAAGCCCTGGTAGTCGGCGAGCCGGTCGTCGAACAGGTCGATCTCCACCGCCTCCTGCAGGAGCTTGTCGCGCGTGGTCTCCAGGCCCACCATCCATGCGAAGTCGAAGCACCAGCGCCCCTCGCGGCGCCACGCGGGCACGAAAACCACGGCGCGCGCCGACACATGCGCGGGCGGCGGACGCAGCGCCAGCCGGCAATGCAGCCGGCCCGCGTTGTCCGCCGACCGGCTCGCAAGGCCGAGCCACGGGCCGGTCCACGGCAGGCTGGCCCGCCAGTCGGGCGGCACCGGGTTGCCGCGGCCGGGCTTGTGGTCGAAGGCCTCGAGAAACCGCACGATGTGCGGGAACACGTCGGTGCAGGCCTTCTCGCCGATCAGCGTGTCCTGGTGGCCGTAGTCGCCGAGCACCAGCAGCTGGTGCGGGGTACCTTCACCAAGGAACAGGTCGCCCCCGGAAGGCTTCGAAGCGTCCGACGGCTCCGGCAGCTGCGGAGGCTCCCGCGGCAGGCCTTCGTCCTTGCCGAACACGCGCTTCAGCAGCCAGAAGCTGTCGTACGAGCCGCGCCAGTCGAACACCGCGTTGCGCTGCCCGTGCAGCATGAACACGGGAAAGCCGAAGCGCTGGCCGACCTGCTCGAAGCCCACCGCGTGGCCCTGTCCGCCGGCGTCGGTCAGCACCTCTTCGCGGGCGTAGTTGCCGACCTGGGCGAGGCCGCGCACCTTCACGAAGCCGTAGATCGAATCGAGCGCATCGAGCGTGTCCTTGCCGATGTTGTGCAGCCGCATGGTCTGGCCGAAGATGGCGTCGGCCCGGTGCCGCACGGCCGCGAAGCCCGGCGCCTCGCGCAGACGCTGCGCCTCCCCGTCGTCGTCGGGGTAGGGAAAGGTCGCCAGCAGGCCGTCGACGAGCAGGCGCTTCATGCGCGTGAGCGAGGGTCGCGTGTCGAACTCGTCGATGCCGATGAACTGCTGCAGGTAGCCCGCCACATAGCCCCGGAAGCGGTTGAAGGCCGTGGCGCGCAACAGCGGCCCCACCTGCGACAGCACCACCGCGCCGATGGACGCATGCAGCCCCGGCAGGCGCAGCACCGCCACGCTGAACATGGCGGCGCCGATGCAATGCGCCACCACGTCGACCTGGATGGGCGCCGCTTCGTCGGGCGTTGCATGCGCCGCCTGCACGGTGCGCAAGGCGTCGGGAATGTCGGTCTCGGCCACCTCGTCGAACGACCAGTAGCGCCGAGGCCGGTTCGGGAAGCCGATGCTGGTGCGCAGGTCGAGCACCCAGACCTCGCGCCCGGCCGCGAGCAGGCTGTGCACCAGGTTGCCGGGGATGCTCCTGTGCGCGAAGGTGGAGCCGCTCGCGCCATAGCCGTGGATCAGCATCACGGGCCGCGTGCCCGCGCGGCGCACCGGCGGGCGGTAGCGCGACAGCAGCC
>NZ_BCUS01000085.1 GCF_001591345.1 Variovorax boronicumulans NBRC 103145 | reverse complement strand
CCGTCGAGCAGCAAGGGCGCCGCGAGCTGTGCGGCGGCGTCCTGCACCGAGCAGGCGCCGTCGGCGAAACCGGGCAGCTGCTGCACCGGGCGGGCCCGGGCCAGCTGCAGGCCGTCGGCGCCGACGCGCGTGGCCGCGAGGCCCACCGCTTCCAGTTCCAACAGGTACGCGGCCGGCGTCGATTGCAGCGCGTTGACGCGCAAGGTCATCGGCGCCTGGGCGTTGTCGGCCGACAGCACGCGCTGCCAGTCGCGCGGATGGTCGCGCTTGAGGCGTTCGATCCACCAGCGCGGGTGGTTCCACTGCGCGACCGGTTCGGTGTCGGTGGCGGCCACGAGCTCGTCGCGCTCGCGCAGGAAGCGGCGCAGGCAGGCGTTGATGAAGCTGGCCTGTGCCCGCGTCGCCGGGTTGCGCTTGGCGGCTTCCACGGCCTGGTCGACCAGCGTGAAGGGCTCGTAAGGGGCGTGGTCGCTGTGCCAGGCCAGCGCGAGCGCGGTGCACAGCAAGGCGTCGGGCAGCGGCGGCGGCGTGCGCTTGGCCAGGTGGCGGCGCAGCGCTTCGGCGCGGCCGAGCCAGCGCAGCACCTGGAAGCCGAGCGCCTGCACGCCGGGGCGCAGCGCGGGCTCGACGGCCTCGAACGCGACGGTGCCCGAGGTGCCGGCGCGAATCGACGCCAGCGCCCCTGCGGTCAGTTGCAGTTGGCGCCAGAGCGGCGGTTGTTGCGGCGCCGAGGAGGCGCTGCCCGAAGAGGGGTCGGAGGAAAGATCTGCTGGCAAGTTGGGGCCGATGGTAACGGGCGAGAAAGACAGCACGCCGCGCGGTGGGAATGGAAACGAAGGCGCTGCCCGCCTGTCGTCGGGTCGGGTCAGGTCAAAGCAGCGGGGCCGCGGGCCGCAGTCGCACAATCCAGGCCACCAGCAGCGCCGGGAACTGGGCGATGCCCGCGTTGTACTGCGCCACGGCCTGGTTGAACTGGCCGCGTGCGATTTCCGCCGCCGCCGAGGGCTCGGGCCAGGCAATGGGCGCGGCCGGATCGGACGCGCCGCCCAGGCCGGGCATCAGCGGCGCAGGCCGCGACAGCGTGCCGTCCGCGTCGAACACCGTGACCGCGCCCGGATACTGGCGCCGCCATGCCGCAATGAGCACCTGCAGCGCGGTGGCCAGCGCCGCCATGCTGCCCGGATCGAGCGGGCGCACCCGCGTCGCGCCGAGCAGGGTCGCGAGCTGCGTCGTGGCGGCCTGCAGCGGCGCCACGGTGGGCGCGCCTTCGGGCGGCGACTCGGGCCGGGGCGCGGCGGTGATGCTGGCCTGGACGAAATCGAGCTGCTTGCGCAGCGCCACATCGAGCACGGCGTAGGCCTGGAGCACGGCCGCGCGCAAACGCACCAGCCGGTTGTAGGCGCCCACGAACCAGAACAGCAGCAGCGCGACAACGAGCCAGCCGGCCAGCGAATCGGGCAGGACGCTCATCGGAAACAGAACCTCTTGGTCATCGGTCGGAACCCTGCGAACACAAAGAAAAACGCCCCCCGACCGGAGCGGTCGGAGGGCGTGGGCAACCGGTCATGCCGGTGATGCTAACCAGTTATTCGGTCGCGGCGCCTTCGTTGGCGTCGACCGTGCTGGTCGCTGCATCGCTGTCGCCGGAGCCGGCCAGTTCGGCAGCTTCCGACTCGGCGATGGCGCGGCGCTCGGCCTCGTCCATGGCGTCCTTGACCTTGCGGGCCTGGTGGTACGCCATACCGGTGCCTGCGGGAATCAGGCGACCGACGATGACGTTTTCCTTCAGACCGCGCAGCTCGTCGCGCTTGCCCATGATCGCGGCTTCGGTCAGCACGCGCGTCGTTTCCTGGAACGAAGCGGCCGAGATGAACGAGTCGGTCGACAGCGACGCCTTCGTGATACCCAGCAGCAGGTTGGTGAACGTCGCGGGGATCTTGCCTTCGGCGCGCAGGGCGTCGTTGGTGTTGAGCATTTCGCTGCGTTCGACCTGTTCGCCGGAGATGTAGCTCGTGTCGCCGATGTTGTCGACCACGACGCGGCGCAGCATCTGGCGAACGATCACCTCGATGTGCTTGTCGTTGATCTTCACACCCTGCAAACGGTACACGTCCTGCACTTCGTCCACGATGTAGCGCGCGAGTTCTTCCGAACCCAGCAGGCGCAGGATGTCCTGCGGGTCCGCCGGACCGTCGACCACGCTTTCGCCCTTGTTCACCACCTGGCCTTCGTGCACCAGGATGTTCTTTTCCTTCGGCACGAGGTCTTCGTAGACGCCGCCTTCGGGATCGGTGATCTGCAGGCGGATCTTGCCCTTGGTCTCTTTACCGAACGACACGGTACCGGTCATTTCGGCCAGCATGCCCTTGTCCTTCGGCGAACGGGCTTCGAACAGCTCGGCCACGCGCGGCAGACCGCCGGTGATGTCTCGGGTCTTCTGACCTTCGACCGGGATGCGTGCCAGCACTTCGCCGGGGCCCACGTCCTGACCGTCGCGGATCTGCACCAGGGCGCCGATCGGGAAGCCGATCGTCACCGAGTGGTCGGTGCCGGGGATCTTCACTTCCAGGCCTTGGGCGTCGATCAGCTTGACCTGCGGACGCACGACCTTGGCAGCGCCGCGGCGCTTCGGGTCGATCACGACCAGGGTCGACAGACCGGTCACTTCGTCCACCTGCTTGGCGACCGTCAGGCCTTCCTCGACGTTCTCGAACTGCGCCTTGCCGGCGAACTCGGTAATGATCGGGCGGGTCAGCGGGTCCCAGTTGGCGAGCACGTGGCCGGCCTTGATCTGCTGGTCGGCCTTGACCGTCAGCGTGGCGCCGTACGGCACCTTGTGACGCTCGCGCTCACGGCCGTGCTCGTCATGGATGACGATCTCGCCCGAACGCGAAATCACGACCAGCTCGCCCTTGCTGTTGGTCACGTAGCGCATCGTGGCGTTGAAGCCGATCGAGCCGTTCGACTTGGCTTCCACGCTCGAGGCGATGGCAGCGCGCGAAGCGGCACCACCGATGTGGAAGGTACGCATCGTCAGCTGCGTGCCGGGTTCGCCGATGGACTGGGCAGCAATCACACCGACGGCTTCGCCGATGTTGATCAGGCCGCCACGGCCCAGGTCGCGGCCGTAGCAGGTCGCGCAGATGCCGAAACGCGTTTCGCAGGTCAGCGCGGTGCGGACCTTGACTTCGTCGACGCCCTGGGCTTCCAGTGCTTCGATGTTGTCTTCGTCGAACATCTCGCCGGCCTTGAGCAGCACCGAACGGTTTTCCGGGTGCAGCACGTCGTCCGCCGCCGAGCGGCCGAGGATTCGGTCGCGCAGCGACTCGATCACTTCACCGCCTTCGACGATGGCGCGCATCAGGTAACCGCCGTGCGTGCCGCAGTCCTGCTCGGTCACGACCAGGTCTTGCGTCACGTCGACCAGACGACGGGTCAGGTAACCCGAGTTCGCCGTCTTCAGCGCCGTGTCGGCCAGACCCTTACGGGCACCGTGGGTGGAGATGAAGTACTCCAACACGTTCAGGCCTTCGCGGAAGTTCGCGGTAATGGGCGTCTCGATGATCGAGCCGTCCGGCTTGGCCATCAGGCCCCGCATACCGGCCACCTGGCGAATCTGCGCTGCGGAACCGCGGGCGCCGGAGTCGGCCATCATGTAGATGGAGTTGAAGGACTCCTGCTCGACTTCCTTGCCGTGGCGGTCGATGACCTTCTGCTTGGACAGCTTGGCCATCATGACCTTCGACACTTCGTCGCCGGCCTTGCCCCAGATGTCCACCACCTTGTTGTAGCGCTCGCCGGAGGTCACGAGACCGGAGACGTACTGCTGCTCGATCTCCTTCACTTCCTTGGCCGAGCGCTCGATGATGCCGTGCTTCTCAGCGGGCACCAGCATGTCGTCGATGGCGATCGAGATGCCGGCCTTGGTCGCCAGACGGAAGCCGTTTTGCAGCAGCTTGTCGGCGAACACGACGGTCTCTTTCAGGCCGCACTTGCGGAACGAGACGTTGATGAGCTTGGAGATTTCCTTCTTCTTCAGCGCCTTGTTGATGTTCGAGAACGGCAGGCCCTTCGGCAGGATCTCGGACAGCAGGGCACGGCCCACGGTGGTGTCCACGAGCGAGGTCGACGGCGTGAACACGCCGGTTTCCTTGTCCTTGGTGTACTCCGTGATACGCACCGCGACTTTGGCGGTGAGCTCGACTTCGTTGGCGTCCAGCGCGCGCTGCACTTCACCGATGTCGGAGAAGATCAGGCCCTCGCCCTTGCCGTTGATGCGGTCGCGGGTCGTGTAGTACAGACCCAGCACCACGTCCTGCGAAGGAACGATCGACGGTTCGCCCGAGGCCGGGAACAGCACGTTGTTGGAGGCCAGCATCAGCGTGCGGGCTTCCATCTGCGCTTCCACCGACAGCGGCACGTGGACAGCCATCTGGTCGCCGTCGAAGTCGGCGTTGAAGGCCGCGCAAACGAGCGGGTGCAGCTGGATGGCCTTGCCTTCGATCAGGATCGGTTCGAACGCCTGGATGCCCAAACGGTGCAGCGTAGGCGCACGGTTCAGCATGACCGGGTGTTCCTTGATCACTTCTTCCAGAATGTCCCAGACCACCGGCGTGCCCGATTCGACTTCCTTCTTGGCAGCCTTGATCGTCGTCGCGATGCCCATGGCTTCGAGGCGCGAGAAGATGAAGGGCTTGAACAGCTCGAGCGCCATCAGCTTGGGCAGGCCGCACTGGTGCAGCTTGAGCGTCGGGCCCACCACGATGACCGAACGGCCCGAGTAGTCGACGCGCTTGCCCAGCAGGTTCTGGCGGAAACGACCGCTCTTGCCCTTGATCATGTCGGCCAGCGACTTCAGCGCGCGCTTGTTGGCGCCCGTCATGGCCTTGCCACGGCGGCCGTTGTCCAGCAGCGAGTCGACCGCTTCCTGCAGCATCCGCTTTTCGTTGCGCGCGATGATTTCCGGAGCCTTCAGCTCCAGCAGGCGGCGCAGACGCGAATTGCGGTTGATGACGCGGCGATACAGGTCGTTCAGGTCGGAGGTCGCGAAGCGGCCGCCGTCCAGCGGCACCAGCGGACGCAGGTCCGGCGGCAGCACGGGCAGCACTTCGAGCACCATCCACTGGGGCTTGATGCCCGACTTGCGGAAGGCCTCGAGCACCTTCAGGCGCTTGGAGTTCTTCTTGACCTTGACTTCGGAGCCGGTCAGGTCGCCGCGCAGGCGTTCGATCTCGCTGTCGAGTTCGATGCCTTCGAGCAGGTCCTTGATGCCTTCGGCGCCCATCTTCGCGATGAACTCGTCACCGTATTCCTTGCGCTTGGCGTCGTAGTCGTCCTCGGACATGATGCCGAACTTCTTCAGCGGGGTCATGCCGGGGTCGGTGATCACGTACGCTTCGAAGTACAGCACGCGTTCGATGTCGCGCAGCGTCATGTCGAGCACGAGGCCCAGGCGCGACGGCAGCGACTTCAGGAACCAGATGTGAGCGCAGGGCGCGGCCAGGTCGATGTGACCCATGCGCTCGCGACGCACCTTGGTCTGCGTGACTTCAACGCCGCACTTCTCGCAGATCACGCCGCGGTGCTTCAGGCGCTTGTACTTGCCGCACAGGCACTCGTAGTCCTTGATGGGGCCGAAGATCTTGGCGCAGAACAGACCGTCGCGCTCGGGCTTGAACGTGCGGTAGTTGATCGTCTCAGGCTTCTTCACCTCGCCGAAAGACCACGAACGGATCTTCTCGGGCGAAGCCATGCCGATCTTGATGGCATCGAAATGCTCATCGGGCGTGAATTGCTTGAACAGGTCGAGTAGCGATTTCATAAGACTCTTTCCCTTTTCAACTTAGGAACGCTCGAGCTCGATGTCGAGACCCAGCGAACGAATTTCCTTGACCAGCACGTTGAACGATTCCGGCATGCCGGCTTCGATCGAGTGCTCGCCCTTGACGATGCTTTCGTACACCTTGGTACGGCCTTGCACGTCGTCGGACTTCACGGTCAGCATTTCCTGCAGGACGTAGGCGGCGCCGTAAGCTTCCAGCGCCCACACTTCCATTTCACCGAAACGCTGGCCGCCGAACTGCGCCTTGCCGCCCAGCGGTTGCTGCGTGACGAGCGAGTACGGGCCGGTCGAACGGGCGTGCATCTTGTCGTCCACCAGGTGGTGCAGCTTCAAGAAGTGCATGTAGCCGACGGTGACGGGACGCTCGAACTGGTCGCCGGTGCGGCCGTCGTACAGGTAGGCCTGCGTGCGCGTCTCGGTCAGGCCCTTGAGCTTGGCGATGTCGTCCGGGTAGGCGAGCTTGAGCATGCCGCGGATTTCTTCTTCCGAGGCGCCGTCGAACACCGGCGTGGCAAACGTCGCGCCGCTTTGCAGGTTCGCCGCCATGGCGAGCAGCTCGGTGTCGCTCAGCTGGTCGAGCTCTTCCTTGCGGCCCGAGCCGTTGTACAGCTGTTCCAGGAACTTGCGCAGCTCGGCCACCTTGGCCTCTTGCTGCAGCAGGTCACCGATGCGCTGGCCGATGCCCTTGCCGGCCCAGCCCAGATGCACTTCGAGCACCTGGCCCACGTTCATCCGCGAAGGCACGCCCAGCGGGTTCAGGCAGATGTCGCACGGCGTGCCGTCGGCCATGTGGGGCATGTCTTCGACCGGAACGATCTTGGACACCACACCCTTGTTGCCGTGACGGCCGGCCATCTTGTCGCCGGGTTGCAGGCGGCGCTTGACGGCCAGGTAGACCTTGACCATCTTGAGCACGCCCGCGGGCAGCTCGTCGCCCTGCGTGAGCTTCTTGCGCTTTTCTTCGAATGCGAGGTCGAAGCTGTGGCGCGTCTGCTCCAGCGAGTTCTTGATCGACTCGAGCTGCGAGGCCACGTCGTCTTCCGCCGGGCGGATGTCGAACCAGTGGAACTTCTCGACCGACGACAGGTAGGCCTTGTCGAGCTTGGTGCCCTTGGCCAGCTTGTTCGGGCCGCCGTTGGCGACCTTGCCGGTCAAGAGCTTCTCGATACGGTCGAACGCGTCGGCTTCGACGATGCGCAGCTGGTCGTTCAAATCAAGGCGGAAGCGCTTGAGTTCATCGTCGATGATCTGCTGGGCGCGCTTGTCGCGCTGGATGCCTTCGCGGGTGAACACCTGCACGTCGATCACGGTGCCTTGCGAGCCCTGGTCCACGCGCAGCGAGGTGTCCTTCACGTCGGAAGCCTTCTCGCCGAAGATGGCGCGAAGCAGCTTCTCTTCCGGCGTCAGCGTGGTCTCGCCCTTCGGCGTGACCTTGCCCACCAGCGTGTCGCCCGGCTGCACTTCGGCGCCGACATAAATGATGCCGGATTCGTCGAGGCGGTTGAGCTGCTGCTCGGCCAGGTTCGGGATGTCGCGCGTGATTTCTTCGGCGCCCAGCTTCGTGTCGCGGGCCATCACCACCAGTTCCTCGATGTGGATCGAGGTGTAGCGGTCTTCGGCGACGACGCGTTCCGAGATCAGGATCGAGTCTTCGAAGTTGTAGCCGTTCCAGGGCATGAACGCGATCAGCATGTTCTGGCCGAGGGCCAGTTCACCGAGGTCGGTCGATGCGCCGTCGGCCACCACGTCGCCCTTGGCGATCTTGTCGCCGCGCTTGACGATCGGACGCTGGTGGATGTTGGTGTTCTGGTTCGAACGCTGATACTTGATCAGGTTGTAGATGTCCACGCCGACTTCACCGGCTGCCGCTTCGGCGTCGTTCACGCGCACCACGACACGGGTCGCATCGACGTAGTCGACGATACCGCCACGGGTGGCCGTGACCACGGTGCCCGAGTCGACCGCGGAGACGCGCTCGATGCCGGTACCGACCATCGGCTTTTCAGGACGCAGCACAGGCACGGCCTGACGCTGCATGTTGGCGCCCATCAACGCGCGGTTCGCATCGTCGTGCTCCAGGAACGGCACGAGCGAGGCAGCCACCGACACGATCTGCGCGGGCGACACGTCCATGTACTGGATGCGCTCGGCACCGACCAGGATCGATTCGCCGGCTTCACGCGCCGAGACCAGGTCGCCGGTCAGCTTGCCGTCCTTGTCCAGGACCGCGTTGGCCTGGGCGATGACGTACTTGCCTTCTTCGATGGCCGACAGGTAGTCGATGTCCATCGTGACCTTGCTGTCGACCACGCGGCGGTACGGCGTCTCGATGAAGCCGTACTCGTTCAAGCGGGCGTACAGGGCCAGCGAGTTGATCAGACCGATGTTCGGGCCTTCAGGCGTTTCGATCGGGCACACGCGGCCGTAGTGGGTCACGTGCACGTCGCGCACTTCGAAGCCTGCACGTTCACGCGTCAGACCACCCGGGCCAAGGGCCGACACGCGGCGCTTGTGGGTGATTTCGGACAGCGGGTTCGTCTGGTCCATGAACTGCGACAGCTGCGACGCACCGAAGAATTCCTTCAGCGCGGCCGAGATCGGCTTGCTGTTGATCAGGTCGTGCGGCATCAGCGGCTCTTGCTCGGCCTGACCCAGACGCTCCTTCACGGCCTTCTCGATACGTGCCAGGCCGGTGCGGTACTGGTTTTCGGCCAGTTCGCCGACGCAACGCACGCGGCGGTTGCCCAGGTGGTCGATGTCGTCGACTTCGCCGTTGCCGTTGCGCAGGTCCACGAGGATCTTGACCACGGCCAGGATGTCTTCGTTGGTCAGCACCATCGGGCCGGTCGATTCGTCGCGGCCGACCTTGGCGTTGAACTTCATGCGGCCCACGCGCGACAGGTCGTACGTGTCCGGGTTGTAGAACAGGCGCTGGAACAGGGCCTGCACCGCGTCTTCCGTCGGCGGCTCGCCGGGGCGCATCATGCGGTAGATGGCCACGCGCGCGGCGAACTCGTCCACCGTTTCGTCGATGCGCAGCGTCTGCGAGATGTACGCGCCCTGGTCCAGTTCGTTCGTGTAGATGACCTGGATGTCCTGCACGCCGGCCGTGCGCAGCTTCTTGAGCAGCGCTTCGGTCAGCTCGTCGTTGGCCTTGGCCAGGATTTCGCCGGAGTCGGCGTCGACGATGTTGCGGGCGATGACGCGGCCGACCAGGAAGTCTTCCGGCACGCTGATGTGCGTGGTGCCGCCCTGCTCGAGTTCACGCGTGTGGCGCGCCGTGACGCGCTTGTCCTTGGCGACCACGACCTTGCCCGACTTGTCGGTGATGTCGAAGCGCGCGACTTCGCCGCGCAGGCGCTCGGAGACGAACTCCATCTGCGCGCCGCTGTCCATCAGGCGGAAGTTGTCGTTCACGAAGAAGTTCGCGAGGATCGATTCCGGGTTCAGGCCGATGGCCTTCAGCAGGATCGTGACCGGCATCTTGCGGCGACGGTCCACGCGGAAGTACAGCATGTCCTTCGGGTCGAATTCGAAGTCGAGCCACGAACCGCGGTAGGGAATCACGCGGGCCGAGAACAGCAGCTTGCCCGAGCTGTGCGTCTTGCCCTTGTCGTGTTCGAAGAACACGCCGGGCGAACGGTGCAGCTGCGAGACGATCACGCGCTCGGTGCCGTTGATGATGAACGAACCCTTGTCGGTCATGAGCGGCACTTCGCCCATGTAGACCTCTTGTTCCTTCACTTCCTTGACCACCTTCGACTGCGAGGTCGACGACTCGCGGTCATAGATGATGAGCTGCACCTTGGCGCGCACGGCCGAGGCGAAGGTCAGACCACGGGTCTGGCACTCACGCACGTCGAACGCCGGCTTCGCCAGGTTGTACTCGAGGAACTTCATCTCGACAAAACCGTTGTGCGAGACGATCGGGAAGGCAGCGTCGAACGCGGCCTGCAGGCCTTCGACGGTGCGGTGCTTGGGGGCGATGCCGGCTTGCAGGAACGCGGTGTACGCGTCTTTCTGCATCTGCAGCAGGTAGGGGATTTCGACGACGCTGTCGCGGTTACCGAAACTTTTTCGGATGCGCTTGCGTTCGGTGTAACTGTACGCGGACGATTGGGCCATGAGAGCTCCGGTGCTTGAGATCTTCAGCGACTTGTCAGCAGTGCCGGGCGAACGGCACCACTGCTTGGCGGCTGGCCACTACCAGCCGTTGGCGGACGGCGATGCATTGCACATCGCCCGAACCAAGGGGTCTTCTGCAGTCGGGTTCAGAAGACACTCAAAAATCGTCTTGGCTTTTGCTATTCCATCGACCTTTCGGCCTCTGAAAGAACCGGCGCCAAGCCGGCTTTTGGGTGCGCTCTGAAAGCGGCAAAGGCTGGAGGGCCTTTTCAGGCACCTCCAGCCCTCTAGGGGGTCTGAATTACTTCAGTTCCACCTTGGCGCCGGCATCTTCCAGCTTCTTCTTGGCGGCTTCAGCGTCAGCCTTCGACAGGCCTTCCTTGACAGCCTTGGGAGCGGCTTCCACCAGGTCCTTGGCTTCCTTGAGGCCCAGGCCGGTGATTTCGCGCACGGCCTTGATCGCCGACACCTTGTTCGCGCCAGCATCCATCAGCATGACGTTGAACTCGGTTTGCTCTTCAGCGGCTGCAGCAACAGCGCCACCGCCGGCAGCGGGTGCCGACATGGCTGCGGCGCTCACGCCGAACTTCTCTTCGATGGCCTTGACCAGGTCGTTGAGTTCCAGGACCGTCATTGCGTCGAGCGCGGTCAGAAATGCGTCTTTATCGAATGCCATTTTTGTTTCCTAACAATTGGGTTGAATATTTCAAACGCGAGGCTCAAGCGGCCTGCGCTTCTGCCGGTGCATCGGCGACGGGTGCAGCTTCGCCACCACCGCGCTTCTCGGCCAGCGCCGCGAGCACGCGGGCGGTACGAGAGATCGGGGATTGCATCAAGCCCAGCAATTGCGCCAGCAGCACTTCCTTGGAAGGGATGTTGGCCAGTTGCTTCACGCCGTTGACGTCCAGGGCCTTGCCGCCAAACGCGCCACCGCGAATCACCAACTTGTCGTTGGTCTTCGCGAAGTCGGCCACCACCTTGGCGGCGGCCACTGCGTCTTCGGAAAAGCCGTAGATCAGCGGACCGGTCATCTGGTCGCCGACGACTTCAAATGCGCTACCAGCGACAGCACGGCGTGCCAGGGTGTTCTTCAGAACACTCAGGGTCACACCCTTGCTGCGAGCTTCGCTGCGCAGTTTGGTCATATCGGCCACCGTGATGCCACGGTATTCCGCCATCACGAGCGTTTGAGCTTTAGCGGCGAGGCTGGTCACATCACTGATGACCGCTTCTTTCTCACTGCGATTCAGACTCAAGGTCTACTCCTTTTAATGCGACCTTCGGCCGGGGCCTCGGATCGCGCTTCATGCAGCGACCAACTGTTTCGGAACAAAAATCAAATTCCTTGCAGCGGGATCGCCATCTGCGCTGGATACCGGAAGGATCGATCCGGCCATTAAGTGCAGCGCCCTGCACACCAGCGGTCTTGGATGGCTCGCGGCAACCGAAGCTGCCGCGACCCACCACATCTGCCCTCTCCTTGCGGGATCGGGCAAATCTCTTTAGCTCGCCGAGATGGTTTGCGTGTCCACGCGGACACCCAGACCCATCGTCGACGACACAGCCACCTTGCGCAGGTACACGCCCTTGCTGGTCGCCGGCTTGGCCTTGACCAGAGCGTCGATCAGCGCAGCGAGGTTGCCTTGCAGCTTGTCGTTGTCGAACGAGCGACGGCCGATCGTGCCGTGGATGATGCCGGCCTTGTCGACGCGGAACTGGACCTGGCCAGCCTTGGCGTTCTTGACAGCGGTGGCGACGTCAGGCGTCACGGTACCAACCTTGGGGTTGGGCATCAGGCCGCGCGGGCCGAGGATCTGACCGAGCGTACCGACGACGCGCATGGCATCGGGGGCAGCGATCACGACGTCGAAAGGCATGTCGCCCGCCTTGACCATCGCAGCCAGGTCGTCCATGCCGACGATATCGGCGCCAGCGGCCTTGGCTTCTTCAGCCTTGGCGCCTTGGGCGAACACGGCGACGCGCTTGGTCTTGCCGGTGCCGTTCGGCAGCACGACAGCACCGCGAACCACCTGGTCCGACTTCTTCGCGTCGATGCCCAGTTGCACGGCCACGTCGATCGATTCGTCGAACTTGGCGGTGGCGGCATCCTTGACGATGACGATGGCGTCAGCCAGGGGGTACAGCTTGTTGCTGTCGACCTTGCCTTGCAGCGACTTTTGCTTTTTGGTGATCTTGGACATTTACACGCCCTCCACATTCACGCCCATCGAGCGGGCCGAGCCGGCGATGGTGCGAACTGCTGCGTCGAGGTCGGCGGCAGTCAGGTCCTTCATCTTGGCCTTGGCGATTTCTTCGAGCTGAGCGCGCGTGATCTTGCCGACCTTGTCGGTGTGCGGACGGGCCGAGCCCTTGTCCAGCTTGATGGCCTTCTTGATCAAGGTGATCGCCGGAGGCGTCTTGATGATGAAGGTGAAGCTCTTGTCAGCGAACGCGGTGATGACCACCGGCAGCGGCAGACCCGGCTCGACGCCTTGGGTTTGCGCGTTGAACGCCTTGCAGAACTCCATGATGTTCAGACCGCGCTGACCCAGTGCGGGACCGATCGGCGGGGACGGGTTGGCCTTACCAGCTGGCACTTGCAGCTTGATGAAGCCGACGATTTTTTTCGCCATGCTTTGCTCCTTGCGGGTGATATCGCCTTGGCTCTCGCCGCGGCTCCCCGGGGTTAAACGACTCTTCGATCAAGACCGCGCGCCGAGTCGGACAACGCGCAGCCGGAAACTGGCAGGCCCGCCCGAAGGCAGGCCATGGGATCAGGTCTTCTCGACCTGACCGAATTCGAGCTCCACAGGGGTGGCGCGGCCGAAGATCATGACCGACACGCTGACCTTGCTCTTCTCGTAGTTGACGTCTTCCACCGTGCCATTGAAGTCGGTGAACGGGCCTTCCTTGACGCGCACGAACTCACCCACGGTGAACTCGACCTTGTGGCGCGGCTTCTCGGTGCCCTGCTGCATCTGGTTGACGATGTCCTCGACCTCTTTCTGCGAGATCGGAGCCGGACGGTTCTTGGCGCCGCCCACGAAACCCGTCACCTTGTTGGTGTGCTTCACCAGGTGCCAGCTCTCGTCATCCATGATCATTTCGACCAGCACGTAGCCCGGGAAGAAACGGCGCTCGGTGGTGCGCTTCTGGCCGTTCTTGATCTCGACCACTTCTTCGGTCGGAACCAGGATGCGGCCGAACTTGTCCTGCATGCCGGCGCGGGTGATGCGCTCGGTGATGTTGCGCTCGACAGCCTTTTCCATGCCCGAGTAGGCATGCACCACGTACCAACGCAGATCAGGGTTGGCAGCGGGGGTCAGGAGAGGGTTCTGCTCCTCTTCCGGCGTGCTCTGCGTGGTTTCAACTGCGTCGTCGGTCATTATTTTCTCCAGCCCAGAATGAGGTCAAAGAACACCCATTCGAGCGTCTTGTCGGTGAGCCAGAGGAAGACGGACATGATCGCCACGAAGGCGAACACATAGGCCGTCATCTGCATCGATTCCTTACGGGTCGGCCACACGACCTTCTTGACCTCGCGCCACGAGTCACGACCGAAAGCCCACAGCTGACGGCCATTCTCGGAGCTGCCGAAGGCGCCCACGGCCGCGGCCAGACCGACCAGCAGCGCAGCCCATTGCACCAGCGAGCCTTGGCGCGACAGCAGGTAGAACGCGACGATCGCGCCCACTGCCAGCACCACCGCCGCAGCCAGCTTGGCTTTGTCGGCACCCGTGCTCACGGTTTCGATTTGAGAAGTGGCCATGTCGGCTGATTTCCTGTGGCCTCGCGGCCTTCAATTCAATGCGTCTCTTGAGACGCCGAAGCCCATCGGATCGCGATGGGCTTGTCGGGGTGCCACCTAGGTGGCAGGGGCAGTAGGAATCGAACCTACAACCTTCGGTTTTGGAGACCGACGCTCTGCCAATTGAGCTATACCCCTCCGGTACTCTTTACGCTCGGCTTAGATGTCGAGGATCTTGGCCACGACGCCCGAACCCACGGTACGGCCGCCTTCACGGATGGCGAAGCGCAGGCCTTCTTCCATCGCGATCGGGTTGATCAGCTTGACGGTGATGCTGACGTTGTCGCCAGGCATGACCATTTCCTTGTCCGCGGGCAGCTCGATCGCGCCGGTCACGTCCGTCGTGCGGAAGTAGAACTGCGGACGGTAGTTGTTGAAGAACGGCGTGTGACGGCCGCCTTCGTCCTTGGACAGGACATACACCTCGGCGGTGAAGTGCACGTGCGGCTTGATCGAGCCGGGCTTGCACAGCACTTGGCCGCGTTCGACTTCTTCGCGCTTCGTGCCGCGCAGCAGCACGCCGACGTTGTCGCCAGCCTGACCTTGGTCCAGCAGCTTGCGGAACATTTCCACGCCGGTGCAGGTGGTCTTGACGGTGGGGCGGATACCGACGATTTCGATTTCTTCGCCGACCTTGATCACGCCGCGCTCAACAGCGCCAGTCACCACGGTGCCGCGACCCGAGATCGAGAACACGTCTTCCACGGGCATCAGGAACGTGCCATCCACAGCGCGCTCGGGCGTGGGGATGTACGTGTCCAGCGCTTCGGCCAGCTTCATGATGGCGCCTTCGCCCAGGTCGCCCTTGTCGCCTTCCAGGGCGAGCTTGGCCGAGCCGTGGATGATGGGGGTGTCGTCGCCGGGGAATTCGTACTTGTCGAGGAGTTCGCGAACTTCCATTTCGACCAGCTCGAGCAGTTCCTTGTCGTCGACCATGTCGCACTTGTTCAGGAACACGATGATGTAGCCCACGCCCACCTGGCGAGCCAGCAGGATGTGTTCACGGGTCTGGGGCATCGGGCCGTCAGCAGCCGAGCACACCAGGATGGCGCCGTCCATCTGGGCAGCGCCGGTGATCATGTTCTTCACGTAGTCGGCGTGACCGGGGCAGTCGACGTGTGCGTAGTGGCGGTTGGCCGTTTCGTACTCGACGTGTGCGGTGTTGATCGTGATGCCGCGGGCCTTTTCTTCAGGCGCTGCGTCGATCTGGTCGTAAGCCTTGGCTTCGCCGCCGAACTTGGCCGACAGCACGGTGGCGATCGCAGCCGTCAGCGTGGTCTTGCCGTGGTCAACGTGACCGATCGTGCCCACGTTCACGTGCGGCTTGGTGCGGGTGAATTTACCTTTTGCCATTTTTCGACTCCGAAAAAAACGATTTCAACGCATGCAGATGGGTCGCAAGCCTGTCGTTGCAACCCCAGAAAACTGGTGCCCTTTGCGGGAATCGGACCCGCGACCTCTCCCTTACCAAGGGAGTGCTCTACCACTGAGCCAAAAGGGCTTTTGTTCTAACCAAATCGCTTCCGGCGCCGAACCGGGTCTCTGGAGCGGGAGACGGGAATCGAACCCGCGTCATCAGCTTGGAAGGCTGGGGTTCTACCATTGAACTACTCCCGCATCGGGGGCACTTCAAGGCACCCAAAGCGCTAGATCCAATCGCTCTTAGAAACCAAATTCATCGCTGGTGGAGAGGGCTGGATTCGAACCAGCGTACTCGTAAGAGGGCAGATTTACAGTCTGCTGCCATTAACCACTCGGCCACCTCTCCGGCGAACCTCGAAATATAGCACGATTTTGTGACTACACAGGATTCCCAGCAAAAGATGAAGCGTGGAAACCTGCTCGAGGTGTGAAGCCTCTGATTATGAGCGAAGTTCGGAGCCTCCCGACTGCTGCGCCTCACGCCATGCACGGGCTTGGCCAAAATGACCGCAGCCGATGAACGGAACGGGCGGCCGGAGCGCAGAGAGTGGCGAGGGATGATTCGACATCAGCACCTTATGGCGCTCAACGTCAATCAACGCGCGCTTACTTTGCGCGTGCGAGCCCCATAGCATAAAAACAACAGGGCGTTCACCCTGCGCCACGTGGCGAATCACGGCGTCGGTGAGCACCTCCCAGCCGCGGCCCGCGTGGCTGGCCGGCTGGGCCTCTTCGACCGTGAGACAGGTGTTGAGCAGCAGCACGCCGTGCGTCGCCCACTTCACGAGACTGCCGCCCGGGTTCGGAAACGCCGGCGGCGGCGTGCCCAGGTCGCGCTGGAGCTCCTTGAAGATGTTGCGCAGCGACGGCGGCAGGGCCACGCCCGACGCCACCGAGAAGGCCAGGCCCTCGGCCTGCCCGCGCCCGTGGTACGGGTCCTGACCCAGGATCACCACCCGCACGTCTTCCGGCGGCGTGAGTTCCAGCGCCCGCAACGGCTGCGGCGGAAAGATCACCGCCCCGGCATCGAGACGCTCGCGCAGGAAGCCCTGCAGCTTCTGGCCGACCGCGCCGCCAAAGAAATCATCGACCAGCGGCTGCCAGCCCGGCGCCACCGGCCAGTCGGCAGGATCGCTGCTCGACAGCTGGTCCGGCCGCGTCATTTGAACAACGCAGCGAGGGCCTCGCCGGGTTCCTTGGCGCGCATGAAGGCTTCGCCGACCAGGAAGGCGTTGACGCCCGCGGCGCGCAGCGTGGCGACGTCTTCGCGCGTGGCAATGCCCGATTCGGTCACTGGCAGGCGATCCGCTGGCAGCTTGGGCAGCAGATCGATCGTCGCCTGGATCG
This sequence comes from Variovorax boronicumulans NBRC 103145, assembly GCF_001591345.1. Taxonomy (GTDB): domain Bacteria; phylum Pseudomonadota; class Gammaproteobacteria; order Burkholderiales; family Burkholderiaceae_C; genus Variovorax; species Variovorax boronicumulans. The sequence goes on along the minus strand of NZ_BCUS01000085.1, from coordinate 10,797 downwards.
ACACCTCGAAGTTGCGCAGATTGCGGTTGTTGACGCCGATGAGCGCCGTCTTGAGCTTCAGCGCGCGATCGAGTTCGGCCGCGTCGTGCACCTCGACCAGCACCGCCATGCCCAGCCCGCGCGCAATGGCTTCGTAGTCCTTCATCTGCGCGTCGTCGAGGCAGGCGGCGATCAACAGGATCGCATCGGCGCCCATCGCGCGCGATTCGTACACCTGGTAGGCGTCGACGATGAAATCCTTGCGCAGCACCGGCAGGTCGCACGAGGCGCGCGCCTGCTTGAGGTAGTCGACGCCGCCCTGGAAGAACTGCTTGTCGGTCAGCACCGAGAGGCAGGCCGCGCTGACCACGCCGTCGCCCTCGGCATAGCTTTGCGCGATGTCGGCCGGAATGAAGTCTTCGCGCAGCACGCCCTTGCTCGGGCTGGCCTTCTTGACTTCGGCGATCACCGCCGCCTGGCCGGCCGCGATCTTGGCGCGCAAGGCGGCCTCAAAGTCGCGCGTGAGCACGCGGCTTTCGGCATCGAAGCGCACGGCCTCGAGCGGGGCACGCTTCAGTGCAGCGGCGACTTCCTGGCGTTTGACGGCGACGATCTTGTCGAGAATGTCTGACATGGCTTGCTCTGCTTTCGGTGGCACGACGGCCTGATTCTCAGAAGGAGGTGGAGGCCTTGACCAGCTCAGTGAGCTTGGCCTTCGCCGCACCGGATGCGATGGCCTGGCGCGCACGCTCCACGCCCGCCGGCACCGAGTCGACCACGTTGGCCGCGTACAGCGCCGCGCCCGCATTGAGGAGCACGATGTCCAGCGCCGGGCCGGCCTGGTTGTCCAGCACGCCGATCAGCATCGCCTTCGATTGCTCGGGCGTCTCGACGCGCAGCGAACGGTTGCTCGCCATCTGGAAGCCGAAGTCTTCCGGGTGCAGTTCGTACTCGCGAATTTCGCCGTCCTTGAGCTCGCCGATCATGGTGGCGGCGCCCAGCGAGATCTCGTCCATGCCGTCGCGGCCGTAGACCACCAGCGCATGTTCGGCGCCAAGGCGCTGCAGCGCACGCACCTGGATGCCCACGAGGTCGGGGTGAAACACGCCCATCAGGATGTTCGGCGCACCGGCCGGGTTGGTCAGCGGGCCGAGGATGTTGAAGATCGTCTTGATCCCGAGTTCCTTGCGCACCGGCGCGACGTTCTTCATCGCCGGGTGGTGGTTCGGCGCGAACATGAAGCCGATGCCGACCTGCGCGATGCACTGCGCGATCTGCTCAGGCTTGAGGTTGATGTTGACGCCCAGCGACTCCAGCACGTCGGCACTGCCCGACTTGCTCGACACGCTGCGCCCGCCGTGCTTGCTGACCTTGGCGCCGGCCGCGGCCGCCACGAACATCGAGCAGGTCGAGATGTTGAAGGTGTGCGAGCCGTCGCCGCCGGTGCCGACGATGTCGACAAGGTTCGTGGTGTCGGCCACGGGCACCTTGGTCGACACCTCGCGCATCACCTCTGCGGCCGCAGTGATCTCGCCGATGGTTTCCTTCTTGACGCGCAGGCCGGTGATCAGCGCGGCCATCATCACGGGCGAACACTCGCCGCTCATGATGAGCCGCACGATGTGCAGCATCTCGTCGTGGAAGACTTCGCGGTGTTCGATGGTGCGCTGCAGCGCTTCCTGGGGGGTGATCATGAAGGGTCTCCTCGGTGTGTGCGTGTAGCCAGGCTTCAGAAGGTGTGAATGAATCCGGCGTGGCCGAGCAGCCCGCCCAGGCGCACCCCATCAAGGCGCAAAGCGCAGCCATAGCTCGGGCTATGGCGAGCATTTGCAACGCAGAGGGGGCGTGTCTGGGCGGGATGAGCGGACATGGCGGGTTCGTTCACACCTTCTCAAGCCTTGAAGAAGCCGCGGATCGCCGCGACCGCGCGGTCGACGCCCGCGGCATCGACATCCAGGTGCGTCACGAAGCGCAGGCGGTAGAGCCCGGTCGCAAGGATGCCCTGCTGGTTGAGGCTGGCGAGCAGCTCCGAAGAACGCGCCTGCGCCGCCCCCGTGAGATCGACGAACACGATGTTCGTGTGCGGCGCCTCGACGGTCAGGCCTTCGATGCCCTCGAGCCCCTGTGCGAGCCGCTGCGCCAGCGCATGGTCGTCGGCCAGGCGATCGATGTGGTGATCGAGCGCGTGCGACGCAGCTGCTGCAAGCAACCCCGCCTGCCGCATGCCGCCGCCCGCCATCTTGCGGATGCGGTGGGCGCGCGCGATGAACTCGCGCGAACCGACCAGCGTCGAGCCGATGGGTGCGCCCAGGCCCTTGCTGAAGCACACCGACACGCTGTCGAAGCACTGCGCGATGCGGCGGGCTTCGGCGCGAATGTCGGTTCGCTTGTTCAGCGCGGCCTGTGCGGTGGCGGCATTGAAGAGCCGCGCGCCATCGAGGTGCCGCTGCAGTCCCTTGCTTTTCGCCAGGTCGGTGGCGGCCTGCACGTACTCGAAGGGCAGCAGCTTGCCGCCCAGCGTGTTCTCCAGCGCCAGCAGCTTGGTGCGCGCGAAGTGCGCGTCGTCGGGCTTGATGGCCGCCTCGATCTGCGCGAGCGGCAGCGTGCCGTCGGGCGCGTGGTCGAGCGGCTGCGGCTGCACGCTGCCGAACACCGCGGCGCCGCCGCCTTCCCAGCGGTAGGCATGCGCCTGCTGGCCGACGATGTACTCGTCGCCACGGCCGCAGTGCGACAGGATCGCGCACAGGTTGCTCTGCGTGCCGGTGGGCACGAACAGCGCCGCCTCGAAGCCCAGCAGCGCGGCGATCTTCTCCTGCAACGCGTTCACGCTCGGGTCGGCACTGAAGACGTCGTCGCCCAGCGGTGCAGCCGCCATGGCCTCGCGCATCGCGGGCGTGGGCTGCGTGACGGTGTCGCTGCGCAGGTCGACAAGGGAAGAGCGGTCAGTCATGGTGATCAGTCCAGGAAGTTCTTGAGCATGGCGTGGCCATGTTCTGTGAGGATCGATTCGGGATGGAACTGCACGCCTTCGATGCGCACGTCGTGCGCAAAGCCGGTGTGCCGCACGCCCATGATCTCGCCGTCGTCGGTCCACGCGGTGACAGCCAGTTCTCTCGGGCAGCTCTCGCGCTCGATCGAGAGCGAGTGGTACCGGTTGACGATGAACTTCTGCGGCAGCCCCGCGAAAACGCCCTCTTGCGTGGTCGTGATCTCGCTGGTCTTGCCGTGCATGAGCTGCTGCGCGCGCACGATCTTGCCGCCGAAGGCCGCACCGATGGCCTGGTGGCCCAGGCACACGCCCAGGATGGGCAGCTTGCCCGCGAAGGCCTCGATGGCCGCCACCGACACGCCCGCCTCGGCAGGCGAACACGGACCCGGCGACACCACCAGCCGCGTCACGCCCGAAGCGATCAGCTCACCGATCTGCGCCACCGTGATCTCGTCGTTGCGGTGCACCTGCACGTCCGCACCCAGTTCGCCGAAGTACTGGACGATGTTGTAGGTGAACGAATCGTAGTTGTCGATCATCAGCAGTTTCATGGCTTGCTCACAATCCGGTGCACGCCCTTCACGACGGGGAACACGTTGAAGTTGATGAGAAGGCCCAGCTTGAGGCCCGACAGGCGCAATGCGGCCAGCACCTGCGCGCGGTGCAGGTCGGTCAGCACATCGACCGCCTTGAGTTCGACGATGACCGACTGCTCGATCACGAAGCCCGCGCGGTACACCTCGCCGAGCGACCGGCCCTTGTAGCTGGCCGACAGCGCCACGTCGCGCGTGAAGCCGATCTCGCGCTCGGCGAGTTCGATGGCCAGCGCTGCGGCATAGGCCCCCTCGTCGAGCCCCGTGCCGAGCACGCGTTGCACCTCGACGGCGGCGCCGATGATCTCGTGCGAGAAGTCGTTCTGGATATCAGGTGCGTTGCTCATTCCAGGCCTTCCTCGACCAGTTCGGCGGCACGCAGCAGTGCGCGCGCCTTGGCTTCTGTTTCTTTCCACTCCAGCTCGGGCACCGAGTCGGCGACCACGCCGGCCGCGGCCTGCACGTGCAGCATCTGGTCTTTCACGATGCCGGTGCGGATCGCGATCGCGACGTCCATGTCGCCCGCGTAGCTGATGTAGCCGCAGGCGCCGCCGTACAGGCCGCGCTTGGTGGGCTCGAGCTGGTCGATCAGTTCCATCGCATGCACCTTGGGCGCGCCGGTCAAGGTGCCGGCCGGGAAGGTGGCCTTGAGCACGTCGATGGCGGTCATGCCGTCCTTCAGCGTGCCCTCGACGTTGCTCACGATGTGCATCACGTGGCTGTAGCGCTCCACCGCGAAGGCTTCCGTCACCTTCACCGTGCCGGTCTTGGCGATGCGGCCGATGTCGTTGCGCGCGAGGTCGATCAGCATCACGTGCTCGGCGCGTTCCTTCGGATCGTTGATGAGTTCGACCTCGGCCGCCTTGTCGAGCTCGATCGAGGCGCCGCGCGGGCGCGTGCCGGCCAGCGGGCGGATGGTGATCTTCTGCTCGCCCTCGCCGGTGTTCTCCTGGCGCACCAGGATCTCGGGCGAGGCGCCGACCACGTGGAAGTCGCCCAGGTGGTAGTAGTACATGTAGGGCGAGGGATTGAGCGAGCGCAGCGCGCGGTACAGCGACAGCGGCGACTCGGTGTAGCGCTTGCTGATGCGCTGCCCCACCTGCACCTGCATGAAGTCGCCGGCGGCGATCATCTCCTTGGCGCGTTCCACCGCCGCGAGGTAGTCGGCCTTGGCGAAGCTGCGCTCGGCCGGATGCGGCTGCGTGGGCTTCACGATCGGCGCGCTCACCGAGTACTTGAGCTTCTCCTTGAACTCGCGCAGGCGGCGCTTGCCGACGGCATAGGCCTCGGGCTGCTTCGGGTCGGCGTAGACGATCAGGTACAGCTTGCCCGACAGGTTGTCGATGACCGCGAGTTCTTCGCACTGCAGCAGCAGGATGTCGGGGCAGCCCAGCGTGTCGGGCGGGCAGCTTTTTTCGAGCTTGCGCTCGATGTGGCGCACAGTGTCGTAGCCGAAGTAGCCGGCCAGGCCGCCACAGAAGCGCGGCAGGCCGGGCCGCAGCGCGACCTTGAAGCGCTTCTGGTAGTCGGCCACGAAGTCCAGCGGGTTGCCCTTGGCGGCCTCGACGACCTGGCCGTCGGTCACGACTTCGGTGACGGCCTCGTCGCCGAAGCCGCTGGCGCGCAGCAAGGTGCGCGCCGGCAGGCCGATGAAGCTGTAGCGCCCGAAGCGCTCGCCGCCCACCACCGATTCGAGCAGGAAGCTGTGCTTGCCGCCGCCCTGCGAATGGGCGAGCTTGAGGTACAGGGAAAGCGGCGTTTCGAGGTCGGCAAAGGCCTCGGCCATCAGCGGGATGCGGTTGTAGCCCTGGGCGCTGAGGCTCTTGAATTCAAGTTCGGTGATCACGGATCGTTCTCCAGTTGCCTGCCGACGCTCCTTTGGCCGGTGGCAAGGTCATTCACGAGAGTGGCCCGGTGCCGGCATGCGTGCCGGCTCGGAACCGCGGGCGCACGGCGTGCGCCGCGCAATCAAACAGTCAGCGATGTATGGCGACGCCAGGGCCAGGCTCCCCGGCTGCCTTCACCTGTTTGAATGATGTGATGAACGAACATGGAGCGCCGAGTTTAGCCCACGAAAACCAGGCCTTGTGCAACCGCTGGCTTCAGGGTTCCCCCGAAGCCTCTCGGATAAAACGAAAAGATACATTCGCACGACCGTTCGCAAATTCAAGGAGACTCACTTGCTCGCACCCCTGCTCCCGGCCGTGTTCTCCCGCCTCGCGGCGCTCGCTGTCCTCTCGGCCGCGCTCTGCGGCAGTGCCTTCGCGGCGCAGGTCGAGGTGGCGGGCGTCAAGCTCGACGACCAGATGGACCTGCGCGGCGCCCCGCTGGTGCTCAACGGCGCGGGCATCCGCTACAAGACCATCATCAAGGTCTACACCGCCGGCCTGTACCTGGGCAAGAAGGCCTCGACCACCGAAGAGGCGCTGGCCGTGCCGGGCCCCAAGCGCGTGGCGATCACCATGCTGCGCGACATCGATGCCAACGAACTCGGCAAGCTCTTCGTGAAGGGCGTGGAAGACAACTCGCCCAAGAGCGAGATGGTCAATCTGATCCCCGGGCTGCTGCGCATGGGCCAGATGTTCGCGGACCAGAAGCAGCTCAAGGCCGGCGACACCTTCACCATCGACTGGCTGCCCGGCACGGGCACGCTGATCACGGTGCGCGGCGTGCCGCAGCCCGACCCGGTGAAGGAAGTGGCGTTCTTCAATGCGCTGATGCGCATCTGGCTCGGCCCCAACCCGGCCGACTGGAAGCTGAAGGACGCGCTGCTCGGAAAGCAGTAACTAGCCGGGCGGCCGGTCAGGCCGTCGCGAGGTCGGCCAGCGAATCCACGAAGCCGTCCGCATCCACGCCGCGCACCGGCTCGCCGTGGTTGTAGCCGTAGGTCACGAGCACCACGGGACAGCCGGCGGCGCGCGCGGCACGCGCGTCGTTGCTCGAGTCGCCCACCATCAGCGTGCGCGCGGGCACCGTGCCCAGCGCCTCGCAGGTCTTCAGCAGCGGCAGCGGATCGGGCTTCTTGCGCTCGAAGGCATCGCCGCCGAACACCTGCTCGAAGAAGCCGTCGAGCCCCTTCGCGGCCAGCAGCGGCTTGGCGAAGGAGGTCGGCTTGTTCGTGAGGCAGGCCAGCCGCAGCCCGCGCGCGCGCAGCGCCTTCAGGCCCTCGACCACGCCGGGGTACGCGGCCGAATACCGGCCGTTGATCTCCAGGTAGTGGTGCTGGTAGCGCTCCCACGCGCGATCGAACAGCGCCGCCGGGGCCGGCGCGCCCACGTGCGCCAGCGCCGACAGGATCAGGTGCTCCGACCCCTTGCCCACCATGCGCTCGATGGCGGCGGACGCCACGGGCGGCAACTCGAGGTCGCGCAGCATGCGGTTCAGGGCCTCGGCAAAGTCGCCGAGCGTGTCGACCATGGTGCCGTCGAGGTCGACGATGGCGGCGTCGAAGCGGGAGAGATTGGTGCGAAGAGTGTCCAAGACAGGCGGCTCCCAGGGAGCGAAGTGGGTGGTGGATGCGCGAGGCACGCATTGTCCCCCGGCCGCAAAATAGGCGCCCATGACTCCCACGACGCCCCCGCCCTCCGCCCCTCGCCCCATCCGCACCGCCGCCACGCTCGTCGTCCTGCGCGACGGCCCCGAAGGCCTCGAGGTGCTGATGCTGCGGCGGGCCGAGAAGGCCAATGACCAGAACAGCGGCGCCAGCGTCTTCCCGGGCGGCATGGTCGATGCGCACGACCGCCTGCTGCACCCGCTGTGCGCGGGCCTGGACGACGCCGCCGCGAGCGCGCGGCTGGGCCTGCCCGAAGGCGGGCTCGACTTCCACGCAGCGGCGATCCGCGAATGCTTCGAAGAAGCCGGGCTGCTGCTCGCGAACGATGCGCAGGGCCGGCCGGTCGAGCTGCTCTCGCTCACGTCGGGTGAGCTCGACGCGATGCGCGCCGCCGCCGAGCGCAGCACCGACGCCCTGCTCGCCCTGTGCGCCGAGCGCGGCTGGTGCCTTGCCGTCGACCGCATCGCGTACTTCAGCCACTGGCTGACCCCGCCCGGCATGCCGCGCCGCTTCGACACGCGCTTCTTCGCGGCCGCGATGCCCGCCGGCCAGGACGTGCGCCCCGACGGCCGCGAGACCGTCGAGCACCTGTGGCTGAAGCCTGCCGACGCGGTCAGCCCCGAACGCGGCCTCAAGCTGCTGAACGTGACGCGGCGCGTGCTCGAGCACCTGGCCACCTTCGCCCGCGTCGACGACTTCATGGCCCATGCGCGCGCACTGCGCCGCATCCCGCTGACCATGCCGCGCCTGGCCGACGGTCCCAAGGGCCGACGCCCGGTGAACATGGAAGAGCCCGCCTACGACGAGATCGGGCACCTCGATCCCGACGGCCAGGGCGGCGGCCGCTATGCGCTCGAAGCGGGCCTGGTCACGCCGCTGTCCGCGCGCGTGGTGCGCGTCGTGCACGACAGCGGCCTCAACAGCTTTCTCATCGGCGGCACCGAAGGCTGGGCGCTGATCAACCGCGTGCCCGGCGATGCGGCGCACGAAGCCGCACTGCGGGCGGCGGCGCCCGGGCCGGTGCGATGGGTGTTGTCGGCGGACGCTGCGCCGCAATCCCTGGACCTCGGCGGCGCCACACTCCAGGTGCTGGGCGCACAGCGCTTCCTGCTGGCCGAGGAGCGCATGCTGTTCACGGACGACACGACGGCGCCCGTGTCCGATACGGATCACCTCGTCGAATGGATCGTGCCCGCGCGCGGCTTCATGCGCCGCCCGGCCTCGGCCGTCTCCGACTGAGCCGCGTCAGGCCTGCTGCGCTTCCGTCAGCGCCTGCGCCGCCACCACCGCCTCGGTGCGGTTGCGCACGTTGAGCGCGCGGAAGATGGCGGCCAGGTGGATCTTCACCGTGCCTTCGCTGATGCCCAGGCTGCGCCCGATCAGCTTGTTCGGCTTGCCTTGCGACAGCAGCTGCAGCACCTCGACCTGCCGCTCGGTGAGCACGCTGCGCAGGTGTTCGAGCGTCTGGGTACCGCCGCCGTTGCCGCCACCGCCGCGCGCAAAGGGCTCGCCCGCCGCGGCAGACGACGGCGACACGCCGGCCACGATGCCGGGCGGCAGCGCCGTGAGCATCATCGGCGGCACGTAGACGCCGCCCGCCAGCACCAGGCGCACGGCCGACAGCATGACGTCGGGCGAATAGGCCTTGGGAATGAAACCGAGCACGCCGCGTTCGAGCGCGCTGCGCATGATGGACGGGTCTTCGTAGCCCGACAGCACGATCACGGGCACGGCCGGGTGTCGTCGCCGGATCTCGTCGATGTGGGCCTGCCCGTCCGCGCCGGGCATGTTGAGGTCGATCAGGGCCAGGTCGAGATCGTCGGTCGCGCCGGCAAGCAGTTCGTCGACGCTCAGCGCCAGGACGAACTCGATGCCAGCTCCCAGCTCCGACAACTTGGCTTTGACCGCCTCGATGACGAGCCGGTGGTCGTCGGCGATCAGAATTTTCATGGCATACCCCAGTGTCCCAACGTCAATGTGCATTGGATTCTTCTGCGACTGCGAAGATAACGGCGATTGCCCCGTCCAGCAAGGCCGCCGCGCCCCACCAACGGCATAGACCCCAAGCGGTATGGCGGCCCCGTGGGCCCGTTGAAAAAATGAACGCCCACTCCAACGACCGGGGACATGGGCATGTGCGATCGCTGCAGACGCCGGTGCAAGGCATGCTTCGCAATGCACGCTTGAGAAGCGGGCATCCCTCATGGCCCGCCTGCTCGACTGCTTCTCGCCCTTCATTGCCTTCGGTCTCGGCCTGGACGCATCGATCGCGGCCGGCCACCCCACCCTCACCCACGGCGACGCCCAGCGCGAGGCCCTGCGCCTGCTGGACATCGCGCGCGCCGACGCCGACGTGGCCGGCGCCACCGCCACGCAGATCGAATCGGCCGCCTTCGCCATGGTCGCGTGGCTCGACGAGATCCTGGCGCGCCACCCCGACGCGGTGGACGGCGCGGCGCCGCTGCAGGTGCAGCTGTTCAACTCCAACAACGCGCACAGCGAGTTCTTCCACCACCTCTCGGCCCTCGGCGCGCAGGACCATGCGGTGCGCGAGGTCTACTGGCACGCACTGGCCCACGGCTTCAAGGGCCAGTACTACTTCGAGTCGGGCGACGAGGGCGAGCTCGGCAAGCTGAAGGACCTGCACGGCCGGCAGCTGCAACCGCCGCCGCTCGAACTCGGCAGCCTCGCGCAGGACCACATCACGCCCCAGCCCTACGGCGTGCCCGACCCGCGCGGCCCGGCCGACATGCGCCGGCGCGACCGCACCGTGCTGCGCACCGGCGCCGCGCTCGCCGTGCTCGTGCCCGCGCTCTTCCTGCTGTGGCACTGGCTGGCGGGGCCGCCGACCGCCGGCACGGCGCTCACGCAGCGCATCGACCGGCAACTCGCCAGCTACGCCTGCGCCGACCTCGAGGCCTCGATCGACCCCGACGGCCGCCCGCGCGTGACCGGCTTCGTCTCGCAGCGCGACGACCTGCTCAAGGTGGCGGAGGACGTCGCCGCCATTCCCGGCGTGCGCGCGCCGCAGTTCGACATCGGGCTGCGCGTGTGGCCGCACTGCGAGGTGTTCGCCATCCTCAAGCCCTCGCAGGCACGCAACCGCCAGAAGAACCACGGGCTGAGCGTGAGTGCGCCGTCCGCGCGCGACGGCCGGCTGCGCGAGGGCGACGCGGTGCGCGTGCAGGTGGTGGCGCCGCGCCACGAGAGCTACATCTGGGTCGACTACTACACCGCCGACGGCTCCGTGATGCACCTGAACACCGGGCCGGCCCCGACGCGGCTGCGCGCGGGCGAGTCGCTGGAACTCGGGTCCGACATCCCCTCGAGCTGGCTCGTGAGCCCGCCCTTCGGCAACGTGCTGATCACCGTGCTGTCGGCGCCGATGCCATTCAGCGAAACCTCCGACCGTCCGCCGTACGAGATGGCCTCGGCCTACCTGCTGCGCCTGCGCGAGGCGCTGGCGGCCAGCCGGAACAGCGAGCGGCTGATCGCCGACTTCATCTCCCTCGAAACCGTGGCGCGCTGACCTCGCCCTTCCCCACCATGTTCGACACGCTGTCGCCCGTGCACCTCTTCTGGCCGCTGCTCGCGGTCTGCCTCGCCGGCCTGGCGCTGCTGTACGCCGCCGTGCGCGACGCCGGCCGCGGCGCGCGGCGACGAGGCCTGCTGCGGCGCGTCGA
>NZ_BCUS01000084.1 GCF_001591345.1 Variovorax boronicumulans NBRC 103145 | reverse complement strand
CAGGCGCGCGCGGCCTTCGAGCGCACGCGCGACCTCGCGCGCACCGCACGGCCCGAGGCGCGGCTCGACGGCGCACTGGTGGCGCGCATGCTGAGCGGCGGCGTCGAGTGCATCGCGGGCGTGCACCGCGACCCGGTGTTCGGGCCGGTGCTGATGTTCGGCCTGGGCGGCATCCACGTCGAGACGCTGCGCGACGTGTCGCTGCGCGCACTGCCCATCACACGCGACGACGCGCTGGCCATGGTGCGCGAGCTGCGCGCCTTCGCGATCCTGAACGGCGCACGCGGGCGGCCGCCGGTCGACCTCGATTCGATCGCCGACGCGCTGTGCGCGCTGGCCGACTTCGCGCAGCGCGCGGGCGACTCGCTCGACAGCGCCGAGATCAACCCGCTGATCGCGCGTCCGCAGGCCGAGGGCGGCTGCGTGGCGGTCGACGCGCTGATCGTCGGCCGCGCGCCCTGAAGCACAACAACAACCACCGGAGACATCGCATGACGACGACATCGAAGAACGGCCTTTCGCGCGCACTCGGCCTGGGCGCAGCACTGGTGCTCGCGGCAAGCGCGGCGGCGGCAGCCACGGAGGCGCCCTTCCCCTCCAAGCCCGTGCGCATCATCGTGCAGTACCAAGCGGGCGGCTCGACCGACATCCTCGCGCGGCTCGTGGCCGAGGGGTTGTCCAAGCGGCTGGGCCAACCGGTGGTGGTCGAGAACCGCAGCGGCGCGGGCGGCATCATCGGCACCGACTACGTCGCCAAGAGCCCGCCCGACGGCCACACGCTGCTGCTCACGGTGCCGGGGCCCGTCACGGCGAACCTGGTGCTCTACAGCAAGCTGCCCTACGACCCGCGCACCGACCTGCGCATGGTGTCGGACATCGCCACTACGCGCACCGTGCTGGCGGTGCACCCTTCGGTGCCGGCCACCGACTTCAAGAGCCTGATCGCCGCCGCCAAGGCCGCGCCCGGCAAGTACTCGATGGGCTCGTGGGGCCCGGGCACGCAGCCGCACCAGGTGCAGGTCTACATGGACAAGGCCTACGGCCTGCAGACGATGCACGTGCCCTACAAGGGCGAGAGCCCGATGGCGATCGACCTGATCGGCGGCGTGATCCAGATGACCGTGGGCTCCGTCACCACGCTGCAGCCGTACATCAAGGCCGGCAAGCTGCGCCCGCTGGCCGTGGCCGGCCCCCGGCGCGCCCGCGCGCTGCCCGACGTGCCCACCTTCGCCGAGCAGGGCTACGCCGACGAGGTCTACGCCATGACCGGCCCGACCTCGCTGATGGCGCCGGCCAGGACGCCCGACGCCATCGTCGAGCGCCTGGGCCGCGAGGTCAGCGCGGTGGTGCGCCAGCCCGAGGTGAGCCGGCGCATCGAGGAGCTCGGCGCCGAGCCCGTGGGCAACCTGCCGCCCGAGGCCGCCGCGGCCTACAAGGCCTTCCTGCCCGTGACGCTGAAGCTCACGCAGGCCACGGGCGTGAAGCTCGACTGAACCGCCTTCCCTTCTCCTTTTTTCGAACCCCGAGGTCTTTCCCATGAACGCTCCCGCTCCCGTGCCCGACATCGCCGCCGCCCGCAAGGCGCTCGCCCGTTCCATCGGCCTGGCCGCCTTCGTCTACGGCTACCCGCTCACCGAGACCTACCGCACCTGCGCCATGCAGACCGCGCCGCGCGCCGAACGCCGCAGCGGCGCCTCGGCCGGCTCCGACGTGCGCGCGCCGCTGAACACGCTGCACCACGCGCCGCGCCCGTCCACCCACGAAGACCGCGACGTGGTCACGCCCGCCAACGACCTGCTCTACACCATGGCCTGGCTGCACCTGGCGCACGGGCCGATGCTGCTCACCGTGCCCGCGTCGGCGCGGCATCCGGGGCGCTACTTCGTGCTGCCGCTGTACGACGCCTACACCGAGAACTTCGAGAACCTGGGCCCGCGCAACTGCAACCCCGAGGGCGAGACGGTCGTGCTCGTGGGCCCCGGCGGCACCGTGCCGGAATCGCTCGCCGGCCACCGCGTGGTGCGCTGCCCGACCGACCTGGTCTGGCTCATCGGCCGCATCCTGGTGGGTGATGAAAGCGACTGGCCGGCCGCGCGCGCGCTGCAGGCGGAGATCCAACTGAAGCCCGCGCCCGGCACCGTGCTGCAGGGCCGCCCGGCCGCCATCGAACAGTGGGCCGGCCCGCACGAGGACGCCATGGCCGCCGCCTTCGAGCACGGCGAGCCGGCCGCGCAAGTGGCGCCGCGCTTCTTCACCAACGTGTGCCACGCGCTGGCCGAGGCGCCGGGCCGCGTGGAAGACCGCGCGCTCGTCGCGTGGTTCGGCCAGGGCGGGCTGCTGGCGAACGCCGCGTTCTCGTGGGACGCGCTGGAGGCACCGCTGCGCGAAGGCCTCATCGAAGGCTTCGCCGAGGGCGTGCAGCTGGTCGGCGCCGTGGGCCGCAACCGGCGGCCCAAGCCCTGGTCGATGACGCCGGCCACCGGCCGCTACGGCAACGAGTTCCTCGGCCGCGCGCGCACCGCCTACCTGGGCCTGGGCGCGCTGGCCACCAGCGAGGCGGTGTACGCCGCCGCGCACCACGACGCTACGCAGGAACCGCTGGACGGCCAGCGCCGCTACACGATGCGCTTCGAGGCCGGCGACCTGCCGCCCGCGGACGCCTTCTGGTCGGTCACGCTGTACGACAGCGACCGCTTTCTCTACCCCAACGACATCCGCCGCCACGCCATCGGCGACCGCACGCCCGGGCTGAAGCGCAACGCCGACGGCAGCCTCGAACTGGTGGTGAGCCACGCGCGCCCTGCCGACGCCGCCAACTGGCTGCCCGCGCCGGCCGGGCGCTTCTACCTGATCCTGCGCATGTACTACCCGCGCGAGGGCGTGCAGGGCTGGCGCATCCCGGCGCTGCAGGCACAACAGGGCTGAGCACGATGCAGCCGCACACCGACACCCTGCAAGCCCTGGCCGAAGAGGCCGTGGTCTACGCCTACCCGCTGTACGAGATGCGCCGCATGCGCGCGGCCACCTCGCCGCAGCGCACCGACGCCGCCGGCGAGGCGCCCAAGCCGCTGCGCTGGTGCAACGTGTTCACGCACGCGCGCCAGCTGCTGGGCGCGGGCAAGAGCCGCGTCGTCACGCCGAACAACGACACGCTCTACACCAACGCCTGGCTCGACCTGGGCGAGGGCCCGCTCGTGATCGACGTGCCCGACACGGCCGGGCGCTACTACGTGCTGGGTTTGCTCGACTTCTTCACCAACCCCTTCGCGCACCTGGGCCAGCGCCTCACGGGCACGGCGGCGCGCGCCTTCGTGGTCACGCCGCCGGGATGGCGCGGCACGCTGCCCGCGGCCTTCGACGCGCCGGGCGCGCGCATCGAGGCGCCCACGCGCTGGCTGTGGATCATCGGACGCCTGCTGGTCGACGGCCCGCAGGACGTGCCGGCCGTCAACGCGCTGCAGGACGGCTTTCTCGTGCGCACGCTGGCCGACTGGGAAGCCGGCCGCCGCTCGGCGCCGCGCGCCTTCGACCCGGGCTGCGATCCGAAGGCGCCGCTCACCGCCGCGCACTTCGCTGCGCAGGTGAATGCGGCGCTGCGCGACAACGCACCGCCCGCCGGCGATGCGGCGCAGCTCGCGCGCTATGCATCGCTCGGCATCGGGCCCGGCGCGGGCGCACTCGACGACAGTCAGCGCGCCGCGCTGCAGGCCGCGCTCGACACCGTGCTGCCCCGGCTGCGCGAGGCGCAGTCGGGCCGCACCACGGCCTCGGGCTGGGTGCAGATGCCGCTGGTGGAAGGTTCCTTCGGCGACGACCACCTGGCACGCGCGCTGATCGCGCTCAAGTACATCGGCATGCTCGAAAGCCGCGAGGCCACCTACCCCATGGCCTGGCACGACGCCACCGGCGAAGCCCTCACCGGCCAGCGCCGCTACACGCTGCGCTTCGCGCCCGACGCGCTGCCGCCGGTCGACGCCTTCTGGTCGCTCACGATGTACGACACGCGCGACTACATGCTGGTGGACAACCCGATCGACCGCTACGCCATCGGCGACCGCACGCCGGGGTTGCGGCGCGACGCGGACGGCGGGCTCACGCTGCACATCCAGCATGCGCGCCCTGAAGGCGAGGCCGCATTCGCCAACTGGCTGCCGGCCCCCCAAGGCAGCTTCTACCTGTGCCTGCGCGCCTACGTGCCGCGCGCCGAACTGCTCGACGGCCGCTACCAGCTGCCGCCCCTCACCGTCACCAAGGATTCCGCATGAGCGCCACCGCTGAAAAACCCCAGGCAACCGAAGAAGAAAAGCCCTTCCTCATCGTCGGAACCGGCACCGAGACCGTCGCGCCGGGCCTGCACATCCTGCGCGGGCAGGGCCAATCGTTCGTGGCCGAGACCAACGTGGGCCTGGTCGTGATCGACGCCGGCCCGGGCGGCTCGGTGACGCAGGGCATGATCGACGCGCTGCGCCAGCTCAGCGACGCGCCGGTGCATGCGCTGTGCTTCAGCCACGGCCACATCGGCTACAACGCTGGCGTGCCGATGTGGCTGGCCCATGCCGCCGCGCGCGGCGATGCGCCGCCGCGCATCATTGCGCACCGCAACGTGCCGCGCCGTCTGGCGCGCTACCGCGAGACGCTGGCCCTGCAGCACCGCATGGCCGAGATCCAGTTCAACCGCCCCGCCGGCTTCTTCGACCACCGGCTGGTGACGCACCCGCCCACCGAGACCTTCGACGACGTGCTGCAGATCGGCAGCGGCGAGCGCCGCATCGAGCTACGCTGGGCGCCCTCGGAAACCGACGACGCGATCGCGCTGTGGAGCCCGGCGCAGCGCGTTCTGTATGGCGGCGCGGCGCTGATCGACTCCATTCCCAACATCGGCACGCCCTTTCGCACGATGCGCGACACGGTGCGCTGGGCCGACACGCTGGAGGCGCTGGCGGCGTTGAAGCCGCGCAAGGCGGTGCGCGAATTCGGCGCCACGCTCGAGGGCGAAGACCAGGTGCAGCACGTGCTCGTGCACACGGCCCGCGCGCTGCGCTGGGTGCGCGCCGAGGTGGTGCGGCTCATGAACGAAGGGCTCAACGAGCGCGACATCCTGGCGCGCATCCGCTTTCCCGACGAGCTGTTCGCGGTCGAGTGGATGAAGCCCACCTACGGCGACCCGGGCTACATCGTGCGCGACATCTACCGCTCGGAGAACGGCTGGTGGGACCGCAACCCGACCTCGCTGCACCCGGCCGCGCCCGAGGCCATCGGCCGCGCGGTGGCCGACGCCATCACCGACAAGCGCGGCGTGATCGACCAGGCACGTGCGCTGGCGGCAAACAAGCAGTGGCAGCTCGCGCTGCACGTGATCGACCTGCTGGCCACCGCCGAGGGCGAGGCCACCGAGATCGCCGAGGCACGCTCGCTCAAGGCCGAATGGCTGCGCGAGCGGGCACGCGAAGTGCCCAGTTACGTCTCGCGCAACCTGTATCGCGTGGGCGCGGACATGATCGAACAAGGCACGCAGGCGCGCTTCGGCATCCGCTGAGGCCTTTCCATCGGAGACACGGACCATGACAACGACAACACCATTCCGCTTCGGCCTGCGCATGCTCGCCGCCTGCTCCCTGGCCGCACTGGCAACGGCCAGCCACGCACAGGCCGACAGCTACCCCGACAAGCCCGTGACGCTGGTGGTGCCCACCGCGGCGGCCGGCGGCACCGACACCATCGCGCGGCTGATCGGCGACGGCCTCGGCAAGATCCTGAAGCAGCCCTTCGTGGTCGACAACCGCCCGGGCGCCAACGGCATCCTCGGCAGCGAGGTGGTGGCGCGTTCCACGCCCGACGGCTACCGGCTGCTGTTCACCTACGCCGCGACGATGGTGGTGAACCCCAGCCTCTACAAGAAGCTGCCCTACGACCCGCTGAAGGACTTCGTGCCGATTGCCCAGGTCGGGCGCGGCGGCAACCTGCTGCTGGTGCGCAAGGACCTGCCGGTGAAGACGATCCAGGAGTTCGTCGCCTACGCCAAGGCGCGCCCCGACAAGCTCAGCTACTGCTCGTGGGGCAACGGCTCGGGCGGCCACCTGGCGATGGAAAGCCTGAAGAAGCAGGCCGGCCTCGTGATGACGCACGTGCCCTACAAGGGCAGCGGCCCCTGCGTGCAGGACCTCGTGGGCGGCCAGGTCGATGCGGCCTTCGCCGACATCTCCTCGACCGTGGAGATCGTGCGCGCCGGCCGCATCCGCGCGCTGGCCAACAGCGGCCCCTCGCGCATCCCGATGCTGCCCGACGTGCCGACCATGACCGAGAGCGGCTACCCCTTCACCACCTACGCCTGGTACGGCCTGCTGGCGCCCGCCAAGACGCCGCCCGCCGTCGTGAAGAAGCTCAACGAGGCCGTGAACCAGGTGCTGCGCGACCCCGCGGTGGTGCGCCGCATGTACGAGCTGAACTTCAACGACCTGCCGCAGAACACGCCCGAGCAGTTCACCGCCACGATCCGCAGCGACCTGCGCGACTGGGGCGCGCTGGTGAAGGACATCGGCCTGACGCTCGAATGAACGCCTGAGCGCCCCTGACCAAGGGTAAGCAACATGGTCGGCCGGCGGCGCTTCCCACACACTGCGCCGTGACAGGCACGGTTTCTGCTCATCGGCTGCGCGATGGCAACTGCGCCAGCGCGCACCATGACCGAGCTTCTTCACTTCAGCCGACAACTCACCGCCGAAGCCCAGGCGCAGGCCTCGGGCGTGGGCGCCTGGGACCAGCACTACGAGCAGCTGTCCAACGGCCGCTTCGAGGGTCTGGCCGAAGACCTGCACCTGGACTTCGTGCAGGTCTTCCACGAGCGCGCCAACCAGACCGTGCTGCAGCGCGGCCGGGGCCGCCCCGGCGCCATCGCCTTCGCGCTCACCGAGACGGCCGCCCCGGGCAGTTGGTACTGCGGCCACGACCTGGGCGGGCGCCAGCTCAGCGCGCTGCCGCCGCGGGGCGAGTTCGAGCTGCTGGCCGGCGCCGGCATGGACCTGATGGCCGTGTGCGTCGACACCGAACCGCTGGCCAAGCTGGCCACCACCCTGTTCGGCCCCGACTTCGAACTGCGCATGCCGGCACCCGCGCCGGTGCAGCACCCCGGCTTCGACGAGACCGCCTTCACCCGCCTGCTGGGCGCCGCCCTGTCGCTGGCACGCGACAACCTCGCGCAGCTCGAACAGCCGGCCGCGCGCCACATGCTGTCGCTGTCGCTGGCCGACGCGGTGCTGCAGTGCATGGGCTCGAAGGCCTTCGAGGCCCGGCTGCCCGCCAGCACAGCGGCGCGCCGCCACATCGTGGCCAAGGCGCGCGAGTACATGCAGGCGCACGCCGACGAGCCCATCAGCGTGCCCGACCTGTGCGCGGCCACCGGCGTGTCGCGCCGCTCGCTGCAGTACGCCTTCGAGGACGTGCTGCACCTGAGCCCCGTCACCTACCTGCGCGTGATGCGCCTGAACCGCGTGCGCTGCGAGATGCAGGCCTGCCGCGACGACACCATCGGCGACATCGCCGCGCGCTGGGGCTTCTGGCACCTGTCGCGCTTTGCCATCGACTACGCGCGCCTGTTCGGCGAGCTGCCGTCCGCCACGCGCGCGCGGTGGTTTGCCAAATCTTGATAACGCCCGCGCCGGCGGCGCTCTTACCTTCGCGGTTGTCCACCACAACACGCGAAGAAGGAT
This sequence comes from Variovorax boronicumulans NBRC 103145, assembly GCF_001591345.1. Lineage (GTDB taxonomy): Bacteria > Pseudomonadota > Gammaproteobacteria > Burkholderiales > Burkholderiaceae_C > Variovorax > Variovorax boronicumulans. The sequence continues at coordinate 19,742 of NZ_BCUS01000084.1, read as the reverse complement.
GCAGCCATGCGCAGCAGCTACCACCGAACGCCCGGCCGCGGCGCCGCACGGCGTCTCCTGGGCACCGCCCTGGCCTCTGCCCTGGCACTCGCCCTCGGCCCCCTGAGCACTGAGCCGGCCCGGGCCCACGGCGGTGCGGCCCACATGGTGCCGCTGAAGAAGACGGTGGAAGACTTCGGCGGCACGCTGCGCTGGGACAGCTTTGCCAACGTGTTCACCGTGGCGCGCAACGGCACGCTGGTGCGCCTGAAGCCCGGCTCGAAGACGGCGCTGGTCAACGGCCAGCCGATGCAGCTCGATGTGCCCGTGGTCATGCGCAAGGGCGCGGCCTACGTGCCGCACGATTTCGTGAACCAGGTGTTCCAGTCCAGCCTGGACAAGACCTTCGTGGTCGAGCGCGTGCCCAACCCGCTGAACCCGCTCACCGAGGCCGAGATCCAGGCCACGCTCGAGGTGCTGAAGGCCTCGGGGCGCCACAAGGCCGGCCTGCGCTTCACCGAGATCAGCGTGAAGCGCCCGCCCAAGGACGAGGTCTGGAACTTCGCGCTCACCGGCCAGCCCGTGCGCGCGCCGCGCCAGGCGGCCTTCGTGGCGCTGGACGGCAAGAAGGTCATCGAGGGCACGGTCGATCTCGCGGCGCGCACGCTCACCGCATGGAAACCCATCGAGGGCGCGCACGGCATGGTGCTGCTGGACGACTTCGCCACCGTGCAGAGCGCCATCGAGGCCAGCCCCGACTACGCCAAGGCGCTCGCCACGCGCGGCATCGCCGACGTGAAGAAGGTGGTGGCCACGCCGCTCACCGTGGGCTACTTCGACGGCAAGGATTCGCTGCGCCAGGAAGACCGCCTGCTGAAGGTGGTGAGCTACCTGGACGTGGGCGACGGCAACTACTGGGCGCACCCCATCGAGGGCCTGGTGGCGGTGGTCGACCTGGAGCAGAAGAAGGTCATCAAGATCGAGGACGGCGGCCTCGTGCCCGTGCCGCTCAAGCCCACGCCCTACGACGGTCGCGACCGCGCGGCCACGCCGGCGCCCAAGCCGCTGGAGATCACCGAGCCCGAGGGCAAGAACTACACGATCACCGGCCACACGATGCACTGGCGCAACTGGGACTTCCACGTGCGGCTCGACTCGCGCGTGGGCCTGGTGCTGTCCACCGTCACGTACAACGACAAGGGCACCAAGCGCAAGGTGATGTACGAGGGCTCGCTGGGCGGCATGATCGTGCCCTATGGCGACCCCGACACCGGCTGGTACTTCAAGGCCTACCTCGACTCGGGCGAGTACGGCATGGGCACGCTCACCTCGCCCATCGAACCGAACAAGGACGCGCCGCAGAACGCCGTGCTGCTGGACGCCACGCTGGCCGACTACACCGGCGCACCCACCAAGGTGCCGCGCGCCATCGCCGTCTTCGAGCGCTATGCCGACCCCGAGTTCAAGCACCAGGAAATGGGCAAGCCCAACATCAGCACCGAGCGGCGCGAGCTGGTGGTGCGCTGGATCAGCACGGTGGGCAACTACGACTACCTGTTCGACTGGGTCTTCGCCGAGAACGGCACCATCGGCATCCACGCCGGCGCCACCGGCATCGAGGCCGTGAAGGGCGTGAAGTCGCGCACCATGCAGGACCCGACGGCCGCCGAGGACACGCGCTACGGCACGCTGCTGGACCACCACATCGTCGGCACCACGCACCAGCACATCTACAACTTCCGCCTCGACCTGGACGTGGATGGCGAGCAGAACACGCTCACCGAGGTCGACCCGGTGGTGCTGCCCAACACGCGCGGCGGCCCGCGCACCAGCACCATGCAGACGGTGCAGCGCACGGTGCGCACCGAGCAGCAGGCGGCGCAGAAGTTCGACCCCTCGACCATCCGCCTGCTGAGCAACCCGTCGAAGAACAACAAGGTCGGCAACCCGGTGTCGTACCAGCTGGTGCCGTACGCGGGCGGCACGCACCCGATCGCCAAGGGCGCCAACTTCGCGAAGGACGAGTGGATCAACCACCGCCTGAGCTTCATGGACCGCCAGCTCTGGGTGACGCGCTACGACCCCGAGGAGCTGTTCCCCGAAGGCAAGTACCCGAACCGCTCCAACAAGGACACGGGCCTGGGCCAGTTCACGGCCGACAACCAGGAGATCGTGAACACCGACAACGTGGTGTGGCTCACCACCGGCACCACGCACGTCGCGCGCGCCGAGGAGTGGCCGATCATGCCGACCGAGTGGGTGCATGCGCTGCTCAAGCCCTGGAACTTCTTCGACGAGACGCCGACGCTGGGGCTGAACCGGCCTGCGAAATGAGCACATCCGACGAGGCCATCGGCCGCTACGAAGACCTGATGACGCTGCCGCCTGCGCTGCAGGCGCCGACCTACCGCCAGATGGACCGGCTCTACGCGACGCGCGCGATCCGGCGCGGCACGCACGTGCATCCGCTGCCCGAAGGCACGCCCGTCGACGCGCAGCGCTTCGGCATCGACGGCTTCATGGCGCGCAACCACACGGCCGGCCTGCTGGTGATCAAGGACGGCCATGTCGTGCTCGAGCGCTACGCCATGGGCAACGACGCGGCGACGAAGTGGCTGTCGTTCTCGGTCGCGAAGTCGCTGACCTCCACGCTGGTCGGCGCGGCCGTGAAAGATGGCCACATCGCCAGCCTCGACGACCCGGTGGTGCGCTACCTGCCCGCGCTGCGCGGCTCGGCGTATGACGACGTGACGGTGAAGCAGGTGCTGCAGATGAGCTCGGGCGTGGCCTGGAACGAGGACTACCTCGACGCCGGCTCCGACCGGCGCCAGCTCATGCGCGTGCAGCTCACGCGCGAAAAGGGTGCGGTGTTGAAGTTCATGGCGCAGCGCCCGCGCGTGGCGCCGGCGGGCACGCGCTTCAACTACAGCACCGGCGAGACCTGCCTGGTCGGCGAGATCCTGGCCAGCGCGATCCGCCGGCCGATCAGCGACTACCTCTCGGAAAAGATCTGGGCGCCCTTCGGCATGGAAGCCGACGCCTACTGGCAGCTCGATGCGGTCGATGGCCAGGAGTTCACCGGCAGCGGCGTGAACGCCACGCTGCGCGACTTCGGGCGCTTCGGCCTGTTCGTGCTCGGCGGCGGCGTGGCCGGCGGCCACAAGGTGCTGCCCGACGGCTGGGTGGCCGACGCCACGCGCGTCGATGCAACCAGCCACCTCGCGCCCGGCACGCTCGCGGGCTTCGAACCGATGGGGTACGGCTACCAGTGGTGGACCTTCCCGACCGGCGCGAAGGCACTGCCCGAGCTCGACGGCGGCCTGTTCGCCGCGCTCGGCATCTTCGGCCAGCAGGTCTACATCCATCCGAAGGAACGGCTCGTGGTCGCGGTCCACAGCACCTGGCCGGCGCCGATCCATCCGCCGAGCCTGGTCGAGACCGATGCGCTGCTCGGCGCACTGACCGCCGCGCTGCGCACCTGAACAGAGCGTGGCGCACGCCACGCTCTGCAACGCGTCAGGAGAAGATCACCTGCGCGTCGGTGTACTCCTTCAACCCTTCTTCCGCGAACTCCACGCCGAGCCCCGAGCCCTTCACACCGCCGAAGGGCGCGTTGGGCTGGATGGCGCCGTGCTTGTTGATCCACACCGAGCCGCATTCCAGGCGCGAGGCGATGCGCTTGGCGTGCTCGATGTCCTTGGACCACACGGAACCGCCGAGGCCGTTCTCGCTGTCGTTGGCGGCGCGGATGGCCTCTTCGACATCGGTGTAGCGGATGACGGGCAGCGCGGGCCCGAACTGTTCTTCGTCGACCAGCGCATCGCCGTTCTTCAGGCCCGCGACGATGGTCGCGGGGAAGAACAGGCCCTCGCCCGGTTCGCCGCCCGTGAGCACCTGGCCCTTCTTTTTCGCGTCGGCCACGAGCCGCGCGACCTTGTCGAACTGCATGCGGTTCTGCACCGGGCCGAGCACGTTCTTCTCGTCCATGCCGTCGCCCATCGGCACCTGCTTCGCAAAGGCCGCGAGGTGCTCGCACACCTCGTCGTGGATGCTGGCGTGCACGTACAGCCGCTTCATGGCCGCGCAGGTCTGGCCGTTGTTGAGGAACGCGCCCCAGAACAAACCTTCGGCAATGGCCTTGGGGTCGGCGTCGGGCAGCACGATGCCGGCGTCGTTGCCGCCGAGTTCGAGCGTGAGCCGCTTCATGGTGCTGGCGGCCGACTGCATCACCTTCTTGCCGGTGGCGCAGGAGCCGGTGAACACGATCTTGCGGATGACCGGGTCGCTCGCCATGTCGGCGCCGAGGTTGGAGGTGCGGTCGTCGCAGCTCACGCTGTTGACCACGCCTTCGGGCAGCACTTCGTTGAGCAGCTCGACAAAGCGCAGCGTGGCCAGCGGCGTGTACGGCGAGGGCTTGATGACGACCGTGTTGCCCGTGCGCAGCGCCGGCAGCACGTGCCACACGGCGATCAGCACGGGGAAGTTCCACGGCGTGATCGAGCCGACCACGCCCACGGGCTTGCGGAAGATCTCGACGTGGCCCTGCGCGTTGTCCTGCAGCACGCGCGGCGGCAGCGACAGCGCCGCGGTGGCGCCGGCCCAGGCGGCTGCACCGCCCAGCTCCCAGCGCGAGCCCAGGCCGTTGAGCGGCTTGCCCTGCTCCAGCGTGAGCAGGCGCGCCAGCTCTTCGGCGTGCGCGCCGATCTTCTCGGTCACGGCGCGGCAGGCGGCGGCCAGTTCGTCGTCGGACTTTCGCGACCAGCTCGTGAAGGCTTTTTGCGCGGCGGCCACGGCGGCGGCGAGGTCGTCGCGCGAACCGTTCGGCGCGGTGCCGATCACCTGCCCGTTGGCGGGGTTGCGCACTTCGAAGGAGGCCGTGCCTGGCACCGCGCGACCGCCGATCGTCATTCTTGTCTCTTGCATTGCTTTGTCCTGGTTGGGTTGACGCTGGCGCGCGCCGCCGCAGGGCGGGCGCGCCCGATCAATGTAGGAAAAGCAGGGGCCGGCGTCTTGGAGCCAGGCGTCAGCGAATGGACTCAGGCGTCAGTCAGTGCGTCAGGGGTCCAAGTGCCAGGCGCCCCGGCGGCACGCCGTAGCGCTTGCGGAACTCGCGGTAGAAGAACGACAGGTCGTTGAAGCCGCAGTCGTAGGCGATCTGTGCGATGGCCGGCGCGGGGCCGCCCTGCCGGGCCGCTGCGTCGAGCGCGGCGCGCGCCGCCGCCAGCCGCGTGTCGAGGATGTGGCGGCTCGGCGAAACGCCCAAGGCCTCGAAGGCCCGCTGCAGCAGCCGCGGCGACACCCCCAGGTGGCGCGCCAGTTCGCCCGCGTGGAAGGCCGGGTCGTGGAACTGCAGCGCCACGTGGTCCATCGCGCGGCGCAGCACGCCCTCGCCGGCGTTGCGCGACAGCAGCGCCGGCGCCTGCCGCGCGCGCTCGACCAGCACCGAACCGAACACGCCGAGAAAGGCCTCGACCAGGTGCGCGTCGTCGGACTGTCCGCTGTCGAGCAGGCGCGCGAGGATGGCGCGCATCGCGAAGCCCAGCGCGTCGCCGCGCCGCACGCACACGCCGCCCTGCAGCGCGGGGCCGAAGCGCGCGAGCATGTCGGCGCGCGGCAGGTGCACCGACACCTGCTGCGAGCTGGCGCCGTCGTAGACGAACTCCGAGGGCCGCGCCGAATCGATCAGCACGATGTCGCCGGCCTGCACCGCGATCTGCTGCGCGCCCTGGCACATGAGCGCACCGCCGTGGTCCTGGAACACGAGGAAGAAATGCTCGCGGTCGTCGCGCCGGATGGCCTGCGCATCGCGGTGCACGCGCTGCAGGTTCTGGCCGATGAGCGCCACGTCGACCCCGCCGGCGCGCCGCACCTCGATGCCGCCCGAGACGGTCTGCTGGCGCGGCATGGGCACTGGCGTGAAGTTGCCGCACACGGCCTGCAGGCGCGGGCCGACGAGCTCGAACGGCATCTCGGCGCGCATCCGCGGCGTCAATGGGCCACCGGTCATGCTTGCAGACAGGGGGGCGAAAGAGGAAGCGCTCACGAGGTGTCTCCTTGCAACGCATGTTCGCCGGGCTTCCAGGGGCCCAGGGCCACCCCGGACTTCCACAGCTTGAGTGCGCCCGGCAGTATGGCGCGGCTGCCGACCTTTGCCACGCCCTGCTTGCGGATCTCGCGGTTCAGGCGCGACGAGAAGGCGGTGATCTTGCCGAAGTCCCAGGCGCCGACGTCGCCCATCTCGCTCACCGTGCCCGACCAGGCCTGGGCACGCTTGAGCGTGTTGTGGTTGGTGTGAGAGTCTTCGAGCCGCGCGTCGCCCTCGGACAGCGCGCTCAGGTACAGCTGCACCAGGCCCCAGCCGTCGGCGCTGTAGCGGAAGGTGGCGCCATCGCAGGCCTTCGGGTCGAGCGCCACGCGACGAGGCACGAAGGGCGGCCCGGCCCCCAGCACGTAGAGCTGCAAGTGGACAGCGCGCCACTTCCTCCCATTGGGGTAGCGCCGCTCGAACTGCGCCAGCACTTCGGCGGCCGTATGGAAGCGTTTCAGGGGTTGGTCGAAGTCGGAGCCCAGTTCATGGACCTCGCAGCTGCCTTCGGCCAGCAGCCACGTGAGCAGGCCCTCATGGTCTTCGGGCGTGGCGTAGAAGTCGCAGTTCGGCATGTCGTGCCTGCCTTCGGTGGCCCGCGGTTACTTCGCCAGGGCTTTCAGTGCCATCTTGATGCCGTCGCTCACGCTCGCGTCCTTCGGCAGCGCCTTCAGCGCGAGCGCGGCCTCCTTGTCGCTGTAGCCCAGCGCCACCAGCGCCTGCAGGATGTCGGCCTGCGCGTCGGACGCGGCATGTGCCGGCAGGCCGATGTCTGCGCCCAGCTTGCCCTTGAGCTCCAGCAGCAGCCGCTCGGCGGTCTTCTTCCCGATGCCGGGAATCTTCACGAGCCGGCCCAGCTCCTGCGTGGTGATGGCCTGCGCCAACTCGCCCACGCTCATGCCCGAGAGCAGGCCCAGCGCGGTGCGCGGGCCCACGCCGGTGATCTTGATGAGCTGGCGGAAGGCCGCCCGCTCCTCGGCGGTGCCGAAGCCGTAGAGAATCTGCGCGTCCTCGCGCACGACGAAGTGCGTGAGCAGCGACACCTTCGCGCCGACGTTGGGCAGGTTGTAGAACGTGCTCATCGGCACGTCGACCTCGTAGCCGACGCCGTTGCAGTCCACCACCACCTGCGGGGGGTTGCGCTCTGCGAGCGTGCCGGTCAGTTTGCCTATCATTGGCTCCCCCCCGTTGCTTGCTCACTTCGTGTAGCCGCTTCCCCCCTCAAGGGGGCAACACCGGCGGCCCGGCAAAGCCGGTTCCGCGGTGTTACCCGCCTTGGATTGCGTTTTTTCGAGCGTGGCTGGTCTTGCATGGGCTGCCAATTAGATGGAAATGGATACCGCGTGATTCTGCGACACACCTTTACCCCCCTGAACAATTCGCGCCTCGGCCACCTGTGCGGCCCGCTGGATGCGCACCTGCGCCGCATCGAGGACGCCCTGGGCGTGAAGATCGCGCACCGCCACGAGCAGTTCAAGGTCGACGGCCCCAAGGCCCCGGCGCAGCGGGCCATGGAGGTGCTGCAGGCGCTGTACGAGATCGCCCAGCGCGCCATCGACCCGGCCGTGGTGCAGCTCACGCTGGCCGGCGACGGCTCGATGAGCGACGAGGACGCGGCCATGCTCGTCACGCGCCGCGCCGACCTGCGCGCGCGCACGCCCACGCAGGCGCTGTACCTGGACAACATCGCCAAGCACGACATCACCTTCGGCATCGGCCCGGCCGGCACCGGCAAGACCTACCTGGCCGTGGCCTGCGCGGTCGATGCGCTGGAGCGCGCGGCGGTGCAGCGCATCGTGCTCACGCGCCCGGCCGTCGAGGCCGGCGAGCGCCTGGGCTTTCTGCCGGGCGACCTGACGCAGAAGGTCGACCCGTACCTGCGCCCGCTGTACGACGCGCTGTACGACCTCATGGGCTACGAGAAGGTGCAGAAAGCCTTCGAGCGCAACGTGCTCGAGATCGCGCCGCTGGCCTTCATGCGCGGACGCACGCTGAACAACGCCTTCGTGATCCTCGATGAGGCGCAGAACACCTCGGTGGAGCAGATGAAGATGTTCCTCACGCGCATCGGCTTCGGCGCCAAGGCGGTGGTGACGGGCGACGTGAGCCAGATCGACCTGCCCAAGCAGCAGCTCAGCGGCCTGATCGACGCCGAGCGCGTGCTCAAGCGCGTGGCCGGCATCGCGACCACGCACTTCACGAGCGCCGACGTGGTGCGCCACCCGCTGGTGGCGAAGATCGTCGATGCCTACGACGGGCAGCGCAAGCGCTCGGGAGGCCACTGACATGGCGGCCTCTCTGCTTCCGGCCCTGTCGCTATCGCTGCAGTTCGGGCGCTTCAAGGGCGTGGAGCGGCATCGCGCCGCACTGCCGCGCCACAGCGTGAACCGTTGGATTCGTCATGCGCTGGACATCGACGGCGAGATCACCGTGCGCATCGTCGATGCCGAGGAGGGCCAGCGCCTGAACCGCGAGTTCCGCGGCAAGGACTACGCGACCAACGTGCTCACCTTCGACTATGCGCAGGGCCCGGTCGTGATGGCCGACCTGGTGCTGTGCGCGCCCGTGGTGGCACGCGAGGCCAAGGAAAACCGCAAGACGCTCGCCGCGCACTACGCGCACCTGCTGGTGCACGGCACGCTGCACGCGCAGGGCTGGGACCACGAGACCAGCGAAGCCGACGCGGACGAGATGGAAGCGTACGAAATCGAGATCCTCGCGGGCCTGGGCATCCGCAGCCCGTACGGGCGCTGAGCGGAGGTCGCGATGGCGTCGGGCACCGATCCCTGGCTGCCGCGCTGGCTGCCGCTGCTGCGCGAATGTGCCGGCGACGGGCCGGTGCTCGAACTGGGCTGCGCAGCGGGTCGCGACACCGCCACGCTGGTCGATGCCGGACTGCGGGTGGTGGCGGTCGAGCTGTCGTCCGACGCCCTGGCGCAGGCGCGGCAACGCGTGCCCGCAGGGGCCGAGTTCCACTGCGGTGATTTCCGCGACGCGTGGCCGCTGGCGCAGGGCGCCACGGTCGGCGTGGTGCTCGCGAGCCTGTCGCTGCACTACTTCGCATGGGACGAAACGCTGGCACTGGTGCGGCGCATCCACCGCGTGCTGCGGCCGGGCGGCGTGCTGCTGTGCCGCCTCAACTCGGTCAACGACCGGCACCACGGCGCGCGCGGCCCGTCGGCCAGCGGACGGGACGAAGACTTTTTCTACACGGTGGACGGCATTCCCAAGCGCTTCTTCGACCGCGCCGCGGTCGAGCGGCTGTTTGCCGACGGCTGGCAGCTGCAGCACCTCGAGGAGGTGCGCGTGCTGCGCTACGACGAACCGAAGGTGGCGTGGGAAGCGGTGATCCGCCCCGCGCCGTTCACGCCGTCATCTGCAGCGGGATCGTGACCGGTCCGTCGTTCAGCAGGTGCACCTGCATGTCGGCGCCGAATTCGCCCGTTGCCACGACCGGGTGCGCGCCGCGCGCCTGTGCCACGAAGTACTCGTAGAGCCGGCGGCCCTCGTCGGGCGGCGCCGCGAGCGTGAAGCTGGGGCGGTTGCCGCCGCTCACGTCGGCGGCCAGCGTGAACTGGCTCACGACCAGGAGGCCGCCGCCGATGTCCTGCACGCTGCGGTTCATCTTGCCGGCCTCGTCCGAGAAGATGCGCAGCTTGAGGATCTTGGCAAGCAGGCGGTCGGCCACGCTGTCGCCGTCGCCGCGTTCGGCGCACAGCAGCACCAGCAGGCCGGCCTCGATGGCGCCGACGGTCTGGCCGGCAATGTCGACGCGGGCGTGGGCGACGCGCTGGAGCACGGCTTTCATGAATGGTGGTCCTCGAGTCGGGTGGCGCGCGCTTCCATGGTGAGCGGCAGCAGTTGGATGGTCACGCGCAGGCCGGGCACGGCGTCCATGAGCGCCTGCTCCAGCTCGTCGCGCAGGTTGGCGGCGCGCTGCAGGGTCCAGTCGCCGGGCACGTGCATGTGCAGGTCGGCAAAGCGGCGCTGGCCGGCGCCGCGCGTCACCATGTCGTCGAAGCGCAGCCGGTCGCCCTCGGCATGGTTGGCGGCGAAGGCGTCGAGCGTGGCGCGCACGGTGGCGAGCGTCTCGGCGTCGAGCGCCTCGTCCATCAGGCCCTGCGAGGAGCGCCACACGAGCTTGAAACCCTCGCGCACGATGTTGAGCGCCACGCCGATGGCAATCAGCGGGTCGAGCCAGAGCCAGCCGCTGAAATGCACGGCCACGATGCCGACCAGCACGCCGACCGAGGTCCACACGTCGGTCATCAGGTGGCGCCCGTCGGCCTCCAGCGCGATGGAGCGGTGCGCGCGCGCCGCGCGGAACAGCACGAACGCCAGCGCCGCGTTGAAGCCCGAGCTGATCACCGACAGCGCCAGACCCCAGCCCAGTTGCTCCAGCGGCTGCGGCGACAGCAGCCGCAGCACCGACACCCACAGGATGGCGACGGCGGCGGCCACGATCAGCAGGCCCTCGAAGCCGGACGAGAAGTACTCGGCCTTGTGGTGGCCGTAGGGATGGTCCTCGTCGGCCGGGCGCTCGGCGATGGTCACCATGGCCAGCGCGAACATGGCGCTGGCGAGGTTGACGCAGGACTCCATGGCGTCCGAAATCAGGCCCATCGAGTTCGTCAGGTAGCCGGCCCATCCCTTCAGGAGGATGGTGATCAGGGCCACCGCGACAGAGACGCGAAGCAGCGTTTTAGGGGTCAACGTCATGCAGAAAGAACAAGATCAGGTAAAAAGGGCCTGTGCGGGCGGGCATTACGTCGCAGGAATCGGCTGAATTATCAGCCGCGTGACCATATGTAACGCCTTCGCCTTAATATTTGCGCTCATTGCGAAGCAATCAGTCACAGAGAGGCAAATGATGAAGAAATTTTTGACCGCCGCCCTCGGGCTCGCCATCGTCGGCGCAGCCACCCTGGCCCAGGCCCAGGCCCAGGCCCAGGCTCCCGCTGCGGCGCCCGCAGCAGCAGCGCCCCAGCAGGCCGGGTTCGTGAAGACGGTGCGCGGCAACGTCCAGCTGCTCGACAGCGCCGGCGCCACGCGCACGGCCGCCCCCGGCGACGCGTTGGGCGCGGTCGATCGCATCGTGACCGGCCCGGATTCGTCGGCAGCCGTCGTGCTGCGCGACAACACCACGCTGATGGTCGGCCCGTCCTCGCGCATGGACCTGAAGGAATTCCACTTCGACGGTACCACCCGCGACGGCGGCATGCTCGTGTCGCTGCTGCGCGGCTCGATGCGCATGATCACCGGCCTCATCGGCAAGACCAACCCCGACGCCGTGCGCGTCGAAACCCAGACCGCCACCATCGGCATTCGGGGCACGGACTTCATCGTGCAGACCGACGGCCAACCCTGAAAAGATGCAGACACCGCCACGCCGCTCCCCCCTTCTTCCCGCGACCGCGCTGGTCGCCCTTTTGTTGGCCGCCTGCTCCTCGCCGGGCACGCGCGTGGTGCTCCTGCCCCAGGCTGACGGCACGCCCTCCGCCGTGGTGGTGCGCGCCAAGGACGGCGAAGAAGTGCTCTCCAAGCCCTACCAGCGCGCCACGGCCGCGGTGGGTGCGAGCGGTGCGCCGGTGGTCGACCAGGCCGACGCGGCCAAGGTCCAGGCCGAGAACAAGCCCCTGTTCGACATGCGCCCGCCGCTTCCGCAGCGCTATACGGTGTTCTTCGAAGTGGGCACCACCACGCTGACGGCGGCGTCGCAGCAGATCATGACCGAGGCGCTGGCCGCCGCGCTGGCCCGCAGCGGCGGCGACATCGTGGTGACCGGCCACACCGACACCAAGGGCGCCGGCGAGCAGAACGACCAGCTGTCGCGCCGCCGCGCACAGGAAGTGGTGCAGCTGTTCGTGGAGCGCCAGTTTCCGGCGAACCGCATCGAGGCCGTGGGCCGCGGCGAACGCGACCTGGCCGTGCCCACCGCCGACGAGGTGGACGAACCCCGCAACCGGCGCGTGACCATCGAGGTGCGCTGAGCCCCTCACGTCGGCTCCCATTGAAAAAGGCCCCGAGGGGCCTTTTTTGTTGATCAGCTCAGGGTCACCCGCGCAAACTTGCGCTTGCCGACCTGCACCACGTAGCTGCCCGCAGGCAGCTTCAGGCCCTTGTCGGACACCACGACCGAATCGATGCGCACGCCACCGCCGTCGATCAGGCGGTTGCCCTCGCCCGACGACGACGCCAGGTTGGCCTGCTTGAGCAGCTGGCCGATGCCCAGCGGGGCACCGCTCAGCGCCACCTCGGGAATCTCGTCGGGCACGCCGCCCTTGCTGCGGTTGATGAAGTCCTGCTCCGCCGCATCGGCCGCCGCCGCGCTGTGGAAACGCGCGGTGATTTCCTTGGCCAGCGCGACCTTGGCGTCCTTCGGGTTGCGGCCACCGGCGATCTCGGCCTTCAGCGCCTCGATCTGCGCCACCGACTGGAAGCTCAGCAGCGTGTACCAGCGCCACATCAGCGTGTCGGAGATCGACAGCACCTTGGCGAACATGCTGTTGGCGTCCTCGCTGATGCCGATGTAGTTGCCCTTGCTCTTGGACATCTTCTCGACGCCGTCGAGCCCTTCGAGCAGTGGCATAGTAAGTATGCACTGCGGCTCCTGGCCGTATTCCTGCTGGAGATGACGGCCGACGAGCAGGTTGAACTTCTGGTCGGTGCCGCCCAGTTCCAGGTCGCTTTGCAGCGCCACCGAGTCGTAGCCCTGCATCAGCGGGTACAGGAACTCGTGCACCGAGATCGACTGGCCGGCCTTGAAGCGCTTGTTGAAGTCGTCGCGCTCCATCATGCGCGCCACCGTGTACTTGGCCGCCAGCTGGATCATGCCGCGCGCGCCCAGCGGGTCGCTCCACTCCGAGTTGTAGCGGATCTCGGTCTTCGATTCGTCCAGCACCAGCTTGGCCTGGGCGAAGTAGGTCTCGGCGTTGGCGCGGATCTGCTCGGCCGTGAGCGGCGGGCGGGTGCTGTTGCGGCCCGAGGGGTCGCCGATCAGGGAAGTGAAGTCGCCGATCAGGAAGATCACGCGGTGCCCCAGGTCCTGGAGCTGGCGCATCTTGTTGAGCACCACCGTGTGTCCGATATGAATATCCGGTGCGGTCGGGTCCAGGCCCAGCTTGATGCGCAGCGGCTTGCCGCTGGCTTCCGCCTTCTGGAGCTTCTTGACCCACTCGTCCTGCGGCAGCAGTTCGTCAGCGCCGCGGAGGGATATTTCGAGGGCTTGTCTTACACCATCGGAGAGGCTGGTGGATGTAACAGATTCGGCGTTCATGGGCTTTTTTGGCGGTTTTTCCGGTGGCCGAAGCTATACTCAGCCCGACTTTTCAAGCGCCGGATTCTAAGCGGCGCTTTTTTTCCGCACCGTCTCCTGCCGCCCTGAACGCACTGGGCCTTGCAGCACGGACCTGCAGAACCTGAGTTGGAATCCACAGTTTGATCAACGGCATTCTCGCCGCCGAGGAGCTTCTCGCTTCCCGCGTGGCCTACACATTCCGGACGTACCCCAAGCAGATCACCGCAGCGATCGCTGCGATGCTGCTCAGCGCCGGCACCCTCGCGGTCGCCTCGCTCGGTCCCGACGCGTCCGACCTCCCCATCCAGCAAGTGCTCGAAGCCACCGCGCCGGTGTCTTTCGCCGACCAGTCGGCGTCGCTCGAGAACTTCAGCTTCACGCTGTTCCGCACCGACGTCTCGCGCTCCAGCGACACGGCCGAGGCGCTGATGAAGCGCCTGGGCATTTCCGACCCCGCCGCCACCGCCTTCGTGCGCGGCAACGCCGAAGCGCGCATGGCGCTGTTCGCGCGCGTGGGCCGCACCGTGACGGCCGAAGCCACGCAGGAAAACCAGCTGCAGAAGCTGAGCGCCCGCTGGATTCCTGACGCCGACGGCGGCTTCAAGCGTTTCGTCGTCGAGCGCACGCCCACCGGTTTTGTCGCCCGCACCGAGCGCGACATGCTGACGCCGGGCACGCGCCTGGCCAGCGGCACCATCCGCAGCTCGCTGTTCGCCGCCACCGACGACTCGCGCATTCCCGATGCGGTGGCGAGCCAGCTGGCCGACATCTTCGCGGGCGACGTCGACGTGCGCTCGCTGCGCAAGGGCGACCGCTTCGCCGTGGTCTACGAGACCTTCGAAGCCGACGGCCAGGCGCTGCGCAGCGGCCGCGTGCTCTCGGCCGAGTTCGAGAACAACGGCAAGGTCCACCAGGCCGTCTGGTTCCAGCCGCCAGGCGCGGGCCAGAAGGGCAGCTACTACCGCCCGAACGGCGACAGCCTGCGCAAGGCCTACCTGGCCTCGCCGGTGGAGTTCTCGCGCGTGTCCAGCGGCTTCGCGATGCGCATGCACCCGATTTTGAACAGCTGGCGCCAGCACAACGGCATCGACTACGCGGCGCCCACGGGCACCGCGGTGCGCACGGTCGGTGACGGCACGGTCGATTTCGCCGGCACGCAAAGCGGCTACGGCAACATCGTCATCATCAACCACCGCAACAACCAGCAGACGGCCTACGCCCACCTGAGCCGCATCAACGTGAAGGCCGGCGAGAGCGTGAGCCAGGGCCAGACCATCGGTGCCGTCGGCTCGACCGGCTGGGCCACCGGCCCGCACCTGCATTTCGAATACCGCGTCGGCGGGGCCTACCAGGACCCGACCACGATCGCGCAGGAAGGCGGCGCACCGATCACCGCGGCCCTGCGTCCGGCCTTCGAACGCATCGCCGTGGGCGCCCGCACCGAGCTGGCCGCTGCCTTCTCGGTGATCCAGGCCAGCGCCGACTGAGCCTCGCTCCCCTGGGCATGGCCGCCGCACCGCAGCCGCCGCAGCAACGCTTCATCGGCCTGATGTCGGGCACCTCGCTCGACGGGGTCGACGGCGTCATTGCCGATTTCTCCGACGACGGCCACCTCGCGGTGGTCGGCCACGCCAGCGCCGACTTTCCCGCCCCGCTGCGCGCCGAGCTGCTGGCGCTCAACACCCCCGGCGACAACGAACTGCACCGCGCGGCCCTGGCCGGCAACGGCCTGGCGCGGGCGTATGCCGACGTGGTCGTGCAGCTGCTGGCCCGCACCGGCATCGCCCCGACAGCCGTCACCGCCATCGGCGCCCACGGCCAGACCGTGCGCCACCGGCCACTCGAGTTCGACGGCACCGGCTACACGCTGCAGGTCAACAACCCCTCGCTGCTGGCCGAACTGAGCGGCATCGACGTGGTCGCCGACTTCCGCAGCCGCGACCTCGCGGCCGGCGGCCAGGGCGCCCCGCTGGTGCCGGCCTTTCACCAGGCGCTGTTCGCCCGGCCCGACGCGCCCGTCGCCGTGCTGAACCTCGGCGGCATCTCCAACCTGAGCCTGCTGCCCGCCACGAACGCGCCGGCGGACACCGCGCCCCTGCTGGGCTTCGATTGCGGCCCCGCCAACGCGCTGATGGACCACTGGTGCCAGCGCCACCTCGGCCAGCCCTTCGACCAGGGCGGCCAGTGGGCAGCCAGCGGGCGCGTGCTGCCCGAACTGCTGGCCCGGCTGCAGGCCGAACCGTATTTCGCCAAGGCGCCGCCGAAGAGCACAGGGCGCGATTTATTCCATCCGGACTGGCTGGCCGGCCACCTGGGCACGGCCGCCTGGGCGCCTGTCGATGTGCAGGCCACGCTGGCCGAACTGACCGCCAGCACCTGCGCAGCAGCGCTGCGAAGCTATCAAAAAGAGAGCGCCTTGCTGATCGTCTGCGGCGGCGGCGCGCTCAACGACCACCTCATGGGCCGCCTGCGCGCCCTGCTGCCCGGCGTGCAGGTGCAGGCGTCGTCGGAACACGGCCTGCCGCCCCAGCAGGTCGAGGCGGCCGCCTTCGCGTGGCTGGCCCGGCGCACCGTCCGGCGCGAACCCGGCAACCTCGCGAGCGTGACCGGCGCGCGCGGGGCGCGGGTGCTCGGCGCGATCTACCCCGCCTGATTTGCCTCAGCCCTGACCGGAGACCTCCGGCTGTGCAGGCTGCGCCGCCCGCACTTCTGCCGGCAGATGCCAGAAGATCAGCGCCGAAGCCACCGTGATGAGCCCCATGGTCGCGAACGTGGCCTGGAACGCATCGAGCGTCTGCACCGCCGTCGTGGTACCGAAAACGCCGTTGTAGCCCGCCAACACCGCGCCGGCGGCGGCCACGCCCAGGCTCATCGCCAGCATCTGCACCATCGACAGCAGGCTGTTGCCGCTGCTGGCCATGCCGCCGTCGAGGTCCTTCAGGGTGATGGTGTTCATGGCCGTGAACTGCAGCGAGTTGACCGCACCGAACACCAGCAGCTGCAGCAGGTGCAGTGCCACCGGCTGCCCCGGCGCCGTGAGGCCGAAGCTGGCCATGGTGCAGCCGACCAGCACCGTATTGGCCACGAGCACGCGGCGGTAGCCGTGGCGTGTGATCAGCGGCGTGGCAAAGCGCTTCATCGCCATGCCGGCCAGCGCGACCGGCAGCATCATCAGCCCGGCGCGCACCGGCGAATAGCCCATCGACACCTGCAGCAACAGCGGCACCAGGAACGGCATGCAACTGCTGCCCAGGCGCGAGAACAGGTTGCCCAGCAGGCCGATGCTCAGCGTCGGAATGCCGAACAGCGCGGGCGAGAACAGCGGCTCCGGCGTGCGCGCCGCGCGCAGCCAGTAGGCGACCACGCTGGCGAAGCCGAAGATCAGCACCGCCATCACCCCGCCCTGGCGCAGCCCGAGCCCCGACACGCCGTCGACCGCCAGCGAGATCGCCACCATGCCGAAGGCCAGCAGCGCATAGCCCACGCCGTCGAAGCGCTTCTGGAGGGCACCACGCAGGTCCGGCATGTAGCGCAGCGTGGCGATGCAGCCCGCCAGCCCCACCGGCACGTTGATCAGGAAGATCCAGTGCCAGGAGGCGTACTGCACCAGCCAGCCGCCCAGCGTGGGCCCCAGCAGCGGCCCGATGAGCCCCGGGATGGCCACAAAGCTCATCGCCTGCAGGAACTCGCCGCGCGGCACCGTGCGCAACAGCGCCAGGCGCCCCACAGGCAGCAGCAGCGCCCCGCCCAGGCCCTGCACCACCCGCGCCGCCACGAGCTGCCCCAGCCCCTGCGAGAGCGCGCACAGCACCGAGCCGGCCGCGAACAGCACGATGGCGCAGAAGAAGACGCGCTGCGTGCCGAAGCGGTCGGCGATCCAGCCCGAGGCCGGGATCAGCATCGCCATCGTGAGCGCGTAGGCCACCACCACCGACTGCATGCGCAGCGGGCTCTCGCCCAGGCTGGCGGCCATGGCGGGCAGCGCCGTGTTGATGATGGTGGCGTCCAGCGTCTGCATGAAGAAGCCCACGGCCACGAGCCACAGCAGGCTCTTGCGGGCGGGATCGACGGGGACGGCGGTTTCGGGGCTCATCGGGAAGGCGTGGACTCGGAAAAACGACAGGCAGCAAAAAACCGCCCGGAGGCGGCTTTTTCGAGGGGGCTGGTCAGCAGCATCCAGGCATCAGGCCGAGAAGCTGGAACCGCAGCCGCAGGTGCTGGTGGCGTTCGGGTTCTTGATGACGAACTGGGCGCCCTGCAGGTCTTCCTTGTAGTCGATCTCGGCGCCGAGCAAGTACTGGTAGCTCATGGCATCGATCAGCAGCGACACGCCATTCTTGGTCATGGTGGTGTCGTCTTCGTTGGTGATCTCGTCGAAGGTGAAACCGTACTGGAAGCCCGAGCACCCGCCACCCTGCACGAACACGCGCAGCTTCAGGTCGGGATTGCCCTCTTCGGCGATCAGGTCGGCGACCTTGGCGGCCGCGCTGTCGGTGAAGACGATCGGCTCGGGCATCTGGGTCTGGATGTTTTCGGCAACAGCGCTCATGGGGTGAAACTCCTTGGGGGGCCGCTTGGGCGGCCAATGGGATGGATGCTACTGCAATGCCGCAATTTCGGCAGGCCGCATGCGGCGAGCACCCATCGCAAGTGGGGTCGGGCGCCGCATCCACCAGGGGCACCTGGGGGACGCGGCCACGAAAAAGCCGCCCGAGGGCGGCTTCTTGTCTCGCAACGAGCAGGGGATCAGCGCTTGCTGAACTGCTTGCGGCGACGGGCGGAGTGCAGACCGACCTTCTTACGCTCGACTTCACGTGCGTCACGCGTCACGAAGCCGGCTTGGCTCAGGACGGGCTTCAGCGAAGCGTCGTAGTCGATCAGGGCACGGGTGATGCCGTGGCGCGTGGCGCCGGCTTGACCCGATTCGCCGCCGCCGTTCACGTTGACCATCACGTCGAAAGCTTCGAGGTTGTTGGTCAGCGCCAGGGGCTGCTTGGCGATCATGATCGAGGTTTCACGGCCGAAGAACGCTTGGATGTCCTTGCCGTTGACCGTGATCTTGCCGGTGCCTTTTTTCAGAAACACACGGGCGACGCTGGATTTGCGACGGCCGGTGCCATTGTTCCATTCACCAATCATTCTCAAGGCTCCTTACAGTTCCAGCACTTTGGGCTGTTGGGCGGTATGCGGGTGCTCTGCACCACCGTACACCTTGAGTTTCTTGATCATCGCGTAACCAAGCGGGCCCTTGGGCAGCATGCCCTTGACAGCCTTTTCCAGGGCGCGGCCCGGGTGCTTGTTCTGCATGTCGCGGAAGTTCGTCGCCGTGATACCGCCCGGGTAGCCCGAGTGACGGTAGTACACCTTGTCGATCGACTTGGCGCCGGTGACGCGCAGTTGCGCGGCGTTGATGATGACGATGTAGTCACCGGTATCGACGTGAGGCGTGTAAATGGCCTTGTGTTTGCCGCGCAAACGGAGAGCAACTTCGCTGGCTACTCGTCCGAGGACCTTGTCGGTCGCGTCAATCACAAACCACTCGTGCGTCACGTCAGCGGGCTTGGCGCTGAACGTTTTGGTCATGAGTTTTTCTCTTGAAAGAGGGTTTGGCGAGCCCTTTTCCACGGTCGGCGTTCCTCTGATGGGAATCTCTTAGGTGGGTTTTCACGCCTTCCGCCCAATGAAAGGGTGGCTGGCATACCTTCGCCGCGGGGCTACAAAAACGCTGCGAAGCCCGCGATTATATGAAGAAATGGCCAAACGGCCAATTTTCGGGCTTCCGGGGGCCTCAGCGCTGGATGCGGACCAGCTCCAGGCTCTCGTTGGCCCCCGAGGAGACCCCGCGCTGGTATTCGCCCTCGAAACGGACGACCCGGCCCAGCTCGGGGCTGTACCAGGCGGCGCCCCGAAAGCGCGTGCTGGCGCCGGTCAGCGGCAAGCTGGTGGTGCTGGAGGCGAAGATCCAGCCCTCGTAGCCGATGCGCATCACGTTCAACTCCACCCCGTCCACACGCATCGCCTGCTCGCCGCCCACCGAGGCGGTGAGTTCATGCCGCAGCCGGTCGCCGGTGGTCGTCACGTAGTCGAGCTGCCAGCGCATGCCGGGCTGGATGTCGTCCTTGCGCAATGCCCAGCCGCCCGGCGGCGACGCGGTGTCGAACAGGCCGCCGGCCGGCGACGTGATGGAGACCACCTGCCCGTTGGTCTTCTCGATCCGGCTGCCGGCATTGAACGACACCTCGTCGCCGCTGACCCGGTCCACCCGGTAGATCACCGGCGCCCGGTTGCCCGTCAGCCGGTCCGTGCGCACGTACTCGAGCGCGTCGCCGGCGCGCAGCGGCTCGGTCAGCGGGATGCCCGCCCCACCGGCGTCGGCCACCC
>NZ_BCUS01000083.1 GCF_001591345.1 Variovorax boronicumulans NBRC 103145 | reverse complement strand
AGATGGCGCAGGCCGAGCGCGACATGGCGCAGGCCGCGCTGCGCGGTGCCGATGCGCAACTGCTGCCCACGCTGTCGCTCAACGCGGCCGTCAACCGGGGGCTCGAATCGGGCGCGCGGCCCGCCGGCCAGTCGGCCAACGAAAGCACGTTCACCGTCAACTTCACCGCGCCGCTGTACGAAGGCGGGCGCAGCCAGGCCCGCCAGCGCGCTGCCGCGCACGCCGTCGAGGCGGCCGAGGCTGCGCTGGGCTATGCCGAGCTCAGCGTGCGCCAGCGGCTCGAAGACGCGCGCGTGCAGTCGCAAGGCCACGCGCTGCGCCTGCCCGTGCTCGCGGCGCGCGTGCACAGCACGCAGCGCACGCGCGACCTGTACCGCGAGCAGTACCTGCAGCTGGGCACGCGCTCGCTGCTCGACCTGCTCAATGCCGAGCAGGAGTTCCACGGCGCGCGCTTCGAACAGGCCGAGAGCGCACACGAAGTGCAGCGGCTCGCGGTCGAGTGCCTGTACCAGTCGGGCCGCCTGCGCGAGGCCTTCGGGCTGGTCGATGCGGGCGAGCTCGTCGCCGGAGGCCAGCCATGACCGCCACCACGATGCCCGAACTGTCCGCCGCGCGCGGCCCCGAGCTGCTCGCCGGCTGGGTCGATGCGGTGCTCGCCGTGGCCGCCCACTACCACCTCGACACCTCGCGCGAGCGCATCCGCGGCGCCGCCGCGTGGAGCGACCATGAAGACATCGGCGAGCGCGTGCGCCAGATGGCCCGCCAGGCCGGCCTCACCGTGCGCCAGGTCGCGCCGCGCCTGGACGCCCTGAGCCCCTGGCGCCTGCCCGTGGTGCTGCAGCTGCGCGACGGGCAGGTGGCCGTGGTCACCGCCATCTCGGCGCAGGGCCTGCGCGTGATGCTCGGTGGCGACCAGGGCGCGGAAACCGTCTGCACCGTGGACGAGCTGCAACCCGCCCTCGAAGCCATGGCCGTGCTGCGGCCCGCGCAATCGGCACCCGACTCGCGCGTGGACGCCTACATCCGCCCGGTGGAGCCGCACTGGCTGCGCCAGATCGTGCTGGCCGACTGGCGGCCCTACGCCCACATCCTCGTCGCGTCGCTGGCCTACAACCTCATGGCGCTGGCCGGCACGCTGTTCTCGATGCAGGTGTACGACCGCGTCGTGCCCGCGCAGTCGCTGCCCACGCTGCATGTGCTGTTCGGCGGCGTGCTGCTGTCGATCGCGTTCAGCTGGGTCATGCGCGGCGCGCGCATGCGCGTCACCGACGTGGTGGGCAAGCGCGCCGACCTGCGCATTTCGGACCGCGTGTTCGGCCACGCGCTGCGCGTGCGCGGCTCGGCACGCCCGCGCGCCACCGGCACCTTCATCTCGCAGCTGCGCGAGCTGGAGCCCGTGCGCGAAATGCTCACGTCGACCACCGTGGCGGCCGTGGCCGACCTGCCGTTCTTCTTCGTGTTCTGCGTGCTCTTCTGGTTCATTGCCGGCTGGCTCGTGCTCGTGCCGCTGGCCGCGTGCGTGCTGCTGATCGTGCCCAGCCTGCTGGCGCAGCCGCGCCTGCGCGCGCTGGCCCAGACGGGCATGCGCGAGTCGTCGCTGCGCAACGCCATGCTGGTCGAGGCCGTGCAGGGCATCGACGACATCAAGGGGCTGCAGGCCGAGCCGCGCTTCCAGAACCAGTGGAACCACTACAACGCCGTCAACGCCGACTCGGGCCTGCAACTGCGCGCGCTGCTCAACACCCTGAGCAACTGGACGCAGACCGTGCAGGGCGCCGCCTTCGCCTTCGTCGTGTTCTTCGGCGCGCCGCTCGTCATGGACGGCCACATGAGCACCGGTGTGCTCGTGGCCGCATCGATTTTGTCGACCCGCATGCTCGCGCCGCTGGCCGGCGTGACGCAGGTGCTCAACCGCTGGCAGCAGGCCAAGGTGGCCGGCGAAGCGCTCGACCAGCTCATGAAGCTGCCGGTCGACCACCCGCCCCACGAGACCCGCGTGCACCGGCCCGCCGTGCAGGGCGACTACACGCTGCGCGACGCCGTCTTCAGCCACGACGGCCAGACCACCGCGCTGCACGTGAAGGCGCTGCACATCGGCGCCGGCGAACGCATTGCCGTGCTCGGGCGCAACGGCGCGGGCAAGTCGACCTTGCTGCAGGCGCTGTCGGGCCTCATCGAACCGCGCGCGGGCAGCGTGCTGCTCGACGGCGTGTCGATGGCCCACATCGACCCCGCCGACGTGCGCCGCGACGTCGGGTTGCTCGCGCAGGACGCGCGCCTGTTCCACGGCACCCTGCGCGAGAACCTGCAGATGGGCACGCCCCACGCCACCGACGCCGAACTGGTGGCGGCCCTGCAGGCCACCGGCGCCTGGGCCTTCGTGCGTCGCCTGCCCACCGGGCTGGACCATCCACTGCTCGAAGGCGGGCGCGGCCTCTCGGGCGGACAACGCCAGAGCCTGCTGCTCGCGCGGCTCCTGCTGCGCCGCCCCGGCGTGCTGCTGCTCGACGAGCCCACCGCGTCGCTCGACGAAGTCGCCGAGCGCGAAGTGATCGAACACCTGCGCGCGCTGCCCGCCGGCCGCACGCTGGTGCTGGCCACGCACCGCCCGGCCGTGCTCGAAGCGGTCGACCGCATCCTCGTGGTGGACGGCGGCGCCGTTGTGCTCGACGGCCCGCGCGACCAGGTGATGGCGCGGCTGCGCCAGGGCGCGGTCGCCTCGCGCGAGGCCATGGCCTCCGCAGGCCGCAGCAAGGAGGGGCAGGCATGAACGCCGTGACATTGACCAAGGCGCAGGTGCAGGCCGCCGCGCAGGCACCGGCCGTATCCACCGCCACCGTGTGGGGCCCCGGCGGCGCCGACGACTTCGACGAAGCCCGCGCCAGCGGCTCCGCGCGCGTCGTGTGGTTCATCGCGCTCTTTCTGCTCGCCTTCTTCGTGTGGGCCTGGGTCTTCGAGATCGACGAGGTGTCCAGCGGCATGGGCAAGGTGATTCCCAGCTCGCGCGAGCAGCGCATCCAGTCGCTCGAAGGCGGCATCCTGGCCGAGTTGCGCGTGCACGAAGGCCAGATCGTCGAGAAGGGCCAGGTGCTCGCGCAGCTCGACCCCACGCGCGGCGAATCGAACGTGGAAGAAACCGCCGCGCGCTACCGCGCCGCCCTGGCCAGCAGCGTGCGCCTGCGCGCCGAGGTGCAAGGGCAGGGCAGCCTGCAGTTCCCCGCCGAACTGAAGGCCTACGCCCAACTGGTCGATTCCGAAAGCGCGCTCTTCCGCTCGCGCCAGGGCAGCCTGCGCGACACCGTGTCCGGCCTGGGCCAGGCGCTCGCGCTCGTGCGCAAGGAGCTCGACATCACGCGCTCGCTGCAGGTGAGCGGCGCGGCCAGCAACGTCGAGCTCATCCGCCTGCAACGCCAGGCCGCCGACCTGGAGCTGAAGATTGCCGAGGCGCGCGCCAACTACATGGTGCGCAGCCGCGAAGAACTGGCCAAGGCCGATGCCGAGGTCAAGTCGTTGTCGTCCGTGGTGCGCGGGCGCGCCGACTCGCTCGAGCGGCTTACCTTGAACTCGCCCGTGCGCGGCATCGTCAAGAGCTTGCAGGTCACCACCATCGGCGGCGTCGTGCCGCCCAACGGATCGCTGCTGACCCTGGTGCCGCTGGACGACCAGCTGCTGGTCGAGGCGCGCATCTCGCCGCGCGACATCGCCTTCATGCGGCCCGGGCAGGAGGCGCAGATCAAGATCACCGCCTACGACTACGCCGTGTACGGCGGCCTCAAGGGCCGCGTGGTGACCATCGCGCCCGACACCCAGCGCGACGAGGTCAAGCCCGAGATCGTGTACTACCCCGTGCTCGTGCGCACCGACTCCGACGCGCTCACCGACAAGGCCGGCCGCCGCATGCCCATCGTGCCCGGCATGGTGACCACCGCCGACATCCGCACCGGCCGCAAGACCGTGTGGGACTACCTGACCAAGCCGCTGAACAAGGCGCGCGAAGCCATGCGCGAGCGCTGACCCGCGCGCGCTCATCTCTCCCCGCAAACCCATCCGACACCCATCCGACCCAAGAGGACGCTAGCCATGAAAACCACCCCGCACGCATCCCCCGCCGCTGCCGCCTTCGTGCTCGCCGCCGCGCTGCTCGGCGCCGCCGCTCCTGCGGTGGCACGCGACAACCCCGTGGACCCCGTGAGCAACCCCGACAAGCTCGACTACCGCGACGTCGAGGCGCGCCGCCCCGACTTCAAGGAGCCCTTTCTGCGCGACGGCGTCGTGTCGCGGCCCGAGCGTTTTCGCGAGATCAAGCCCGGCCTCAACCAGGCCCAGGTGCTCGCCGTGCTCGGGCAGGCCCTGAAGCAACAGCGCGGCGCGCTCGGCACCGAGTGGGACTACCACTTCAAGTTCCAGATGCCCCAGTCGGCCAACTACCTCGTGTGCCAGTACAAGGTCGTGTTCGACGACAGCCAGGCCGTGCGCAGCGCCGTGTGGCGCCGCCGCCAATGCCTGGACCTGCTGCCGCGCTGAGCCGCAACGCCGGCCCGCAGCCCATGCCTCGCGATTCCAAGCGCGCGCCCCGTCCCTACGAGGCCTTCGTGTACGGCAACTCCGCCGACGAGCCCACGCGGCTGGCCGAGCGTTGCCTGGAGGTGATCGAGGGCACGCTCAAAAGCGTCGACCGCGTCGTGGCCTGCCTGCGTGCCGCCGAGCTGGAACACGGCATCGGCATCGCGGCCATGACGCGCGCACAGATCGCCGACGCCGCCGATTGGCACCGCGCCAAACTGCAGGGCCTGCTGGCCGTGAAGCTGCAGCTCACGAACCGCGGCGGCGACATCCATCTGGTGGACGACCTGCACCTGGTCGTGCGGCTCAAGTCGCGCCTCACCGCGCCCGGCGGCTTTCTGCCGGAGCTGTACCACCTCATGCCCCATGGCTGACGTGGACGACGCGGCCCTCGCGGTGGATGCGGTCCGCTGCATGGGGCGTTGTCTTCTTCCTGCGTTGAACGACGACGCCCCCACGGCCGCCCCGGGAGGCGCGCCGTGATCCGCCGCACCAAGCGCTTTCGCAAGAACCTCTACCGGTTGAGCGACGTGGCGCTGTGGCTGCTCCTTGCGCTCTTCCTTGCGCTGGCGGCCGACGCGCTGCCGGCTCGAGGGGTCAGCCAGGACCACCACGACAGCGAAGCCGAGCGCGCCACGCACGCGCACTAGCTGGCGGCCGGCCCCGCACCGAGTCTTGCTTCGCTCCGCCTCCGGTAAAGCAGAAAAACCGGGGCACCTCAGATATCTCGTCGATTCGAGAAATCGTCGACGAATTCTTTTCTCTTGCGCAGCTTCGCTTCTCTACAGTGAATGCCCCCGCGACAAGACGGCCCGCTGTAGCGGCCGACGAACCCCGTGAAAGGAACGCCTTCTCCCCATGCATCCATTGATCGATTGACGAGCGAATGAACCGCCTTGCCTCACGGCGGGTGTCGCTGCCTCTTTGTGAAGCAGCGACACGAATGTGAGGCACAAAAGGCGACGGCCAGGGTGCGTGAACACCCTGACCGTCTGACCACATGACGTGCATTACTTTGGAAAGAGAGCACACCAAATGGCTGATCGAATTATGGCCGGGCGTTCCACGCCCCAATCTCCCCGCCGCACACGCGGCGCGACCCCTTCGTCCACCCCCACAGGCGAAGACGCCCGAGACCTCCTCGAAATCAAACTGGCCCAGTTGAACTCCCTGCTGTGGTGCTGCTACGGCGACGGCAATGGGTGGTTCGAGGAAGCCGGAGAGAAACACCGGGATCACATGCTGTGGATCGCGGCGGATCTGGCGCGGGAGGCGGAGAGGTTGTTGGGGGAGAGTGGGAAGGGGTAGGGGAGTTGGGTGGCCGCCGCGTCTTTGTGACCGGTGGCAGTTCACTTCCCCATGTCCTTCATTCAGTGCGACAAGGTGCGAGAGTCGTCGGCTTCTCAATCGAGGGGGCGACCGCTTTGCAGCGAAGGCAGGCATTTCTAACCCAGCCTCTCAATGCCCGCTTCTAGCGGCATAGGAGTGCCATTTTTGATCCTCGAAATTTTTTCGAGCATCGGAGTTCACAAGCTCCCGTACTAGCACTGCATCTAGTTGCTCGACGCTGAGGTGGTGTCCTTTGGACACGAAGACTGCGGTCAGGGTTTGGCACCTGTCCAGTGCGTCGAACACCGTGATACATTTCGCAAAACCTACGGAGGGGTGGTGGTTTACATCGATAACGCTTGCATTGAGCGGCATGGGCAACGGTGGTCTCATCTTGTCGCGGACAGTCTGAATGAGCTGCACAACTTTGCGGCATTACTGGCGCTGCCTCGCAGATGGTTTCATGCAGCTGCCAAGTATCCACACTACGACATTACAGCCCCCGTGCGCCTGCAAGCGTTGCTCGTTGGGGCTCAGCCTGGAACTCGGCGTCAAGTCATTGCGTGCGCCAAAGCCTTGAGGGCGGAAGCCAACGCGACACAAGATCGGGCGCGTCAGCAATTTGGTTTGTTCGACTGAGTAGAAAAGGCGAACGACCTCATGTACATCAGGGCGGAGACTCTCGACGATCTGCTCGCTAAGGTGTTCAGGCGTCTCTTGACCCGAGGTGCTCGCATCGAACCGACTAAAGGCCCTGCGACCGAACTCTCAGGGATGCTCCTCAAACTCGATGCTCCTCGAGCGAGATTGAGCAGAACGGAGGCGCGCGGAATCCTATTCAGCTGTCTTGGCGAGTGGCTGTGGTACCTAAAGGGTACTAACAGGCTGGACTTCATTCAGTACTACCTGAGCGGGTACGACCGCTACTCGGATGACAAGAAGACAATCTTCGGCGGTTATGGTCCGCGCATCTTCGGAGCCGAAGATCAAGCGCAGATTCACAGGATTGTCGAGCTACTGAAGCGCAAGCCCGATTCGCGTCAAGCCGTAGTGCAAATCTTTGATCGCAAGGACTTGCTCGAAGAGCATCTGGACATCCCCTGTACTTGCACCTTGCAGTTCATGATTCGAGATCGGCGACTCAATATGCTGACCTCGATGCGATCAAACGATGCATACCTGGGTTTACCGCACGACGTTTTCGCTTTCACGATGTTGCAAGAGCTCGTCGCCCGTTCGATTGGCGTAGAGCTCGGCCATTACAAGCACTTTGTCGGAAGCCTGCACCTCTATGAGCGGGACTTCGAAAAAGCGTGGGCCTATCTGGAAGAAGGGTGGCAACTGCGAGTACCCATGCCACCAATGCCTGAGGGCTCTCCATGGCCAGCCGTCGCCAAGGTGCTCAGATGCGAGGCTTCCTTGCGTCGAGGGCGACCTCTTCAGGATCAGATCTCAGACTTGAACCCATATTGGCAAGACCTCATTCGAGTCCTCCAGATATTCGCTCTGAGCAAGGCACCTGGAAGTCAGGGTCAGATCCGGCATCTCAAGTCAAAGATGTCTTCGGAGGTGTATGGCCTTTACATCCGCAAGCGAATCAATGGACTTGTCGGTCCTCGAGATCAGTTGGAGATCTTTGAAGACCATCTTGCCTGAACAGGCGTCACCGACGGAGGAACTGTGAAGACCCGCGACAGAGAAAAGCTAGCGAAGCAGCTGGACAGGAAACTTACGAAGTTCCATGAGGAAGAGTACGCCCTGACAGGAGTGGTGCCCGTCAACAATCGATGGGCTTTTGTCGAGCAAGTCATCGACAGCATTCGACGAGTCGAGTATGTCAGGAAGATTCGCGAAATGGAGCACAGCCCCCAGCGACTGGAGGGCTCCAGTCCGATGTTCGACCCGCTCCGCGGTGCAGTTCTGAAGGCCAGAGAAGGAGACATGGAGGAAGCGTTCTGGCTAGTATTTCTTTCCACGCATTGTGGAAAAAATCTCACCACCGGCTGGCGTCTATGCGGCGATATCTATGGCTCACTTGGTCAAGGTAAGCCTTGGAGTTGGCAACGGGTTGCAAAGAATGTGGGGGCCTTTCAGAGTTGGCTTGACCAAAACTACGAATCGCTACAAGGTCACTTCGGGAACCACAGAAAATACGAATCGGTGAAACCTGGGGGTAAGGGCACTGGAGCAGTGGTTGCGAGCTATGTTTCCTGGATCAAGGCTGGTGGCTCGCACGAGGCGCGGATCGCGAGAGCGGTTGGACAGGCAAAAGGAAACCCAAGAGTTGCCTTCGCGATCCTGTACTGGGAAATGCACGACGTCTTGAGATTCGGTCGCGTCGGTTGCTTCGACTATCTGACCATGCTGGCAAAGCTCGATCTCGCACCGATTGAAGCCGACTCCACCTATCTGGTAGACAAGGCGACGGGGCCAACTCGGGGAGCCCGCCTACTTTTCGACGGTCAGATTGACTCAAGCACGAGCCCGAAATTGCTCGATGAAAAATTGGCCCGCCTAGGCACCGCACTCAAGGTCGATATGCAGGTTCTCGAGGATTCGGTGTGCAACTGGCAAAAAAGCCCAAGCGCGTATCAGCTCTTTCGAGGCTAGGCTTTAGGCCATTCAAACCGCCTCTTGAGGTAATTGAGTCGATCACGGCGAACTAAGCCTAGGTGCTGTAACTGGCCCACCAGAATGCCCGGCGAGATGCCGAGATCGTGCGCCAAGCGCAAGACCCGTTTTGGATCGGTGCCGACGGTTGAGAGCTTGTCTCGCCATTGTGGCGGGACCAACAAGTCGGCGGCGAATGCGTTCGCTTGCTCCTCCTCGATGCTTTGAAGGCCACCTGATCCATTCTCAAGGAAGAGGCGCCCTTCATGAAGCAACAGATGCGCGCACTCATGGAAGAACGTAAACCAAAAATGATCATCCGACAGGTAGCGAAAGCTCACCTGGAGCACTGCCTTCTGTGCAGAAAGGAAGCGGGTTGCGCCGCTCGCCGGGCATCCCCTAGGCGTACGCACGACGACAAATGCAACCCCATGGTTCGCGCAAGCATCTGTCAATGCAGGAATAAATCGGTCCGGCTCCCGGAGCCTCGATAGTCGCTTGAGGTCGGGAAGTGACTTAGCGAAACTATCGCTTGACCAAGGCTTGCATCGAATGCTTTGGGCTTCCAGTTCGCCTTGTCTGAGCCAAGTTGCGATGGATGCAGCATCAGCCGCAAACACGGGCGATGAGCGAAAAGCGGTCAACCCGGCCTCATCGGACATCCAGGTCGTGCGCCACTCGTCAACGCTCGTGACACCAAAAAAATCGAAAGCTGTTCGAATTTTCTCGGAGATCTCCGCTGCCCCGGACACCCATCCATATCGCACCATGTCTGCAATCGGAAGAGAGCGAACCCACCCTTTTCCTTCCGCTTGCAACTTGGCAACGTCATCAAGGTACTGCTGATCACGATCAACCCAGAACTTGCTGGTTAATCCGAGCGTTTGTGAAATCAGTGCGGCCAGTGATGCAGTGATGCGCCGTTCTCCACGAAGGAGTTGCACCGTCTCTTCCACGGTCAGCCCAATTGCAGCGCGGAGCTGATCGAATGAAATCTTCCGGGCACTCATCAGATCAGTGATCGTGGCCCCGGGCGGACACGCCCACTTTGGGAGGAATGGAGCTAGATCAGACATTTTTCTTCTCGATCCTGAGCAGCTTCAATCTGGAAATCTTCGCCCACTCCAGCGCGCTATTTGCGGCGAGTCTTGTCGGAAGAACAGCTTCGGCAACAAGCACATGTGTTTCTCCAAGCGGGATGTGGAGTCGACCGGCCACCGTTGGATCCGGGTGGATGTTTAGCCCCATTTCGAACAAAGACGCTGCAGAGTCGAGAACTCGCAGATCAGCAAGTCGCCCCATCAAGCTCATTGCAGCACTCTCACCGAGCGAACGTTTGGCGACATGATTGCTCTCGCACTGTGTTCGAAGTTCACGCGAGGAAAACGCTACTTCCATTCTTTTTTTACTCGCACTCCCTGTTCACGAGGCCGCTACATCTTCTTGAAAGACGATTGATTCCGGTATCCGTCCTCGACATCGGTCGATTAGCTGGCAAGTGTAGATTGGTTGTGTGGGTAGCAGCAAGCTGCAGTCATTGGCTGCGCGTAGAGGCTTGGGGCTGCAAGTAGCAGGCGAGAGCATGAATTGGGGGGCGGCAATGTATGAGTAGCTCGGAGGTCGAGTGATGAGTTGTTCTGCCCAATCACCTTGAACCAATGCCATCAGCAGCCCGTGTGAACGGAATGTCGCCGAAGAGCATCAACTTCTTCGTCCCAATTCGGCCGAGATGTAAGACCGCTCGCGGTCCGACAGCGGTCGGCCAACTGTGGGAGATCGGACGACAGCAACCAGTCCGAATCGGGCCACGGCTACGCGACGATGGTGGACGGCCATCACGTCTGCCATGAAAGTCAGCAGATGACTAAACGCTAGCACTAGGTGAGTGTTGAGGCCTTCTCGGTAGAGACGCCAAAACTATGTGCTAGCGATCCGCCGGAGGCCAGATTGGTACTGCCCGCGTAGGCTCGCAATACCGCACGGTCTTGTCTGCGAAGTTCTCCCGCCACTTTTCGATCGTTGCAGGCAACTTGTCTCGTGCCTCTAGCACGTTGGTGAAGTAGCGCACGCAATTCGCCTCTGAATCTACGTAAGCTGCCCACATCTGCCCCGACTGCTCGAATATGACGATGCTTTCCATTTGGGTGTAAAGGCCTGCTACACCGCCCCAAACAACCGTTTGCCCCTCCCCATCGGCGCTTTCACCCAAACCAATGTCCGACGTGCATTCCCGCATAGCGCCCATGTGCTCGCCGACAAGCTGGTAGAGGCGCGCCAATTCCAGTTCGTTCATGAGGCCTCTTTCGAACCAGGGCTCGGTCTCATGGGAGTAGCGTCCGCCGAAATGAGCCCGCATGCCGCCCCAGTAGGAACAGCGAGCTGCCTCTTCGATCTCGATCGCGCGCCCGGCCTCACCGTGCTTGCGCCGAAAGACGAGTTCGCCGACTGGTTCGTCCGGCCCATTGGCTACCCTCGCGTATGCAAGATCGTGTGAGAGAAGCCTCGCATATGACGTTATGTGCCCTTGGTGTGCTCCGTTGAAAACCGCGAGATCGAAAAGGAACCCGCGTGGGCCGACTTCTCTGATAAACAAGTTGCCGCCCGCCATTTCATTCCAGCGTGAGGTCCAGCGTCCCCACCAGACCGGCGCACTCGGTCCCGAGGGAAGATTGCCTACTTCATCGGTAGTAAGTGCGCTGCGGAGAGCCGTTTCAAGTCGACCTTGCAGCAGGGCGCGCGCTTCAGCGCGGTTGTCCGCATCGGCCTTGTGATACACAACCGTCCGGCGGCCCCGGAGGTCAAACGGCAACAGCTCCGGTCCGCCATAGGCTCCGTTCTGCACAAGGATGACGTTCTCCCACCCTAGCTCCGCGATCGCATAGCCGAGCTCTACCAGAACGTTTGGATTCGGACTCGGACGGGCCGCGCCCGCATTCATGATGCTTACGTCGGCAACGAAAACATCGCTTACTGCGATCTTGGCCAGGATGCTGTTAGCGATGTCTGGAGACCCCGCTAGGTTTGCGGTGTCACGGTCAAGCACCGCTTGAATCCCGGCATCTCGGTCTCGGCCGATGGCACGAATTGCACGGTCCAAACTCTCCTGAATGAGATTCCGGTTACCTGCGGAGGGAAGATCCGACTGCCATGAGTAAAAGACGATTCGCTGCATGGTGGGGCTCTCGGGCGACGATAGATCACTGATCGTAGCGCCCGTAAGCTGTGCGATGCGGCCTTGCTGCCCCTCAGTGGGGCCGGGCTGTTCGAAGTAGTCCTTCGGAGGCGGGCACACCTGAAAGCCATCGCTTTTCAGCGATGAATTTCCGACACTCGCGTCTCACCTCTGCGGCATATCCTTAACCGAATACCCCAAACTCACAGTCGCATCCTCCGGAATCCCCGGCATCGTCGCATTCCACGCCTGCCACTGCGCCCGCATCACCTCCAGCCGCTGCGGCTCCTTCTTCCCCAGGTTCGCGCGTTCGCGCTCATCGGCCGGAATGTTGAACAGGTACTCGTTGCCGTCGACCTTCAGGTACTTCCAGTCGCCGTCGCGCATGGCTTCCTGACCGCGGTGGTTCATGCGCCAGTGCAGCGGGCGGCGGAAGGTGTGGGTAGCGTCTTTCAGCACGGGCATGAGCGACACGCCATCGAGCGGGTACGCCGCGTCGGCCTTCACGCCGGCGGCGTCGAGCATGGTGGCCGACCAGTCCATGGTCATGCACAGCTGGGTGCTCTCGCCGCCCTTGGCGATCACCTTCGGCCAGTGCGCGATCCATGGCACGCGGATGCCGCCTTCGGTCAGGTCCATCTTGCCGCCGACCAGCGGCCAGTTGTCCGAGAAGCGCTCGCCGCCGTTGTCGCTGGTGAACACGACGAGGGTGTTGTCGGCCATGCCGTGCTTTTCGAGCGCGGCCATGATCCAGCCGATGCCCTCGTCCATGTGATGGATCATGCGGCGGTACACATGGATGTTGCCGCCCGACAGGTCGAACAGGTTGTCCTTCACGAGCGGCGCCTTGTCGGCGTCGTCGCGGGTTTCCCACGGCCAGTGGGGGGCGGTGTAGTGCAGGCTCAGGAAGAAGGGCGCCTCTTGCGTGCCCATGCGCTCGACGTAGTCGACGGCGCGCTTGGAGAGCACGTCGGTCAGGTAGCCCTCGTCGTCCTTGTGCTCTTCTTCGCCGTACCAGAGGTCGTGGCGGCCGGCTGAATCGCAGTGGGTGAAGTAGTCGACGCCGCCCGACATGGGGCCGAAGAACTCTTCATACCCCGAGCGCAGCGGGCCGAAGCTGGGCGGGTAGCCCAGGTGCCACTTGCCGATGAGCGCGGTCTTGTAGCCGCTGTCTTTCAGCAGCGACGGCAGGGTGGGGTGCTCGGTGGGCAGGCCCAGCGTGGTGCTGCCGCGGCTGCGGCTGTTGATGGGCTCTTCGGCCGCGCCGCGCAGGCGGTACTGATACCGCGCGGTGATCATCGCGAAGCGCGTGGGCGAGCACACGGGCGAGTTCGAGTAGCCCTGCGTGAGCTTCAAACCGTTGGCGGCCAGGCCGTCGAGCACGGGCGACACGCGGCCGAAGGGCGCATCGCGGCCGCCGTAGCAGCCGAGGTCGGCATAGCCGAGGTCGTCGGCCACGATGAAGATGATGTTGGGGCGGGTGCTGCTGCGTGTCGTCATAGGTCGCTGAGAGGTTTTTCGATCAGGGCTGGTAGCCGGATTCCTGCACCACGGGCGCCCACTGCGCCTTGTAGGCCTTGAGCATCGCGGCGGTCTGCGCCTGGGTGCTCACCACCGGCGTCATGCCGGCGTCCTTGAACTTGCGTTGGGTGTCGGGGTCTTGCATCACGGCGTGGATGGTGGTGGCCAGGCGTTCGACTTTCTCCTTGGGCATGCTGGCCGGCGCGAAGAAGGCGTTCCAGCCGGTGGCGGCGAGGTCGAGGCCGGCTTCCTTGAAGGTCGGAATGGTGGGCGCGAAGGGCGAGCGCTTTTCGCCCGACAGCGCCAGGATGCGCAGCTTGCCGGCGGTGTGCTGCGGCAGCACGACGTCTTCGGTGTCGACGGCAATGGGCACCTGGCCGCCGATCAAGTCGTTCAGCAGCGGGGCCGAGCCGCGGTAGCCAATCACCTGGGTCTGCACCTTGGCCTTCTCGCCCACCATGAGGCCGAAGAAGTGCGGCAGGCTGCCGGTGGCGGGCACGCCCACGTTGGCCTGCTGCGGGTTGGCGCGCATCCATGCGAGCAAATGGTTCAGCTCGCGCACGGGCAGGGTGGGCGACACGGCCAGCGCAAAGTCGTAGGCGTTGACGTGCGACACGGGCACGAAGTCGCGCTCGGCGTCGTAGCCGTTGTCCTTGAAGACGAGCGGCGCCACCACCATCACGGCGGGGTTGGCGAGCATCAGCACGTTCTGGTTGGCGGGCGTGGCCTTGGCCTGCTGCGCGGCCAGGCGGCCGCCCGCGCCGGGCTTGTTGTCGACGATGACCGGCACGCCGAGCTGGGCTGCGAGCTTGTCGCCCACGATGCGCGCCACGCGGTCGGTGGCGCCGCCGGGCGCGTAGCCGACGACGATGCGCAGCGGGCTGTCGAGTGCGGCTTGGGCGGCCTGTGCGCGCGCGAGCGTGGGGGCGGCGATGGCCGCCACGAGGCCGGCCATGGCCAGCACGGTGGCGAGACGGCGGCGGGCCGGGTTGAAGGAAGAAGCGAAAGCGGGGAGGGCGCGCGGGGTCATGAAGGGTGTGTCCTTGGTGTCGATCGGTCGGTCAGTCATTGGCCTGGAAGTTCACGGCCTTCATGATGCCGGCCCAGCGGGCAATGTCTTCGCGCATGGTCTTCACGAGCGCTTCGGGGCCGTCGGCCACGGGGTACATGCCGTTCTGCAGCAGCAGCTGGCGCACGTCGCGCGAGTTCACGGCGCGGATGATTTCGGTGCGCAGTTTCTCGGCGGTGGCGGGCGGCGTCTTCAGCGGCGCGTAGTAGGCGAACCACGCGGTGGCCACCACGTCCTTGTAGCCACTCTCCACGAAGCTGGGCAGCTGCGGCATGAGCGGCGAGCGCTTGTCGCCGCTGGTGGCCAGCACTTTCACGCGGCCGGTGGGCAGCATCTGCTGCGCACCGCCGATGGTGTCGAAGTACACGGGCACGGTGCCGCCCATCACGTCCTGGCGCGCGGGCGTGGAGCCGCGGTAGGGCACGTGCACCATCTTCAGACCGGCCGCGCGGTTGAGCATTTCGCCCAGGAAGTGCGAGGGCGTGCCGGCGCCGTACGAGCCGAAGCTGACCTTGTCGCCCTGCGCCTTGGCCCAGGTGATGAACTCGGCCAGGGTGTTGGCGGGCACGTCCTTGTGCACGGTGAGCGCCAGCTCGAAGCGCGCGGCGTTCACCAGCGGCACGAAGTCCTTGATGGGGTCGTACGACAGGTTGCGATAGGCGCTGGGGAACATGGTCATCATGCTCGCGGTGCCCAGCAGCAGGGTGTGGCCGTCGGGCGCTGCGGTCTTCACGGCCTCCACGGCAATGCGGCCGGCCGCGCCGGAGCGGTTGTCGATGATGAGCGGGCCGAGCGAATCGCGCACCTGGTGGGCAATGGCGCGGGTCAGCACGTCTTGCGTGCCGCCGGCGGGCACGCCGATGAGCACCTTGATCGGCTGGCCGGGGGTGAAGGCGGCGGGCTGCTGCTGCGCGAACGCAAGCGGTGCGAAGGATGCAAGGGGGGCAAGGGCCAGCCCGCCAAGGGTGGTCAGGGTGCGGCGGCGGGTCGGGTCGGGAAGCTGGGGCATCGTCAATCTCTCCGGGGTCTCGTTCGGCGTTCGGCAGGGTCTGTGCGTGGCCGGGGCGGGTGGCCGCGGCTGCGGACGATTCTGGAGACGCTACATTCGATTGATCAAATCAACCATCGCCCGGATTTACCCGGCCTTTCGAGACGCATCCCCATGACTGCCGAAGACGCCGCCACCCCGCCGCGCCGCCCGCTGGACGACCTGCTGCTGTACCGGCTGTCGCGCCTGCTCGCGGTGGCGGGCAGCATGGTGATCCGGCTGTGCGAGGGCCGCTTCGGCATCACGCGGCGCGAGTGGCGCCTGATCGCGGTGCTGGCCAGCCGGGGCGAGCTGGGCTCGTCGCAGCTGGCCGAGCATGCGCAGCTGGACCGGGCGCGCACCTCGAAGGCGGTGGGCTCGCTGGTGGCCAAGCGGCTGGTGTCGCGCACGGCGCTGGCAGGCGACCGGCGGCAGGTGCGGCTGGGCCTCACGGCGACGGGACAGGCGCTGTACGACGAACTCTTTCCACTGGTGACGCGCATCAACGCCGAGTTGATGGGCACGCTCGACGCAGACGATGCCGCGCGCTTCGACGACGCGCTGCACCGCCTGCAGGCGCACGCCGAAACCATGGTGGCGCAGGCGGTGCTGCCCAAGGCCGACCGGGGGCGCCACGCGGCGGCGGCTGCTGCGGCGGCAGCAGGCCAGGGCAAGAAGAACAGCACGGCGGCGCGCAGCGGCAAGGCCGTCAGTCCACCTTCATCCCGGTCGCCTTGACGATGCGCCCGTAGCGCGCCTGCGCCGTGGCCAGGCGCGTGGTGGCGGCGGCATCGGTTTCGGCCAGCGGCACCATGTCGAGCGAGGCCAGGCGGGCCTTGAGCTCGGGCAGGGCCAGCGCTTTGTGCAGCGCCTGGCGCAGGGTCTGCATCACGGGCTCGGGCGTGGCGGCCGGCACCATGGCGAGGTAGAGCACTTCGAACTCCAGGTCTTTCAGGCCCAGCTCGCCCACGGTGGGCACCTCGGGCAGCAGCGGCGCGCGCTGGCGGCCGGTGACGGCCAGGGACCGCAGCTTGCCGCCCTGGATCTGCGGCAGCACGCCGGGCGTGGCGACGATGCCGGCCTGCACCTCGTTGCCCAGCATGGCCATCACGGCCGGGGCGTTGCCCTTGTAGGGCACGTGCACGATCTTCGCGCCGGTCGCGCTCGCGAAGATCTCCGCGGCAATGTGGCCCGGGCTGCCGTTGCCGGCCGAGCTGAAGGTGGCGGGCTCGGCCTTGGCCTGCGCGATGAAGTCGGGCAGCGTCTTCGCCTTCACCGAGGCGGCGGTGGTGAAGCTCAGGCCCGACGAGCTGAAGATCATCAGCGGCTTGAGGTCTTTGGCCGCGAAGGGCATCGACGCGTACAGGTGCGGGTTGACGGTGAAGGTGCTGTCGATGCCCAGCAGCACGGTGTAGCCGTCGGCCGCGCTCTTGGCCACGGCGTCGGCGCCGATGTTGCCGCCCGCGCCGGGGCGGTTGTCGACCACGAAGGGCTGCTTCAGGTCTTTCTGCAGCGCGTCGGCCAGCGCGCGCCCGAGGATGTCGATGGGGCCGCCGGCCGGGAAGTTGACGAGGAACTTCACGGGCTTGGCGGGGTAGCTCGCCTGGGCCTGTGCGGCCGGGGCGGCGAGGCCGAGGGCCAGCGCGGCGCAGGCGGCGGCGAGCGTGAGGCGGCGGCGCCTGCCGAAGGAAGAGGAAGGCTTCGAGGAAAAGGTCGTGGTCATGGGCTGCTTTGTCTGTCTCCGTATCCACGGCACTCTAGAAGGCTGCGCGGCGCGGCACAACTGAAGTCTCTTCCGCCAGCTATTCCCTCTGGTTATATTTGAAAGCACACCGCACCCGAGGCTTCGAGGAGAACCGCATGTCAGCCATGAACTTTGAGCGCCTGAAGATGCGCCACCTGCAATGCCTGGTCATGGTGGCGCAAGAGCGCAACCTGGTGCGCGCGGCCGAGGCGCTGTCGCTCACGCAGCCGGCGGTGTCGAAGACGGTGGCCGAGCTCGAAGAGATCGTGGGCCGCCAGTTGCTGCTGCGCCGCCGCCGCGGCGTGGAGCTCACGCCGGCCGCCGAGGTGCTGGTGCGCCACGCGGTGTCGGCGCTGCGCGGCCTGCGCGAAGGCCTGGGCCTGGCGATGGACCAGCCCGAGGCCGACCAGCTGCGCGTGGCGGTCGGTGCCTTGCCCAACATGGCGGCGCACCTGCTGCCCGAGGCGGTCGCGCGGCTGCATGCGGCGCACCCGGCGATGCGCGTGCGCGTGGTGAGCGGCACCAACGCGCAACTCATGACGCAGCTGCGCCAGGGCGAGATCGACCTCGTGCTGGGCCGGCTCGCGCAGGCTTCGGCCATGGCCGACCTGGCCTTCGAGCAGCTGTACAGCGAGGTGCTGCTGCTGGTGGTGCGCCCCGGCCATCCGCTGGCCTCGCGGCGCAAGCCCACGCTCGATGCGCTGGCCGCCTACCCGCTGGTGCTGCCGGTGTCGGGCACGCTGATCCGGCACACGGCCGACGCCTTCCTCATCGCGCAGGGGCTGGCGCTGCCCGCCCGCTTGGTGGAGGCGACCGACACCAGCTTTGCCGTGGGCCTGCTGCAGCGCTCCGACGCCGTGTGGTTTGCGCCGCAGGGCGCGGTGGAAGGCTTCGTGGCGCGCGGCGAACTCAAGCGCGTGGCCATCGACACGGCAAGCACCGAAGGCCCGGTGGGCGTGACCGTGCGGCGCGGCAGCGAGACGGGCGAGGGCGCGCGCCTGCTGCTGGACACCATCCGGGGCATTGCGGCCACGCGCGCTGCCTGAAGGGTTTCTTCAGGCTTCCTTCAGAATAGATCGAGCGCTCGGTCTAATAATTCGGGCATGACCGAATTCCGCGAGAACCACCGTGCGCAAAGTTGACCCCGAACGCCAGCAGGCCAAGCGCCGCCAGATCCTGGAGGCCGCGGGCGACTGCTTTGCGCGGCGCGGCTTCCATGCCACCACCACCGCCGAGATCTGCACCGCCGCGGGCATGAGCCCGGGCAATCTCTTTCATTACTTTCCCAGCAAGAACGCGATCATCGAGGCCCTGGCCGAAGAGGAGTGGCGCGACACGGCCGCGTACTTCGCCGCCATCGACGACGACCCGCCCGACCCGCTGGAGGTGGTGCTGTCCTTTCTCGACGTGGTGATGGTCTTTGCCTCCGACCGCAGCTACTCGCGGCTGGCGCTGGAGGTGGCGGCCGAGACCCTGCGCAACCCGGTGGTCTGCGCCAGCGTGGCCGCGGGCGACACCGAAATGCGCGACGGCCTCGCGGCCCTGCTGCGCAAGGCCGCGGCGCGCGGGCAGATCGACCCCGAGCTCGACCCGGTGCAATCGGCCAACTGGATCGCCGCGCTGATCGACGGCGTGTTCTCGCGCCTGGCGCTCGACACGGGCTTCGACCCCGCGCGCGAGGCGCCGATGCTGCGTCGCGTGGTGAGCCGCTTTCTCGCGAAGCCGGGGCGGGGCGCATGAACCCGACCCCTGTGGCAGTCGAGCGCCAGTCGCTCGTCGATGCATTGCGCGGCTTCGCGCTGCTGGGCATCCTGGTCGTGAACATCGCGGCCTTTGCCTCGCCGTACTACGGCCAGCCGCTGCCCGACCCGATGATGCGTTCGGGGCTGGACCGCGTGGCGGCCTTTGCCGTCGCCTTCCTGTTCGAGACCAAGTTCTACCTGCTGTTCTCGTTCCTGTTCGGCTACAGCTTCACGCTGCAGATGCAGTCGGCGCAGCGCAGCGGCAAGCCCTTCGTGCCGCGCCTGGCGCGCCGGCTGGTGGCGCTGTGGTGCATCGGCGCGCTGCACGCGGTGCTGCTGTTCCATGGCGACATCCTCACGACCTACGCGGTGCTCGGCGCCGTGCTGCT
This sequence comes from Variovorax boronicumulans NBRC 103145, assembly GCF_001591345.1. Classification (GTDB taxonomy): domain Bacteria; phylum Pseudomonadota; class Gammaproteobacteria; order Burkholderiales; family Burkholderiaceae_C; genus Variovorax; species Variovorax boronicumulans. The sequence continues at coordinate 8,689 of NZ_BCUS01000083.1, read as the reverse complement.
CGCGCTGCGCCACCAGAGCGACGCGGTGCTCGCGCGCTGGGCGCTGCGGCTGGTGCTGGCGACCGCGCTGGTGTGGGGCGCCATCGGCATGCTCGCGATGCTGGGCGGTCCGGCGACCGACGAGGTGCTGCGCACCGCGAAGGCCGACGCGGCCTCGGCGCTCGCAGCCTACCGCGGCACGGCGGCGACGGTCATCCGCCAGCATCTGCGCGAGCTGTCGCAGGTGTGGATCGTGCTCGGGCTGGTGCAGGCGCCGATGGCGCTGGCGATGTTCTTCGCGGGCGTCATCGAGGGCCGCCGCAACCTGTTCGCGCGGGCCGACCGCTACCGGCCGCTGTTCAAGCGCCTGCTGGTGCCCGGGCTGGTGCTGGGGCTGCCGGGCGCGGCCGTGTATGCGTGGACCGCGTCGGTCGTGCCGGGCTCGCGCTGGGACGTGCTGGGCCTGGCGGTCGGCGTCTTCACCTCGCCGCTGCTCACGGCGACGTATGTGGGCGCGATGATGCTGCTGTTCCAGTCGCGCTGGGGCGGCTGGCTGGCGCAGGCGCTGGCACCGGCGGGGCGCATGGCGCTGTCGAACTACCTGCTGCAGTCGGCGGTGTGCGCGTGGCTCTTCCTGGCGTACGGGCTGCGGCTCATCGGCGAGCTCGGGCCGTTCATGAGCCTCATGGTCGCCTTCGGCATCTTCGGCGCGCAGATGCTGGTCAGTCGCTGGTGGCTGGCACGCTTTGCGTACGGCCCGGTGGAGTGGGTGCTGCGCGCCTTCACCAACCTCGAGTGGCCGGCGCTGCGTCGTTCGCACAGTTCACGCTGAACGACGAGAATCCCGTCGTTCCAACGAGGAGGATGCGCCGATGATTTCCATGGAAGACGTGTGGGCCTACCGCGAAGAGACGCTCTACCCGCGCCTGTTCGGCCCCGAGCGCACCGGCATCTACGTGCTCGACTTCGACGACTTCAAGGCGCTGGGCGCCGAAGACGTCGACCCGCGCTGGCTGCACCTGGGCGTGTTCGAGTTCGCGCCCACGCCCGTGCGCAACACCTGGCTGTACGTGACCTCGGGCGGCTCCACGCCTTGGGAAACGGAGCCGGCCGACTACGACCCCGAGGACTATTCGTGGATCGGCTCTGAGCTGGTCATCGAGGTGCCGTCGCAGCCGCAGGACCAGTGGGCCATCAAGTTGCTGCGCCGCCTGCTCGCCTACAACGTGCTGCTCGCGCACTCGCACTTCGGTGAAGACAAGCAGCCCTTCGACTACGGCGACCGCATTCCCGTCGGCGAAGCGATCCGCGAGAAGGGCACCGTGGCCCTGCGCCATGTGGTGCTGATGGAGCCCAAGCATTACCCCGCGACGGCGCAACTCGACTCGGGCCGCTTCGACTTTTTGCACCTCGTCGGCATCAACGATTCCGAACGCGACTGGGCCAAGGCGCACAGCTCCGAGGCGCTGCTGCGCCTGCTCGAAGTGCATGGCGGCGCGCCGGTGACTGACGCGCGGCGCAAGGCGGTCGTTTGAGCCGCGCCAAAGGTGCGGCCATCGTCGGCGGTGCCGAGCGTTCGCACGGGCGGGCGCTCGAACTGGCCGAGTCGCTCGGTGCGATGGGCCCCATCGAGGTCAAGCGCTTCTTCGGCGGCTTCGGCCTCGTGCAGGCCGGCGTGCAGTTCGCCTTCGTGATGAAGGGCACGCTGTACCTGCGCGTGGACGACGCCACCCGGCCAGAATTCGAGCGCCTGGGCGCGGTGCCGTTCTCGTACGCGACCAGCGCCTCGACCGTGAAGGTCGCGAGCTACTACGAGGCGCCGGTCGATGCGCTCGAAGACCCGCACGCCTTGCGCGACTGGGCGACGAAGGCGCTGGCGAGTGCGCTGGGTGCACGCAAGCCCGCGCGCCGCAAGCCGGCCAGTTGATTCGTCAGCGCGACAGCAGCGTCGACAGCTGAAACACCGCAAAGCCCAGCAGCAGCGCGCCCGACAGCTTGTTGATGCCCTGCAGCACGCGCGCGCCGAGCTTGTGCCGCACCATCGACACGATGCTCGACAGCCCCAGCCACCACAGCGCCGAGCCGAGGAACACCCCCAGCACCATCGTGAGCGCCGCACCGCTGCCGCTGCCCACATGGCCGCTGCCGAGCGAAGCGAACACCGCGACGAACGACAGGATCGTCATCGGGTTGGCCAGCGTGAGCACGAACACCGACAGCAGCGCCTTCACCGGCGTGGCCGCGTCCTCCGCGGCCCGAGCCTGCGTCGCGGCCGGCGCACGCAGCAGCTGCACGCCCATCCACGCAAGAAAGGCCGCGCCGCCGAGCGCCAGCGGCACGCGCGCGGCGACCATCGTCGACACCACGGCCGAAACGCCAAAGGCACCGATGGCGCCATAGCAGGCATCGGCCAGCGCGGCGCCCAGGCCGCTGAGAAAGCCGATGGTGCGGCCATGCGCGAGCGTGCGCTGGATGCACAGCAGGCCGATGGGGCCGACGGGTGCGGCGATCGAGAGCCCGATGACAAGGGCCTTGAGAAAGAGAGCGAAGTCCATGCCGACGATTGTTCGGCGCAGCCCGCATGACGAGAATGGCGAAATTCAGGCGCGCGGCATGCCTTGCCTGAAATCGGAAGCGAAATTCTCAATCGGGCCTGAAATCCATGGAAATCGACGCCAAGAACTGGCAGATCCTCGACGTGCTGCAGCAGGACGCGCGCACCTCGCTCACGGCGCTGGCGCGGCAGGTGGCGCTGTCGGTGCCGTCCACCTCCGAGCGCGTGAAGCGCCTCGAAGAGGCCGGCGTCATCGAGGGCTATCGCGCGGTGGTGCCGCCGCGCAAGGCGGGCTACACCGTGACGGCGCTGGTCGGCATCACCACCGCGCAACCCGACAAGGCCCGCCTGCTGAAGCTGCTCGGCAGCCGGCGCGAAGTGCTCGAGTGTTTTCACGTGACGGGGCAGGACTCGTACGTGCTGAAGGTGGTCGCGCGCGACATCGAGCACCTCGAAGCCTTCGTGAGCAGCATCAACCACCTGGGCGAGACGCGCACCTCGATCGTGATGTCGGTGCCGATCGCGGCGCGCGCGGTGGCGGCGCCGGCGGGCACTGTGCCCGACTGAGGCGCGCCTCTCGCCAAAAAAAAGGTCCGCACCAAGGCGGACCGAATGGACCCGCCTGACGGGCTCCTGGAGAAACGGAACATCCGCGGGCGCAGGGCCGCCCGCGGTCATTCACTCACTTGCTTGCTTATTTGCGCGTGACAGTCTTCCCTGATCAGAACGAGTGGCGCAGCCCGACGTCGTAGCCCGTCGAGGTCTTGGGCACGAACACCCCGGTGTTCACGAAGGCGGGGCCGCCGACCGTGAGCGCCGCGCCGTTCTTGTTGCTGATGCGCGCGACGGTGGCGTACAGGGCGGTGCGCTTGGACAGGTTGTGGATGTAGCCGATGGCCAGCTTGTTGGCCTTGGGGTCGGCGACCGACGGCGTGAACGGCAGGTTGACGGTGTTGAGGTCGTACTTGACCTGCGAGTACGAGGCGCGGATCAGGCCCGGGCCGACCGGCGCGGTCACGCCGATCAGGTAGCCCGTGAGGTCGACGTCCGGCACGCCGCCGACCAAGGGCGTGACGGCGTAATCGCGCGTTTTCTTGATTCTCGACAATTCGCCGAACAGCTTGACCACGCCGAAATCGTAGGAGCTGCCGAGATTGAAGGTCTTGACGTTGTCGGTGGTGCCCGCATAGAAATTGTCGGCCGCCGTGCTGTTGCCGTACGACACGGCCACGTCGAACGGGCCATTGGCATAACCGACACGTCCGCCCAGGTAACGCCCTGCGCGTGATGCGGCCGAATTGCCTGAATTGAGTGCGCCCGCCGCATTGACGCCAGGCGGTGTTGCCGTGCCAGGGTCGTATTTGGTATTTTCATGCAGCGCGTACATGAATTGGCCATAAAAGCCACCGAGATTCTTCGGCAGGAAATAACCGATCGAGTTGCTGGCGCGGTTGTAATTGAGGTCGCCGCCGAAGCCGCCCGAGCCGCCGCCGGCGTTCGTGTTGGCGGCGGTGAAGATCAGGCTGCGGCCCACGCCGACGATGCCGAAGGGGTCGAACACGATGTCGTTCCAGGCCGTCGGCACGTAGTCGCGGCCCAGGCGCAATTCACCGAAACCGCCCGACAGGCTGACCGTGGAACGGCGCTGGAAGGTGGTGATGCCGGTCTTGCCGTCGTCGGGGCTGATCGGCGCCTCGAGCCAGAAGCTGGCCGCAAGCCCGCCGCCCAGGTCCTCGGTGCCGCGAAAGCCCAGCCGGCTCGTGGAATAGCCGCCCGAGCTCAGCGCGGTCTGGCTCGCGGTGCGCGTGCCCTGGTTCACGTAGAACGGGTTGAACAGCGTGGCGCCGTTCATGTCCTGCGATTTGGACGAGTAATTGCTGATGCCCGTGTCCACCACGCCGAACAGCGTGACGGAAGACTGTGCATTGGCGAACCCGACACCGAACAGTGCGGCGGCCGTGAGGAATTGTCTTTTCATTGTTGCCCTTGAATTGAATATGAAATTCATCGCTCCCACGCACCGCGTTGGAGCTCCGGTTCGGCGTGCGGAAATAATTTCAATTGATTTCTTCTGCCTTCCGCATGGTTCATGCGTCTGGGCAAATCATATCGATCGATTGCGACAGGAAAAGACCGAAACCGCCTTTTTCAATTACGTTTTCCGTGCAGCCGGGTTACGAATTGGAAAGCTCCACTTGCCGCTTGCAGAGAATGGATGAATTGGTCTTCATCCTGTCGTTTTTGTAATTGAACCGTTCGCGCGGCGACGGTCCGAATTTCTAGCGTGTCGGCATGGCGAAGCAAAACCGCCATCGCCGAAGCGGGTGGTCCTCTTCGGCGTTCAACGAAGGAGATGACACATGACGAACAGGAAGATGGCCTTTGCGCTGGCGGCGATGGCCGCCGCAGCGCTCCCGCTGATGGCCGGCGCGCAAACCAGCCAGCAGCACGTCGAGGGGCCGGCGCATTTCGCGGCGACCGAAGCCGGCATCAAGGAGCACCCCGAAAACGCCGGCCCGGGCAAGACCGACGCCCAGGTGGTGGCCGAACTGCGCGCCGCGCAGCAAAGCCCCGAGTGGGCCGGCGTGCTGCGCTGGGGCGCACCGATCCCCGTGAAGGCCACGCAACCGCGCACGCGCGCGGAGGTGGTGGCTGAGCTGGAGCGCGCGCAGTCGCAACCGGGCTGGGAGCGCGCCTCGCGGCTGGGGGCGCCGATGGTGTTGCCTGCGGCGGCGCCTGCGCGGTAGGGGAGAAGAAAGACGGCGGCGGGTGCTTCAGCCCGCCGCCGCGCCCTGCATCACCGCCGGCTGCCCCATCGCCGGATCGTTGCCCTCGAAGCGCATCTTCGGCAGGAACTGCGGGTACTCGCGCTGCATGAAGTCGATGACGCCTTCGCGCACGTGGCAGCGCAGGTCGAAGGCCAGGCCGGAGGTGGCGGCGGTGCAGAGCACGCGGACCTGCATGGTGCGTTCGGTGGCGTCGGTCACGCGCAGGTTGAAGAAGCGGCCGTCCCACTCGGGCGCGGCCTTCACGAGGCGCTCGACCTCGGCGCGCAGCGGCGCCAGCGGCGTGCCGTAGTCCAGGTAGAAGAAGACCGAGCCGAGCAGTTCGGCCGAGTGGCGGGTCCAGTTCTGGAACGGCTTCTCGATGAAGTAGGTGAGCGGCAGGATGAGGCGCCGGTCGTCCCAGATGCGCACGACCACGAAGGTGCCGGTGATTTCCTCGACGCGGCCCCATTCGCCCTCGACCACGAGCACGTCGTCGATACGGATCGGCTGCGACAGCGCGATCTGCAGGCCGGCGATGAGGTTGCTGAAGACGGGCTTGGCCGCCAGGCCCGCCACGATGCCGATCACGCCGGCCGAGGCCAGCAGGCTGGCGCCGACCTGGCGTGCGCCCGGGAAGGTCATGAGCATCATGGCGCCGCCGGCCACGACGACGACCGACATGGCGGTGCGCGCGAGCACGCGGGTCTGCGTGAGCACGCGGCGCGCCTGCAGGTTGTCGGAGATGTCCGAAGGGTGCTGCGCGAGCACGCCGTCGGCAAAACCGCTGATGGCCTTGAGCACGAACCAGGTGCTGGCCGCGATGAGCAGCAGCCCGGTGAGATGCCGCACGCTGCCGATGAAGCGCAGGTCGTCCGGCGCCGCCTGCCACACCATCATGAGCGCCGCCAGCGGCAGCACCAGCCGCGCGGGGGCGGTGCAGTTGAGCACCATCGCATGCACGGCGGGCGCCGGGCGGGTGATCCGCCTGAGGACCATGCCCCCGATGCGGTGGGCGAGAAGGGCGAGGGGCGCGGCGATCAGGGCGGCAATCCAGGTGCCGAACCAGGGGTGTGCGAGGAGCTCTTGGGTCATCAGGCGGGGGTGGTCTTTGCTTCTGGGGTGTTGTCGTTCAGTGGTTGAAGAATGCGCGCTGCGTCGTCGCGCAGCTGCGTGGCGAGCGCCGTGGCCAGGTCGAGCCGGCGCACCAGCCAGGGGCTGATGTCGTTGTCGAACGGGTCGGGCAGTGGAATGGGACCGCCGACGGTGGTGGCCCCCGTGCTCTCGGGGTGAGAGGGCCCTGCGATCGGAATGGTTCCCAGGGCGGCCTCGATGCGTTGCGCGGTGCGCACGAGCGGGCCTTCGATGTCGCCCGGCGTGAGGCGGTCGCGCCGCAGCACGAGCATCGACTTCACCGCGCTGAGCTGCGCGAGCAGCTGGTAGCTGTGGGCCTGCAGATGCTCCAGCGGCTCCAGCGGCGGCTGCACGGCGCGCGGTTCGGAGAGCGAACGCTGCGTGGCCTGCACGAGCGCCGAGAGGCTGTCGTAAGCCTCGCGGCGCGCAAGCCGCCACTCGAGCTCGGGGCTGCTCTGGATGGCCTGCAATTGGCCCAGGCCGAGTGCGAGCCGCGCATGGCGCGCCTGCGCGGTGAGCACGCGCGCCACCAGCGCCGGAATCTGCGTGCGCTCCCACGAGGGCAGCACGTAGCAGAAGCCCCAGGCCAGCGCGGCGCCGATGAGCGTGTCGGCGATGCGCTCGAACAGCGCAAAGATGGGCGCGGTGCCGGTGTTCAGCATGTGGGCCTGCAGCAGGCCCAGCACGGTGGCGGCCACGGCGGTGACGAGGTAGCGCCGCACCGCGAAGCTGTGGGCAATGGCCTGCGCGATGGTCACGGTTACGAGCAGCATCAGCGGCGACGGGTGCGCCGACAGCAGGCCCACCGCGAGCACGCAGCCCAGCAGCGTGCCGGCAACGCGGCTGTTGCGCCGCTCCAGCGTCTGCGAGAGGCTGCCGCGCAGCACCACCACGATGGTCAGCAAGATCCAGTAGTCGTGCGACCCCCAGGGCATCGACACGGCGATGCCGTAGCCGGCCGCGATGGCCAGCGCCGCGCGAATGGCGTGGCGCAGCGGCGGCGCGTCCCAGCGCCACAGCGCGAGGAAGGGGCGCAGCGACCAGTCGGTCGGGCTCACGAAGAGCTGCCAGTTGGCGCGCACCACGGCCAGGTTGGGCTCGGCGTCGCCGCGCGCCATGGCCGCCAGGCGCAGCACCTCGTCGTTGATGTGGCCGATGCGGCTGGCCAGCCCGCGCGCGAGCATGGCGGCCGAGGGGCCCATCTGGCCGTGCGTGTCTTCGTCGTCTGCCGTCACGTGGATGGCGGCCAGGCGCGGCCGGCGGTCGGCCACGGCGGCGGGGTGGCGGCGCATGAGCAGCGCATCGGCCAGGCCGGTCGTTTCGTCGGCCAGCTCTTCGAGGATGCGGCGCATCTCGACCAGCGCCTGCGCGTGCGACGGATGGGCGCGCAGGGCGTCGAGGTCGAGCTCGCTGGCGAGCAGCTGGTCGCGCATCTCGAGCACGATGACGAGCATGCCGGCCAGTCGCTGGCGGCGCGGCGTGCGCGGCGATTCGAGCACGATGTCGCGCGTGGCCTGCAGCTGGTCGGCCAGCGCGGCCTGCTCACGCAGCAGTTGGCCGAGCAACGAGGCGGGGGTGTCGCGGATGTCGCGGGTTTCGTCCTGCGGCGTGAACTGGCTGGCTTCGGTGCGCATGAGCGCGGCCAGCGAAAACAGCACGTCGGCGATCGACTGCGTGCGAAAGCGCCCGTTGAGCAGCAGGTTGGCGAGCGTGGCCCACACCACGTACAGGCCGGCGCCCAGACCGAATTCGGTGGTGCGCGCGATGGCGTCCGACAGCCCGGTGGGCGCTGGCGTGGCCATGGAGAAGACCATCGAGAACATCACCGCGATGGCGATGGGAATGCCGCGCTTGCCCCAGGCCATGGCCACGAAGGCCATGAAGGTGGCGGGCACCAGCAGCAGCCCGAGGCGGATCGGTGCGCCGTGCAGCATCTGCACCGCGAAGAACAGCGGCAGGCCGATGAGCGGCGCCGGCAGCATCTGCAAAAACTTGCCGCGGCGCGGGCCGGGCAGGTCGGGCGGCGCCGTGACGATCACGCCGGTGGCGGCGGCCGAAGCGGCCAGGGTGCCCAGCCACAGGTGCACCCCGCCCGAGATCACGAGCAGGCCGAGCGCGACGGTGAGCCCGCTCGCGACGTAGTGGCTCAGCGCAATGCGCAACGCCGCGCGAACCCGCGAGGCGGCGCCCGGCCCCGTCATCACTTGGCGGAGGCGTCGCCCTCGGCGGGCGCCTCGCGCTTGATGCGGGTGAGCTT
>NZ_BCUS01000082.1 GCF_001591345.1 Variovorax boronicumulans NBRC 103145 | reverse complement strand
TCAGCAGCACCGGGCCCGCCACGCGACGCGCGCGGCCTTCGTGCTCGTGCACCGCGCGCCCGACCATGCGCTGCACCAGTTCGGATTCGCGCACGCCGGCCATGGCGCGCACGTCGACCAGCTTGCCGTCGCGCAGCACCGCCACGCGGTCGGCGATGCGCTGCAGTTCTTCGAGGCGGTGCGACACGTAGACGATCGCTACGCCGCGCAGCTTCAGCAGTTCGATCTGCTCGAACAGGTGCGCGGTTTCGCGCGGCGTGAGCATGGCGGTGGGCTCGTCGAGCACCAGCACGCGCGTATCGTCCTGCAGGTTGCGCGCGATCTCCACCATCTGCTGCTGGCCGATGCCCAGCCGCGCCACCGGCGTGGCCGGGTCGATGCCGTCCAGGCCGATCTTGGCGAGCTGGCGCTCGGCCAGCTCGTGCAGCGTGGCGCGGCGGATCCAGCCGCTCTTGTGCGGCAGGCGGTCGAGCAGCAGGTTCTCGGCCACCGACAGCGTGGTGACGAGGCCGAGTTCCTGCATGACCATGCGCACGCCCAGGCGCTCGGCATCGCGGCGCGAGGCCGGCGCGAAGGGCCGGCCGTCCAGCAGCATGCCGCCGCGCGTGGGCTGCACCAGCCCGCAGACGATCTTCGACAGCGTGCTCTTGCCCGCGCCGTTCTCGCCCGTGAGCGCCAGCACCTCGCCGGCGCGCAGCTCGAGCGAAACGCCGTCGAGCACCGGCGCCGCGTAATCCTTGCCGACCGTGCTCAGGGCGAGCACGGCGGTGGGTAAGGGCGGATTCATGGCGGCGTCGGGTGCGGCGGTCAAAACGAGGTCTTCTTCTTTTTAGGGGGGAGCGGAATGGCTTACTTCGACGACTTGGTAACGAGCACCACGTCGGTCTTCACTTCAGCCGGCATTTCCGATTGCTTCTTCTTGTCGGCGATGGCCTTCAGCGCGGTCTCGATGCCGAACACGGCCTGCTTTGCGGCGAACTGGTCGGCGGTGGCGAGCACGCGGCCGTCCTTCAGCATCGGCTTGATGGCGCCGATGTTGTCGTAGCCCACCACCAGCACCTTGCCGGTCTTGCCCGCGGCCTTGACGGCGGCCACGGCGCCCAGCGCCATGCTGTCGTTGCCGGCCAGCAGGGCCTTCAGGTCGGGGTGCTCGCGCATCATGCCGGCGGCCACGGTGTTGCCCTTGTCGATTTCCCACTGGCCCGACTGCACGCCGACCACGGTCATGCCGCCGGCCTTCATGGCGTCCTGATAGCCCAGCGTGCGCTGCTGTGCATTGAAGGTGGTCGACACGCCTTCGATGATGCCGACCTTGTCGCCCGACTTCAGCTCCTTGGCCAGCGCATCGCCCACCAGCTTGGCGCCGGCGCGGTTGTCGGGGCCGACGAAGGGCACCTGGATGCCCTTTTCCTTCAGGGCGTCGGCGTCCAGCCGGTTGTCGATGTTCACGACCAGGATGCCCTTGTCGATGGCCGCCTTGATCACCGGCACCAGCGCCTTCGAATCGGCCGGCGCGATGACCAGCGCGTTGATCTTCTGCGCCACCATCTGCTCGACCATCTTGATCTGGGCGGCGGTGTCGGTCTCGTCCTTGATGCCGTTGGCCACCAGCGTGTACTGCGCGGCGTTGGCCTTCTGGTGCGCCTTGGCGCCGTCTTCCATGGTGCGGAAGAACTCGTTGGCCAGCGACTTCATGACCAGCGCGACCTTCGGCTTGTCCTGCGCGAAGGCGGGCGTTCCGGCGATGGCGCCCAGCAAGGTCAATGCGGCAGCGCTTTGCAGGGTACGGCGGGTGAACTTCATGGTGGATGTCTCCTGAAATGAGGGGTCAGAGCGGAACGCCGGTCTGTGCCGGGGGCTCCGATGTTAATCGAGGGAAACGTTTGCGCAAACGTTTGCCAGTCGGGTCAAACCCTGAGCCTTTCAGCCCTCGAAGCCGCTGCCAGAGGGCTTTCGGGCGGAGTCGAGCGCCTTGGAAAAGGGCGCGCCGGCGTGGCGGGAAGGGAGCCTGGCCAGGGGGAGAACCCGGTCAGCCTAAAATCGGGGGTTACCCAAGAGGACCTCCCATGAGTTTGCAATGCGGCATCGTCGGCCTGCCCAACGTCGGTAAATCCACCCTTTTCAATGCGTTGACCAAGGCCGGCATCGCAGCGGAAAACTATCCGTTCTGCACCATCGAGCCCAACGTGGGCGTGGTGGAAGTGCCCGATCCGCGGCTCGACCAGCTGAGCGAGATCGTCAAGCCCGAGCGTGTGGTGCCCGCCATCGTCGAGTTCGTCGACATCGCCGGCCTGGTGGCCGGTGCCAGCACCGGTGAAGGCCTCGGCAACAAGTTTTTGGCGCACATCCGCGAGACCGACGCCACCGTGAACGTGGTGCGCTGCTTCGACGACGAGAACGTGATCCACGTGGCCGGCAAGGTCGACCCGATCTCCGACATCGAGGTGATCCAGACCGAGCTGTGCCTGGCCGACCTGGCCACGGTCGAGAAGGCGCTGCACCGCCACACCAAGGTGGCCCGCTCGGGCGACAAGGACGCGCAGAAGCTCGTCGGCCTGCTCGAACGCTGCCAGGCCGCGCTGAACGAGAACACGCCGGTGCGCGCGCTCGAGTTCACGAAGGAAGAGCTGCCGCTGGTGAAGAGCTTCACGCTCATCACCGCCAAGCCCGCCATGTTCGTGGGCAACGTGTCGGAAGACGGCTTCGAGAACAACCCTTACCTGGACCGCCTGCGCGAGTACGCCGCCAAGCAGGGCGCGCCCGTGGTCGCCATCTGCGCCAAGATCGAAGCCGACCTAGCCGAGATGGACGACGAAGACAAGAAGATGTTCCTGGCCGAGATCGGCCAGGAAGAACCGGGCCTGAACCGCCTGATCCGCGCCGCCTTCAAGCTGCTGGGCCTGCAGACCTACTTCACCGCCGGCGTGAAGGAAGTGCGCGCCTGGACCATCCACATCGGCGACACCGGCCCGCAAGCGGCCGGCGTGATCCACGGCGACTTCGAGAAGGGCTACATCCGCGCCCAGACCATCGCGTTCGACGACTACATCGCCTTCAAGGGCGAGCAGGGCGCGAAGGACGCAGGGAAGATGCGGTCGGAAGGCAAGGAATACGTCGTTAAGGATGGCGACGTGATGAACTTCCTCTTCAGCTCCTGATTTCGCTCGCCCCCAGGCTGCGCGGCACTGCGTGTCCGCTACGCCAACCCCCTACCGGGGGCAACACCTGAGGCCCGGCGAAGCCGGTTCCTCGGTGTTTCACGAAAAGCGCCATGACCCGCGACCCACTCAGCCAAGCGAAAGACACGGACTTGCCGGCGTCGCTGATTGCATTGCGGCGCGCCGCGCAAACAGCACGCAAGGTGGCAGTGCGCACCAACACTGCCATCGTGGTTCAGCGGGGCCAGAAGCCCGTCCGCATCACGGCGGAAGAGCTTCGCAAGGCCGGGGTCAAGTAAGCCCCGGCTACTTCGCGGCTTGCTGCTTGCCCCACACCACCGTGTCATCCACCGCATAGGCCGCACACGTCACCTTGCGTTCGGTGCAGCCTTTCAGATGCTCGGTCAGCGCGGCCGAGCTGGTGGCGGTGCCGAACTTCTGGTCGCCGGTGAGCAGGAAGATGCGGGGCCGGGCCTGCAGCAGGAACTGACGGTACGCATTGCGCACCGGGGTCGGGTCGGCGCCGATGGACGGCAGGGCCTGCAGGTCCGACAGCTCGGCATGGCCGGAAGGCGCGGGTTCCCCGTTGGGACCGAACACCACGCCGGTGCTTTTCAGCAGATCGCGCCATGTCGCCAGCTCCGTGGTCACGCGCTGCGGCAGTTCCATCACCCATTGCGCCGGATAGGCAAAGCCGAGGTTCGCGCCGCCGGGCGCCACGCTGTCGGTCACGCCGACCAGTCGGCCCTCGGTGTCGAACAACCCGCCGCCGCTGGAACCTGAAGACACGGGCGCCGACGTTTGCACGATCGGCAGTTGCCCGGGCGCGCGCGGACGCAGCGCGGAGATCAGGCCCTCGCTCAGCGTGCGTTCGAGGCCATGCGGGCTGCCGACGGCGAACACGCGCTGGCCGACGCGCAACTCGGCGGTGGGCACGATCTGCACGGCGGGCAGCTGCAGCGGCGTTTCGCTCGTGAGCACGCACAGGTCGCGCGACGGATCGGGGTCGCGCACGATGCGGGCGATGCGCAGCGTGGTCGGGCCCTGCACCACCGTGACGGCGACGGCGCCGTCGACCACGTGGCAGGCCGTGGCCAGCGCGCCCGAGGTCACGGCCACCGCGCTGCCGATGGCGGTCTGGTTGTTGCCGCGTTCGCCTTTCACGGTCCAGACGGCGGGAGCGACCTTGCGGAACACCTCCTCGGGCGTGAGTGCCCAGGCCTGGCAGGCCGCGAGGCCGAGCCAGAGTCCGGTGATGAGTAGCGAGGTGCGGCGGCGCCGCGTGAAGTGAGGAGCCATCCGGGTCAGTGTAGGAAGCCGGTCCACGGTTTGCCGTAGGCGGTCACGCTGTCGCAGCGGGCGCCCGGAACCCGCGTGCGTTGGTTAGACTGCGCGCCCGCTGCATCCTCCGCCGGAAGGCCTTCATTCGCCATCATGCTCACCGTCCATCACCTGAACAACTCGCGCTCGCAACGTGTGCTCTGGCTGCTCGAAGAACTCGAGCTGCCCTACGAGATCGTCCACTACCAGCGCGATCCCAAGACCATGTTGGCGCCCGCTTCGCTGAAGGCCGTGCATCCGCTGGGCAAGTCGCCGGTGGTGACGACCGACGACGGCGCGACGCTGGCGGAATCGGGCGCGATCATCGAGTCGCTCATCGAACGCTACGGCCAGGGCCGGCTCGCGCCCGCGCCGGGTTCGCCCGAGGCTTTGCGCTACCGCTACTGGCTGCACTTCGCCGAAGGCACGGCGATGTCGCCGCTGCTGCTCAAGCTGGTGTTCGACCGCATCGAGACGAGCAAGATGCCCTTCTTCGCCAAGCCGATCGCCAAGGCCATCGCGGCGAAGGCGAAGTCGGCCTTCATTCATCCGAACATCACAGGCCATCTGAATTTCATGGAGGCCGAACTTGGCCGCAGCGAGTGGTTCGCGGGCAATGAATTCACGGGCGCCGACATCCAGATGAGTTTCGTGGTCGAAGCCTCGCAGGCGCGCGGCGGGCTCGATGCGCGGCGGCCCAAGCTCATGGCCTACCTGGAGCGCATCCATACGCGCCCGGCCTATAAGCGCGCGCTGGAGCGCGGCGGCCCCTACGAACTGCTGAGCTGAGTTTTTTCGAACGCGCGCTTCATGACGGGAAGACGTATAGAAGCGCGTAGGTCATCGTCACATAACGCAGGAACTTGCCGATCGCCATGTAGCCCACGCAGGGCCAGAACGGCAGCTTGAGCCAGCCGGCGACCGCGCACAGCGGGTCGCCCACGATCGGCAGCCAGCTCAGCAGGCAGGCCTTCGGGCCCAGCCGCTCGAGCCAGCCGAGCACGCGCAGGTGGTGTTTCGAGTGCGAGTACTTGTCGGCCACCTTGTGCGCGCCGTAGCCCATCCACCAGTCGACCGCGCCGCCCAGCGTGTTGCCCACGGTGGCCACGGCGATGGCCTGCCAAAACATCTCGGGGTTGAGTTTCAGCAGGCCGAACAAGATCGGTTCGGAGCCCACCGGCAGCAGCGTGGCCGACACGAAGGCCGCGATGAACAGCGTCGAAAGTCCGTACTGGGGGAGCGCGAGGAGCGCCAGGAGTGCGTCGAGCCAGGCTTGCATAAGGTCGGCGAAGTATAGGCAGCGCTCACGTCGCAAGCGCGTGGGAGAAGGCCCCGCGAAATACTGGTGTTTACGCCTGTGTCGCAAGCGCAAAAAGGCGTAAATCGTTTCAGTCGCTGAAATGCCAGGTGGCTACAATCGTGCCTCATTTTTCAGCAGCCGACCCGCACAGCACTCCTTCCCATGACCTTGCAGATCGGCACCCACACGCTGGAAAACCGGCTGTTCGTCGCGCCCATGGCCGGCGTGACGGACCGGCCCTTCCGCATGCTGTGCCGCGAACTCGGCGCGGGCTATGCGGTCAGCGAGATGGTCACCTCGCGCAAGGAACTCTGGAACACGCTGAAGACCTCGCGGCGCGCCAACCACGACGGCGAGCCGGGCCCCATTGCGGTGCAGATTGCCGGCACCGACGCGGCCATGATGGCCGAGGCCGCGGTCTACAACATCGAGCGCGGCGCGCAGATCATCGACATCAACATGGGCTGCCCGGCCAAGAAGGTCTGCAACAAGTGGGCCGGCTCGGCGCTGATGCGCGACGAGCCGCTGGCGCTGGAGATCGTGCAGGCCGTGGTCGATGCGGCGCAGCCTCATCGCGTGCCGGTCACGCTCAAGATGCGCACCGGCTGGAGCGAAGACCACCGCAACGCGGTGAAGCTCGCACGCGACTTCGAATCGGCCGGCGTGCAGATGCTCACCGTGCACGGGCGCACGCGCGAGCAGGGCTACAAGGGCCACGCCGAGTACGACACCATCGCCGCCGTGAAGGCCGCGGTGCGCGTGCCGGTGGTGGCCAACGGCGACATCCGCTCGCCCGAGAAGGCACGCGACGTGCTCGCAGTCACGGGCGCCGACGCCGTGATGATCGGCCGTGCCGCGCAGGGCCGGCCGTGGATCTTCCGGGAGATCGCGCATTTCCTGGACACCGGCACCCACCTGGCGCCGCCGCTGGTGGCGGAGGTGCGCCGGCTGCTGCTCGATCACCTGGTGGAGCACTACGCGCTGTACGGCGAGTTCAGCGGCGTGCGCACGGCGCGCAAGCACATCGGCTGGTATGTGCGCGCGCTGCCCGACGGCGAGGCGTTCCGCGCACGGATGAACGCCATCGAAGACTGCGCCGGCCAGCTGCGCGCGGTCGACGACTATTTCCAGGGGCTTGCGGACCGCATGGACCGCATGCCCGCCCCGACGGCAGACGAGGAGCCGTCGGGAGAAGAGGAGACGGCCTGCGCCGTCGATTGAGCGAAGACAAAAAGAGAAGAAGCAATGAGCAAGAAACACATCGAGGACTGCGTTCGCAGCAGTCTGGACAGCTACTTTCGCGATCTGCGGGGCACCGAACCCGACGGCATGTACGAGATGCTCGTGCGCGTGGTCGAGAAACCCCTGCTCGACGTCGTCATGACGCGCGCCGAAGGCAACCAGTCCCGGGCCGCCCAATGGCTGGGCCTGAACCGCAACACGCTCCGCAAGAAATTGGTCGAGCACAAACTTTTGAAATAACTCCACGGCATATCCCATGGCTCAGACCGCACTCCTTTCCGTTTCCGACAAGACCGGCATCCTTGAATTCGCGCAGGCCCTGCATGGCCTGGGCGTCAAGCTGCTGTCCACCGGCGGCACCGCCAAGCTGCTGGCCGATGCCGGCCTGCCGGTGACCGAAGTCGCCGACCACACCGGCTTTCCCGAAATGCTCGACGGCCGCGTGAAGACGCTGCATCCGAAGATCCACGGCGGCCTGCTGGCGCGCCGCGACCTGCCCGCGCACGTCGCCGCGATCAAGGAACACGGCATCGACACCATCGACCTGCTGGTGGTCAACCTGTATCCGTTCGAAGCAACCGTGGCCAAGCCCGGCTGCACGCTCGAGGACGCCATCGAGAACATCGACATCGGCGGCCCGGCGATGGTGCGCAGCGCCGCCAAGAACTGGAAGGACGTGGGCGTGCTCACCGACGCCTCGCAGTACGCCGTGGCGCTGGCCGAACTCAAGGCCGACGGCAAGCTCAGCGACAAGACCAAGTTCGCGTTCTCGGTGGCCGCGTTCAATCGCATCGCCGACTACGACGGCGCGATCAGCGACTACCTCTCGGCCATCGATTTCGACGCCAGCATCGGCCAGCCCGCCCCCACGCGCTCGCTGTTCCCGGCGCAGAGCAACGGTCGCTTCGTGAAGGTGCAGGACCTGCGCTACGGCGAGAACCCGCACCAGCAGGCTGCGTTCTACCGCGACCTGTATCCGGCGCCCGGTTCGCTCGTGTCGGCCAAGCAACTGCAGGGCAAGGAACTCAGCTACAACAACATCGCCGACGCCGATGCGGCGTGGGAATGCGTCAAGAGCTTCGACGAACCGGCCTGCGTGATCGTGAAGCACGCCAACCCCTGCGGCGTGGCCGTGGGCGCCGACGCGCTCGAGGCCTACAGCAAGGCCTTCAAGACCGACCCGACCTCGGCCTTCGGCGGCATCATCGCCTTCAACCGCCCGGTCGACCTGGCCACCGCGCAGGCCGTCAACAAGCAGTTCGTCGAAGTGCTGATGGCACCGGGCTACACGCCCGAAGCGCTCGAAGTGTTCCAGGCCACCAAGGCCAAGCTCAACGTGCGCGTGCTCGAGATCGCGCTGCCCCAGGGTGGCGCCACCGACTGGGACAACGGCCGCAACGCGATGGACGTCAAGCGCGTCGGCTCGGGCCTCCTGATCCAGACCGCCGACAACCACGAGTTGGCCCTGGCCGACCTCAAGGTGGTCAGCAAGAAGCAGCCCACGCCGCAGCAGCTGCAAGACCTGCTGTTCGCCTGGAAGGTTGCGAAGTACGTCAAGAGCAACGCGATCGTGTTCTGCGCCGACGGCATGACCATGGGCGTGGGCGCCGGCCAGATGAGCCGCCTCGATTCGGCGCGCATCGCGAGCATCAAGGCCGAGCACGCGGGCCTGTCGCTGAAGGACACGGCGGTGGCGAGCGACGCCTTCTTCCCGTTCCGCGACGGCCTCGATGTTGTGGTGGACGCGGGCGCGGGCTGCGTCATCCAGCCGGGCGGCTCGATGCGCGACCAGGAAGTGATCGACGCGGCCGACGAGCGCGGCGTGGTGATGGTGTTCTCGGGCGTGCGCCACTTCCGGCACTGAGCCTGCGGCCCCGTGGGGCCTGCCCGAACAAGGCCAGGGTCGCTCACGCGGCCCTGGCCTTTTTTGTGGCCGCTACTCGTGCGTGCCGAAGCGGTACTTGAGCTGGAAGCTGATCGCGCCGTAGAGGCGATTCCTGATCGTCGGCACGTAGGCGATGTTCAGGCCCCAGTTCTTGCCCTCGATGGCGGCCGTCGGAATGATGGCGGGAAACCAGTTGCCGTTGCGGTAGTCGGGGTAGCCGTCGAAGCCGCCCACCACCGCGCCGAACTTCACGCCGTAGAACTCGAAGGGCAGGATGTACAGGCCGACGTAGTGCGACTGGCGCCGGTTGCTGTTGTGGAAGGTGCCGGCCGTGACGCGGTAGGTGTCGTTCAGCGGGTACTCGAAGCCCAGGCCCGGGTTGGCGTTTTCCAGGCCCTTGCCGCTGTCGAAGTGGGCCGAGTAGAAGCCGGGGTTGACCCAGATGTTCTTCGGCTCGAAGGACTGCGCCAGCGCGAGGCCCGGCAAAAGAAGGGCACTCAGCAGCGGCAGCATGCGCAAGGGGGTCATGGGCGGGGCATCCTGAAATTGGTCTGTCTCGCGGCTTCGATGGTGGCTGCGATGACGGCTTCCCTTGGGTCTGCGCGCGGGGGCACGGCCCCGCGAACGCCGGCGCAATATACACGCGGCCATCGCGAAAACGATGACATCGCTCAGGCGGGCCGCGCCAGGTACTTGCGGAACAGCTCGGCCAGCCGCAGCGCCGCCAGCGACAGCGGCTTGCCGCGCGGCGAGACGATGCCCAGTTCCAGTGGCGGCACCGGCATCGCGAGCGGCACGCGCTCCACCAGGTCGGCATACGGCGGCATGGTGAGCATGCCGGCCGGCCCGACCATCAGCGCGTCGCTGCGGGTCAGCAGGCCCCAGCTCACGCCGAACGACGCCACCTCGATGCGGTGCTCCGGCAGCGGCAGGCCCTGCGCGGCGTACTGTTCGAGCAGGAAGGTGTGCTGGCTGCCCGGCGCCAGGTGCATCAGCCATTCGGCGCCCGCCACTTCTTCCCATCGGGTGGCGCGGTTCAGCGGATGGCCGCGTCGGCAGAGCACCGCCATCTCGATCATGTCGAGCCGTTCGAACGCGAAGTCGGCGTCGAGCGCCGCGGCCACCGGGCCGGCCACCGCGAAGTCGATCGTGCCTTCGCGCAGCAGCGGCAGCACCTGGGGAATCAGGCCATCGAAGAGCTTGAGCTGCGCATGCGGCATGGCCTTGCGAAAGGCGCGCACCACCTCGGGCAGCACGCCCAGGAACACCATCGGCGTCACCGCGACGGCCACGCGCCCGTGCTGGCTGCCCTGCAGGATGCGGATGTCCTGGCGCGCGAGTTCGAGCTGCTGGTGCGCCAGCCGCGCGCGCACGGTGAGCTGGCGGCCGCACTCGGTGAACTCGATGCCCCGCGAACTGCGCAGCACCAGTTGGGCGTCGACCTCGGCCTCGAGTTCGCGGATCGCCTTGGTCACGGCCGCCTGGCTCAGGTGCAGGCTGCGCGCGGCGGCGCGGATGCTGCCGGTGTCGGCCAGCCGCAGCCAGGCCTTGAGCTGGTGGTCCTTCATGCGGCGCATTCTGCCGCCCGGCGCCACCGGGTGATCCCCAGACAAACGCAGGTTGTCATCGCGACAAGCGATTGTCTTTTCCGGCGCGCGGCCGATTTCTAGACTTTGCGCACCGGTCGTCTCATGGTGAGCGGCGGGACTCTCACAGGAGATCGCTTCGTGCCTGCACTGTCATTCGCGTGGACCCGCCGCACCGTCCTGGCCGGACTGGCCGCCGTTGCCCTGGGCGCCTCGGCCCAGTTTCCCGAGCGCCCCTTGAAATTCATCGTGCCCTACGCCGCCGGGTCGGGCGTGGACGTCGCGGTGCGGCCGGTAGCCGACGCCATGGGCCGCGAACTGGGCCAGGCCCTGGCGGTGGACAACCGCCCCAGCGCCGGCGGCATCGTCGGCACGCAGGCGCTGGCCACCTCCGCGCCGGACGGCTACACGGTCGGCTACGGCAACCTCGTCACGCTGAGCATCAACCCGGCCTTCTTCTCGAAGCTGCCCTACGCGCCCGAGAAAGACCTGGTGCCGGTCGGCCTGATCTCGAGCAACGCCTACGTGCTGATCGTGCGAAAGGACCTGCCGGTGCGCAACCTGCAGGAGCTCATCGCCTACGGGCGCGAGCACCCCGGCAAGCTCTCGGCCGGCTCGCCCGGCATCGGCAGCGCAGGCCACCTGACCGGCGAATTGCTGAAGGCTGAGACGGGCCTGACGATGGTGCAGGTGCCCTACAAGACCGGCACGCAGGCGGTCGGCGACATGGTCAATGGGCAGCTCGACGTGACCATCGAGAACATCTCGGCGGTGCTGCCGTTCATCCAGCAGGGCCGGGTCAAGGCGATCGCCGTGACCAGCGCCAAGCGCGCCGGCGTGCTGCCCGAGGTGGCGACGGTGGCCGAGAGCGGCGTGCCCGGTTTCGAGGTGGTGGCCTGGGGCGCGCTGATGGCGCCGGCGGGCACGCCGCGCAAGACGGTCGACCGGCTCAACACCGCATTGCGCACCGCGCTGGCCGACCCGGCCGTGGTGCGCGCCAACGCCGCGCTGTCGATCGAGGCATTGCCTTCGAGTCCCGAGGAACTCAGCGCGCTGATGAAGCGCGAGAAGCCGCGCTGGGCCGACGCCGTGCGGCGCGCGGGCGTCAAGGGCGACTGACGCAGGTCCGATCGATCGATTTCATTTTTCTCAAGGAGACAACGCATGCAACTCTGGCAACTGGAAGCCGCCGACCTGGCGCTGCGCATCAAGGCGCGCGAGGTCTCGTGCGTCGAGGCGGTGCGCAGCAGCCTGGCGCGGCTGGAGGCCGTCAACCCACGGGTGAACGCCGTGGTCGACGGCTGCGCCGACGAGGCCCTCGGCGCGGCGGCGCAGGCCGATGCCGTGCTCGCGAAGGGCGAGGCGACCGGGCCGCTGCACGGCGTGCCGGTCACCATCAAGGTCAACGTCGACCAGCGCGGGCATGCCACCACCAACGGCGTGGAGGCCTACCGCAGCGTCGTGGCGAAGGACGACAGCCCCGTGGTCGCGAACTTGCAGCGCGCCGGCGCGATCGTGGTCGGCCGCACCAACACGCCCGCGTTCTCGATGCGCTGGTTCACCGACAACGCAGCGCACGGGCGCACGCTGAATCCGTACAACGCCGACGTCACGCCGGGCGGTTCCAGCGGTGGCGCGGCGGCGGCGGTGGCGGTCGGCATCGGCGCCATCGCGCACGGCAACGACCAGGGCGGATCGATCCGCTACCCGGCCTACGCCTGCGGCGTGTACGGCCTGCGCCCGAGCTTCGGGCGCGTGCCGGCTTTCAACCCCTCGGGTACGGGCGAGCGGCCGATGGTGGTCCAGCTCACGTCGGTGCAGGGGCCGCTGGCGCGCAGCGTGCGCGACCTGCGGCTGGCTTTTGCCGCGATGGCGCAGCGCGATGTGCGCGACCCGTGGTGGGCGCCCGCGCCGCTGGAATCGGCCACGTCGGGCAGCCCCGTCAGCGTGGCGCTGTGCACCGAGCTGCCCGGCTACGCCTGCGACCCTGAGGTGGCCGACGCCCTGCAGCGCGCCGCGCGCCGCCTGGAGCGCGCCGGCTACCGCGTCGAGCCCGCGCAGCCGCCGCGCCTGCGCGAGACGGCCGACCTCTGGCTGTCGCTGACGATGGCCGACAGCCGGCTGCTGGTGGAAGAGGCACTGATGCGCGACGGCGACGACACCATCCGCCAGGCCTACCGCGCCATGGATGCGCACGCGCCGCAGTTCGACACGGTGGGCTACATGCGTGCCCTGGCCGCGCGCACGGGCTTGATGCGCGAATGGGCGCTGTTCCTGCAGCGCCATCCGCTGCTGCTGATGCCGGTGTCGTGGCGCCATCCGTTCCCGGTCGACGCCGACCAGCGCGGCAGCTCTGCGATGCGGGAGATTCTGGATGCGCAGAGCCCGCTGCTGTCCACCGCGATCCTGGGATTGCCGGGGCTGTCGGTGCCGATGGGGCTGCGCCACGGGCTGCCCACGGGCGTGCAACTCGTGGGCGACCGCTTCCGCGAAGACCTCTGCCTGGCCGCGGCCGAAGTGCTCGAAGCCGAGGCCGGGCCGGTGGCGGCGGTCGACCCCGCCTGAGCGGGGAGGGCGCGCGTCAGCGCTTACTGAAGATGTCGCGCGCCGCCGCGATGGTGGCCGCGATGTCGTCCTCGCTGTGCGCGGCGCTCACGAAGCCTGCTTCATAGAGTGCCGGCGCGATGTACACGCCGCGATCGAGCAGGCCGTGGAACAGTGCATTGAACTGCGCGTTGTCGGTGGTCATCACCGTCGCGTAGTTCTGCGGCAGTTCGTTCATCAGGAAGAAGCCGAACATGCCGCCTTCGCTGTCGGCGTTGAAGGGCTGGCCCTCGGCGGCCGCGGCGGCCTTGAGGCCGTCGACCAGCGTGCGGGTCTTCTTGGCCAGCGCTTCGTAGAAGCCGGGCTTCGAGATTTCCTTCAGCGTGGCCAAGCCGCAGGCGGTGGCCACCGGGTTGCCCGACAGCGTGCCGGCCTGGTAGACCGGGCCCAGCGGCGCGAGCTGTTCCATGATGGCGCGCGGGCCGCCGAAGGCCGCCAGCGGCATGCCGCCGCCGATCACCTTGCCGAGCACCGTGAGGTCGGGCGTGATGCCCAGCACGCCTTGCGCGCCGTGCAGGCCGACACGGAAGCCCGTCATCACCTCGTCGAAGATCAGCAGCGCGCCGTGCTGCGTGCACAGCTCGCGGCAGCGCTTCGCGAATTCGTGCGTGGCGCGCACGAAGTTCATGTTGCCGGCGATCGCCTCGATCATCAGGCAGGCGATGTCCTTGCCGTGCAGCGCGAAGGCTTCTTCGAGCTGCTGCAGGTTGTTGTACTCGAGCACCAGCGTGTGCTGCACCACCTCGGGCGGCACGCCGGCCGAGGTCGGGTTGCCGAAGGTGGCGAGGCCGGAACCGGCCTTCACGAGCAGCGCGTCGGCGTGGCCGTGGTAGCAGCCTTCGAACTTGACGATGGTCTTGCGGCCGGTGGCGCCGCGCGCCAGGCGCAGCGCGCTCATGGCGGCTTCGGTGCCCGAGCTCACGAGGCGCACCATTTCCATCGACGGCACCAGGGCCAGGATGGCTTCGGCCAGTTCGATCTCGCGCTCGGTCGGCGCGCCGTACGAGAAGCCTTCGAGCACGGCCTTCTGCACCGCCTCGACCACCGCGGGGTGGCCGTGGCCCAGGATCATCGGGCCCCAGGAGCCGATGTAGTCGATGTAGCGCTTGTCGTTGGCATCCCAGAAATAGGCGCCTTGTGCGCGCTGGATGAAACGGGGCGTGCCGCCGACGGCCTTGAAGGCGCGCACGGGCGAGTTCACGCCGCCGGGGATCACGGCGCGGGCGCGCTCGAAAAGAAGGTCGTTCTGGTCAGTCATCAATCAGTGTCGCGTGTCGTGCGGGGGTAAAGCGAAATCGGGAGGGGTGTCGGGCGCGTCGTCATCGTCTTCGTCGTCCTCGGGCTCGGCCCAGAACAGGCGGTCGGGCAGCACGTGGCCCATGCCGGGGCGAAAGCCCGCGTCGAGGCAGCGGTCCATGTAAGCAAGCGCTTCGGTCGTGGCGGCCACGAGGTCGGTGCCGCTGGCGAGCAGGGCAGCTAGCGCGGCCGAGAGCGTGTCGCCGGCACCGGCGAAGACGGCTTCGAGCCGTTCGTACTTCTCGCTGGCCAGCACCGACTGCGGCGAGGCCAGCACGTTGTCGATGAACTGGTCGGGCAGCACCATGCCGGTGACCAATGTGTAAGGCACGCCGAACTCGCCGGCGGCCTTGGCGATGTCGCGCGCGCCGGGCGGGCGCTCGCCGCTCCAGTCGGGCAGCAGCCAGCGCCACAGGGTGCTGTGGTTTCCAACCAACACCGTGGTCTGGGGCAGCACGAGGTCGCGGAAAGCGTCGAGATAGGCCTCGATGAGGTTCTCGTCCCACCACGACAGGTTGGGCATGTAGGCCACCACGGGCACGTCCGGGTAGTCGGCGGCGGTCTCGGCGATGGTGCTCAGCGCCTCGGGGGTGCCGGCAAAGCCAACCTTGATCAGCTGGACCTCGACGTCTTCCAGGATGGCGCGCGCCTGTTCGGCCACGGCCTCTTCCTCGAAGGCGAAGTGGTCGAAGATCTCGGCCGTGTCGCGCGCGTAGGCGCCCGTCACCACCGGCAGGATGTGAGCGCCCACCGATCCCATGGCCAACGCGTCGGCGCCCAGGCCGCCCGCGCCGCTCGGATCGCTGGCATTGAACACCAGCACGCAGGGGGGATTCAGGTCGCGTTCGCTCAGCGCCTCATCGTCCTGCGAGGGGTCGTTAAGATTGCCCGGTTTGCGGGCGTTCTCGTCTGGATGTAAGTAGATGGTCATACGCCTAGCGAAATCCCCTGGATGGTGGCATAGGCGCGACGTTTACGGTCTGCCAGTGAGATACGCATAGATACACTCGTTGCATTTAATGAACAAGGACTTTAAGCTCCGATGAACACGAAAACTTGGATGTGCCTGATTTGTGGGTGGATCTATGACGAAGCGGTTGGTGTACCGGAAGACGGCATCGCGGCAGGCACGGCCTGGGCCGATGTGCCGATGAACTGGACCTGTCCTGAGTGCGGTGCGCGCAAGGAAGACTTCGAAATGGTTGAGATCTGACAAGCATGGCATAGGGCTACGCGATCTGCGTCGATGTTCGGCGCGGCGGGCATCCAAGTCTCATGAGCAGGAGCGTTTGCAATGGGCCCGAATGGATCTGGTTACAAGGTGCTGGTCATCGATGACAGCAACACCATCCGGCGCAGTGCCGAGATTTTTCTGAAGCAGGGTGGGCACGAGGTTCTTCTCGCGGAAGACGGCTTCGACGCGCTCTCCAAGGTTAACGACCACAAGCCTCACCTGATTTTCTGCGACATCCTGATGCCTCGCCTCGACGGCTATCAGACCTGCGCCATCATCAAGCGCAACGCGCATTTCTCCAATGTCCCGGTCGTCATGCTGTCTTCGAAAGATGGCGTATTCGACAAGGCCCGCGGCCGCATGGTCGGGTCCCAAGACTATCTCACGAAGCCATTCACCAAAGACCAGCTGCTGCAGGCCGTGCAGCAGTTTGGCATTGTTCAACAGGAAGTGCAGTAATGCCCATTCGAAAAATCCTCGTCGTCGACGACTCCAAGACGGAACTGGTGTTCCTGACCGACCTCCTCCAGAAAAACGGTTTCTCCGTGAAGACGGCCGAAAACGCCGACGACGCGATGCGCCGTCTCGAGGAAGACCACCCTGACCTGATCCTCATGGACGTGGTCATGCCCGGCCAGAACGGTTTCCAGCTCACGCGCGCCATCGCCCGTGACCCGAAGTACGCCGCCATTCCGATCATCCTGTGCACCAGCAAGAACCAGGAAACCGATCGTGTCTGGGGCATGCGCCAGGGCGCACGCGACTACATCGTGAAGCCGGTCAACGCGGCCGATCTGATGTCCAAGATCAGCGCGCTCGCCTGAGCGGGAACCTGCGCACTCCATGGCGAATCGCGACGCGCTGCGCGCCTTCCAGTCCCGGCTTGCGAGCCGCCTCCAGGCCGCGCGCACCACGGGCGTGGCCGCGAGCTGGCTGGCGGTCGAGGCGGGTGAGGGCAAGTACCTCTTTCCGCTGGCGCACGCCGGCGAAATCTTTCCCTGGACGCCGCCCCAGCCCGTGCCCTACACGGAGCCCTGGTTCCTCGGCGTCGCCAACCTGCGCGGCGGCCTGTACGGCGTCGTGCAGTTGTCGGCGTTTGCGTCCGGTGCGCCGGGCGCCCCCGCCGCCACCGAGGCGGCACGCATCCAATCGCGGCTCGTGGCATTCAACGAGCTGCTCGAAGTCAACTGCGCTTTGCTGGTCGATCGACTGGCGGGGTTGCGGGGTGCGGAGGCCTTCACGGCCGCCGACGCTCCGGGCGCAGAGGCCCCGGCCTGGCACGGGCATCTGTACACCGACGCAGCAGGAGAGCGCTGGCAGGAAGTCAACCTGCAGGCGCTTTCGCAGCAACCCCAGTTTTTGAGTATTGGTGCGTAGTGCTTCGGCACATGGCACTGGCAACCACCTGAAGGACCGACCGTGAGCTCGATCGCCGACAAGTTCAAGAAATTACTCCCCGCGACCAACGGGAACGACAAGGCCCGCGTCGACGGCTCCGGTTCGATATCGCTCGACGATGTCGACACGGTTCAGGTTCCGGACGAAAAAACGATCCGCCTCGCCAAGAAGGGCGAGGGCGCATCCGCCGCCACAGCCGACACCGGCTTCGGCGGCATCGACGCGCTGGGCGATCCGGCGTCCGTCGAGGCTGCCAACGCGGCCACGCTCGAAGCGGTGCCGCTGGCCCCCGCCGCGGGCGGCGGCATGGGCGCCAACCCCGCCAAGCAGCAGCGCGTGCTGGCCATCATGCTGGCCATCGTGGTGCTGGCGCTGTTGCTGGTGGCCGGCTCCGCCATCCTTCGCGCGGAACGCCTGGCGCAGCAGGTGGCGGCCACCGGCCAGTCGCTGATGCAGTCGCAGCGCCTGGCCAAGTCGATCTCGCAGGCCCTCGTCGGCAGCGCCTCGGCGTTCGTCGAAGTGAAGGACAGCGCCGACGACCTCTCGCGCCGCGTGCAGGGCCTGACCAACGGCGACGACGCCTTGCGCCTGGAAGCCGTCGGCAACCAGTACGACGAGGAGATGAACAAGATCAACCCGCTGGTCGCCCGCGCCGACGCGAGCGCCAAGGCCGTGCTGGCCCAGCGCCAGATCCTGACGCAGGTGGGCGCCGCCTTGCGCGACATCAACCAGCAGTCGTCCACGCTGCTCGAAATGACGGAAACCGTCGCGTCGCTGAAGATGCAGCAGAACGCCACGCTGCCCGAGATCTCGGCCGCCGGCCAGCTCGTGATGCTGACGCAGCGCATCGGCAAGTCGACCAACGAGTTCTTCACGGTCGAGGGTGTGAACCCCGACGCCGTGTTCCTGCTGGGCAAGGACCTGAACACCTTCCAGGAAACCACCCGCGGCCTGCTCGACGGCAACGCGCAGCAGCGCTTCCCCGGCTCGAAAGACCCGCAGACGCGCCAGCAGCTCGAAGCCATCCTGAAGACCTACGAACAGATGCGCACGCAGGCCTCGGCCATTCTGGGCAACCTGCAAGGCCTGGTGGCCGCGCGCGAAGCACAGGCGTCCATCCTGACCGACAGCGAGCCGCTGCGTAAGTCGCTGGGCGAACTGCAAGAGAAGCTCTCGGCACGCACTGGCCTGGGCGCCGGCACCATCGTGCTGCTGTTCGTGCTCTCGCTGGCCGCCCTGGCGCTCGCTGGCGCCATCGGTTTCGTGCAGGTGCGCGAAGGCCGCGAACGTGCCGCCGTCGCCGAACGCGAGCGTCTGGCTGCCGAGCAGGCGTCCGAAGAAGCCGGCCGCGTGAACAACGCCAACCAGGCCGCCATTCTTCGCCTGATGAACGAACTGCAGACAGTGGCCGAAGGCGACCTGACGCAGGAAGCGACCGTGACCGAGGACATCACCGGCGCCATCGCCGACTCGGTGAACTACACGGTGGAAGAACTGCGTTTGCTGGTGGGCAACGTGCAGAACACGGCAACCCGCGTGGCGCAGACGACGTCGCAGGTGGAAAACACCTCGACCGAACTGCTCGCCGCCTCGACCGAGCAGCTGCGCGAAATTCGTGAAACCGGCCAGTCGGTGCTGACCATGGCCGAGCGAATCAACGGCGTGTCCTCGCAAGCGCAAGAGTCCGCCACGGTGGCGCGCCAGTCGCTGCAAGCCGCATCGTCGGGCCTGCAGGCCGTGCAGAACGCCATCGGCGGTATGAACTCCATCCGCGACCAGATCCAGGAAACCTCCAAGCGGATCAAGCGCCTGGGTGAGTCGTCGCAGGAGATTGGCGAAATCACCGAGCTGATCTCGGACATTACCGAACAGACGAACGTGCTGGCCCTGAACGCCGCCATTCAAGCGGCATCCGCCGGTGAAGCCGGCCGAGGCTTCTCGGTGGTGGCGGAAGAAGTTCAGCGACTGGCCGAACGCTCCGCAGACGCCACGCGCCAGATCTCGGCGCTGGTGAAGGCGATTCAGACCGACACGCAGGACGCGGTGGGCGCCATGGAGCGTTCCACGCAGGGTGTGGTCGAAGGGGCGAAGCTGTCCGACAACGCGGGTACCGCGCTGTCCGAGATCGACCGCGTGTCGCGCCGACTCGCTGACCTCATCGAGCAGATTTCGCAGTCCGCCTCCCGCGAGGCCGATTCGGCCAACGTGGTGGCCGCCAACATCCAGCACATTTTTGCGGTGACGGAACAGACCGGAGAAGGCACGCGGACCACGGCCCAGCAGGTGCGCGAGCTCTCGCAGATGGCCGAAGAACTGCGTCGCTCCGTCGCTCGTTTCAAGATCGCGTGACAACAGATAGATAAGAACGGCGAGCAACCACGTGTCGATTCAAACCCCTGCCACGGCCCCCCTTGCCGGCAACATGCCGGCCACCGAAGACCTCGGGCCGCTGGCCTGGGTGCTGGGAGAAATCCAGAAGTCCCTCGACGGTGTCGGCAAGTCGCTGCGGCGTTTCGTGCGCGACGTGGGCAGTGCCACGGAGCCCGAGAGCGGTCCGCTGCAGATGGCCCGCCAGCAACTGCACCAGGCCGTCGGCGCGCTGCAGATGGTCGGCCACAGCTCGCCCGCACTGGTGTTGGGCACCATCGAATTCGCGGTGCAGGGCTTCATCGCCGAACCGCAGCGCTGCACCGAGAGTGCCGTGCACAAGATCGAGCGCGCCGGCTTTGCCGTCACCGATTTCCTCAGCGCACTGCTGGCCGGCAAGGCCGTGTCGTCGGTGGCGCTGTTTCCGCAGTACCGCGACGTGCTGGAGCTGGGCGGCAATGAGCGCGTCCACCCGGCGGACCTGTGGAGCACCGCCTGGCGCTGGGTCGAGGTCAAGCCGGCCCTCACGCAAGCGGCGCTCGCTTATGACCCGGCCGTGCGTTCGCGGCTTGACCGCGAGGTGCTGCAACTGGTCAAGAGCGGCGACGCGCAGGCCGCGCGACGGCTGCATGCGCTGTGCCTGGGGCTCGGGCGCGGTGCGCTGCTGCCGCGCGTGGCGAGCTTCTGGACGCTGGCCGCGGGCTTCTTCGAAGCCCTCGCACTGGGCCTGATTCCCGCCGACACCTACGTCAAGCGCGCCGCCTCGCGCGTGTTGCTGCAGTACGCCACGCTGGCGCGCGGCGACAGCGTGGTGTCCGACCGCCTCGGCCAGGACCTGCTCTTCTTCTGCGCCCAGGCCGTGCCCGGCGCGCAGGACGACGCCGCCACGCTGCGCACCGTGCGCAGCGCCTGGGGCGTGACGCAAGAACCGCGCGTCGACTACACCGTGGTGCAGTTCGGCCGCTTCGACCCGCTGGTGCTCTCGCAGGCGCGCAAGCGCATCGAGACCGCCAAGGAAATGTGGTCGGCGCTCTCGGGCGGCGACATCACGCGCACGCGCCAGGTGGCCGACACGTTCGCGCAGCTCGGCGAATCGCTGCTGAAGCTGCACCCGCCGAGCCAGCCGATGGTGCAGGCGCTGACGCACGCCGTGGACGCCTCGGTGCGTTCCGGCCAGCCGCCCGACACCGAACTGGCGATGGAAGTCGCCACCTCGGTGCTGTACCTCGAAGCCGCGCTCGAAGACCTCGATCCCAGCGACCCGCAGCTCACGGCCCGCACGCTGCAGCTGGCCGGCCGCATCGAGCGCGTGCGCGACGGCGGCCGTTCCGAGCCGCTCGAGCCGTGGATGGAGGACCTGTACCGCCGCGTCAGCGACCGCCAGACCATGGGCACCGTGGTCGACGAGCTGCGCAGCCACCTGAGCGAACTCGAGAAGTCGCTCGACCAGTACTTCCGCCGCCCGGCCGAAAAGCCGCTGCTGCGCACCGTGCCCACCCAGCTCATGCAGATGCGCGGCGTGTTCTCGGTGCTGGGGCTCGAGCAGGCCGCGCACACCGTGCAACGCATGCGCGACGACGTCGAGCAGATGCTGCAGGTCAACCGCTCGCCCGTCGAGGAAATGGCCACCTTCGACGCGCTCGGCAACAACCTGGGCGCGCTCGGTTTCCTCATCGACATGCTGGGCTACCAGCCCGCACTGGCCAAGCGCCTGTTCGTGTTCGACGCCGAGGCCGGCGAACTCAAGCCGCTGATGGGCCGCCAGGCCATCGATGCCGCGGCCCCGGCCGAAGGCGCTGCCGCGCCGGCCGCCGAGCCCGTGCTCAGCATCGAGGAGGTCGACGCGCAGATCGCTTCCAAGCTTGCCGCCTTGGCCACGCCCAACCGCAAGACCAAGCCGTCGCCGCTGGAGGAGTTCAGCCGCAAGGCCGAGAGCTGGACCACCAAGATCACGGGCCCGTCGGCGCTGCCCGACACCGAGGTCACCGAGCTCGAAGAAGACGACCTGCAGAACATCTTCCTGGACGAAGCCCGCGAAGTGGTGGGCAACGGCCTGGCCGCCATCGCCGCGCTCGGCAACCGTCCCGGCGACACCGAAGAACTCACCATCCTGCGCCGCGCGTTCCACACGCTCAAGGGCAGCTCGCGCATGGTCGGCCTCACCGACTTCGGCGACGCCGCCTGGTCGCTCGAGCAGGTGCTCAACACCTGGCTGGCCGACCAGCGCGACGCCACGCCCGAGCTGCTGTCGAGCACCGAGCGCATGCTGCGCGATTTCAGCCAGTGGGTCGAAGCCATCGCCGCCGGCGATGCGGGCACCTGGCACTCGGCACCGTTCAGCCGCGTGGCCAATGCGCTGCTGGCCGGCGAGCCCGTGCCCGCACCGGTGCGCGTGGCCGATGCCGAAGCGCTCGCGGTGGCCGCGCGCCACATCGCCGCCGAGCCGGCGCCGCTCGCACTGCCGGAGCTGCCTGAGCTCCCCGACCTTTCGCTGACGCCGCAAGATGTCGCAGCCCCTGACGCCACGTTGGACTTCTCCGATTGGCAGCAGGCGCAAGAAGCGCCACACGCACCGACCAAGCCTGTCACACCCGAGCCCGACGACGATTTCGCGTCCACCGACTTCCTCGACTTCGAAGGCAAGCAAGAGACTGCGCCCGCGCCGCTTGACGTGCTGCCCAGCGGCGACGATTTCGATTTCCTCGCGCCCCCGAAGACGCATGCACCGGCCGAGCCCGCCGTGTCGCACGCCGAGCCCGAGCCCGTGCCGGAAATCGAAGCGACGGTGCCGACCGCGTCGGGCCTGCCCGATCTCGAATGGGCGCCGGAGCCGCTGCCGCTGGCTGCCGCAGAGCCTGTCGCCGAGACGGTGGCACCTGTCGAGGTCATCGAGGCCGCCGAAGAACTGCCGGCGCTGGACGTGCCGGTCGAAGAACTGCAGCCGGAGCCGGAACCTGTGTCGGCGGCCATCGAAGTCGCCCCCGAAGCCCCAGCCCCCGTTGTCGTCGAAGAGCTGCCAGCAGCCGTCGTGGCCGAGCCGGAACCCGTGTCCGAGCCCGAGCCCGTGCTGGCCGAGGCGGTCCTCGAGCCCGAGTCTTCCATCGCGCCGAGCGCCGAAGACCAGGTCAAGGTGATCGGCCCGCTGCGCATCGGCATCGCGCTGTACAACGTCTACCTCAACGAAGCCGACGAATGGTCCCGCCAACTGGCGACCGATGTCGGCGAATGGGCGCTCGAAACCCACGAGCGCCTGCCCGACTCGACCATCGCGCTGGCGCATTCGCTGGCCGGCAGCTCGGCCACCGTCGGCTTCCACAGCCTCTCGGGCATGGCCCGCCTGCTCGAATCGGCGCTGCAGCACCTGCAGATGCAGGGCAGCGGCACGCGCGAGCAGGGCGTCGTGCTGGTCGCCGCGGCCGACGAGCTGCGTCGCCTGCTGCACCAGTTCGCGGTCGGCTTCCTGCGCGACCCGTCCGAAGCCACGCTGCAGGCGCTGCGCGAAATCGCCGCCGCGCCGATGCCGCCCGAAATCGCCGCGGCCCGCTTCGAGACGCTGCTGCCCAAGCAGGTCGTCGCCAACGACGCCTTTGCCGACGTGGTACTGGACGACAACGAAGACGCCATCGACCTGGCCGATGCGGTCGACGTCGACCTGTTCCCGATCTTCGAGGAAGAGGCCGCCGAACTGATGCCGCAATTGGGCGAGGCGCTGCGCCAGTGGTCGCACCACCCCGACGACGCCGCGCCGCGCGCCTCGGTGCTGCGCACGCTGCACACGCTCAAGGGAAGCGCCCGGCTGGCTGGCGCCATGCGCCTGGGCGAGCGCGCGCACCGCATGGAGTCCGAGATCGAACTGCTGGGCTCCCAGGGGGCGGAGCGGGCCGACATCGAGAAGCTGCTCACGCGCCTGGACACGCTGCAACACACCTTCGACGCCCTGCGCGCGGCCGACGACGCCGCCCAGGTCGAAGTGGCCCAGCTGATCGCCACCGCCAGCCCGACCGCACCCGCCATCCAGCGCGTGCAGGCGGCGCCCGAGGTGCGCGAGTCGGCGAACGACGACCAGGCCGAAGCCGCTTCCGTCGAATCCGCCGCTGAAGCTCCATCGTCCCTGCTGCCGCGCCCCGCGCCGGCCCTGCTCGCGCCGCTGCGCGCGGCGTCGGGCCAGGCGGTGCGCATCCGCACCCAGCTGCTCGACCGCCTGGTCGCGCAGACTGGCGAGGTCATCATCACGCGTTCGCGCCTGGAGGCCGAACTGGGCCAGCTGCGCGGCTCGCTCGCCGACCTCACGGGCAACCTGGACCGCCTGCGCCAGCAGCTGCGCGACATCGAGGTGCAGGCTGAAAGCCAGATGCAGTCGCGTTTGGCGCAGGCCAAGGACTCGCAGCAGAGCTTCGACCCGCTCGAGTTCGACCGCTTCACCCGCGTGCAGGAACTCACGCGCATGATGGCCGAGTCGGTGAACGACGTGGCCACCGTGCAGCGCACCTTGCAAAAGACCGTGCAGGCCACGGAAGACGACCTGAGCGTGCAGGCACGCCAGACGCGCGAACTGCAGCGCGGCCTGCTGCGCACGCGCATGGTGGAGTTCGAAGGTATCTCCGACCGCCTGTACCGCGTGGTGCGCCAGGCCTCGAAGGACACCGGCAAGCAGGTGCGCCTGGACATCGTCGGCGGCTCCATCGAAATGGACCGCGGCGTGCTCGACCGCATGACGCCCGCCTTCGAACACCTGCTGCGCAACTGCGTGGCGCACGGCATCGAGGATGTGGCGGCGCGCGAGAAGGCCGGCAAGGACGCCAGCGGCCTCATCGTCATCGACCTGCACCACGAAGGCAACGACGTGTCGGTGAGCTTCCGCGACGACGGCGCCGGCCTCGACCAGAAGCGCATCGCCGAACGCGCCCGCGCCCTCGGCCTACTCGGCCCCGACCAGGACCTGTCGCCCGAGGAAGCCACCGAGCTGATCTTCAAGCCCGGCTTCTCGACGGCCGGACAGGTGTCCGAACTGGCCGGCCGCGGCATCGGCATGGACGTGGTGCGCGCGCAGATCGCCGCGCTCGGCGGCCGCATCGAAACGCACAGCACGCCGGGCCAGGGCACCACCTTCAAGCTGGTGCTGCCGCTGACCACCGCCGTGACGCACGTGGTGATGCTGCGTGCGGGCGAGGTGTCGATCGGCGTGCCGTCGAACCTCGTGGAACTCGTGCAGCGCGTGAGCGGCGCCGACCTCGAGGCCGCCTACCTGAACCACAGCTTCGCCTTCGGCACCGAGCAGGTGCCGTTCTACTGGGCAGGCGCGCTGCTGCAGCATTCGATTCGCAGCGAGCACGCCGCCACCAAGAACAACACGCTGGTGATCGTGCGAAGCGCGGCGCAGCGCGTGGCTCTGCATGTGGACGAAGTGCTGGGCAACCAGGAAGTCGTGGTGAAGAACCTCGGCCCGCAGCTCGCGCGGCTGCCCGGCCTGGCCGGCATCTCGGTGCTGGCTTCGGGTGCGGTGGCGCTCATCTACAACCCGGTGGCGCTGGCCGCGGTGCACGGCGACCAGGCGCGTGCGCGCCAGACCGCCGCGCTGGCCGCGCCGACGCATGCCGCTTCGGTGGACACCGGCGCGCCGCAGACGCCGGCCGCCTTTGCCCCGGTGGTGCCGCAGATCCCGCTCGTGCTGGTGGTGGACGACTCCATCACCGTGCGCCGCGTCACGCAGCGTCTGCTGCAGCGCGAAGGCTATCGCGTGTCGCTCGCGGCCGACGGCCTGCAGGCGCTCGAACGGCTGCAGCAGGAGCGCCCGGCCGTGGTGCTGTCGGACATCGAGATGCCGCGCATGGACGGCTTCGACCTGGCCCGCAACATCCGCGCCGACGTGGCCCTGGCCGAGTTGCCGATCATCATGATCACCTCGCGCATCGCCGAGAAGCACCGCGAGTACGCCCGCGATCTGGGCGTGAACCACTACCTCGGCAAGCCGTACTCGGAAGAGGAACTGCTGCGCCTGGTGCGTGCGTACACGAGCGAGCCGGCCGCGCTGGCGGTGGCCTGATCGGTCTCGGCAGCGCCGGCGATCGGCGCGGAAGAAAAAAGGGCCCTTCGGGGCCCTTTTTTCTTGGGCTACGGTTTTTGCAGGGCCTTGGCGCGCGCCGCCGCATAGCGCTGCATGGTCTTTTCCCGCGCTTCGGCGTGGTCCACCACGGGCTTCGGGTAGTTCTCGCCCAGCCTGACGCCTGCGGCCTCCAGTTCGACCGGCGATGCCAGCCACGGCGCATGGATCGCCACGTTCGACAGGCCCGCGAGCTGCGGCAGGTAGCGGCGGATGAACTTGCCCTCGGGGTCGAAGCGTTCGCTTTGCGTCACCGGGTTGAAGATGCGGAAATAGGGCTGGGCGTCGCAGCCGGTCGAGCTGGCCCATTGCCAGCCGCCGTTGTTCGAGGCCAGCTCGAAGTCGTTCAGGTGCAGCGCGAAGTAGCGTTCGCCGCGCCGCCAGTCCAGCCCCAGGTCCTTGCACAGGAAGCTCGCCACCACCATGCGAAGCCGGTTGTGCATGTAACCGCTCTGCCGGATCTGCAGCATCGCCGCATCGACCAGCGGGTAGCCGGTGCGGCCCTCGCACCAGGCGTCGAACAGCTGGTCGGCGTGCTTGCCGTGGTGCCAGGCGATCTTGTCGTACTCGGGGCGGAAGCTCTTCGACTCGCCGTTCGCATGCACGTGCGGAAAGTGCGCCAGGATCTGGAAGTAGAAGTCGCGCCAGACCAGCTCGCTGAGCCAGGTCGCGGCGCCGGTGTTGCCCTGCAGCGCCAGCTGGTGCGCCACGCTGGCCAGCTGCCGGATCGACACCGTGCCGAAGCGCAGGTGCACGCCCATGTAGCTGGGCCCGCGCACGGCCGGGAAGTTGCGCGCCTCGTCGTAGCGGTCGATGCGCTCGAAGAAATCCTCGAACAGCGCGCCGGCGCCGCGCGTGCCGGTGGGGATCTCCAGCGTCTGGAGGTTGGTGCTTTCGAAGCCGATCTCGCCCAGCGTGGGCACCGGCCCGCCCAGGGCCGGGGGCGGCGGGGCGAGCGCGTCGGCGTGGCTGCGCACCGGGTACGGCTTCAGGAAGAACGAATCCACCTTCGCCAGCCAGGCCCGCTTGTACGGCGTGAACACCGTGTAGGGCAGGCCGGCCTTGGTCATGACCTCGTCGCGGTCGAAGACGGTGCTGTCCTTGAAGGTGTGGAAGCTGATGCCCGTGTTGGCCAGTGCGCCGAGCACGCGGGCGTCGCGCGCCAGGGCGTCGGGCTCGTCGTCGCGGTTGGCGAACACCGCCTGCACGTCGAGCGTGTGGGCCAGTGCGGGAATCTCCTCGGCGGCCACCGCGTGCCGCACGATGAGCCCGCTGCCCAGGCCGCGCAGCTCGGTTTCGAGCTCCACCAGCGATTCGCGGATGAATTCGACCCGCCGGTCCGCGCAGGGCAGGGCGTCCAGGATCGCCCGGTCGAACACGAAAACGCACACCACCTGCCGGCAGGCCCGCAGCGCCCGGTACAGCGCTGCGTTGTCGTCCACCCGGAGGTCCCGGCGAAACCACATGAGCCCTTTGGGATAGGTCTTGTCGACGGCCAGTAAAATCGGGGGCATATGGCTGCCGATTCTGCCCCGATGAACCTGACGCATCACTTTCTGATCGCGATGCCGGGGATGGAAGACAAAACTTTCAACCGCAGCGTCGTTTACCTCTGCGAACACAGCGAGCGCGGTGCGCTCGGGCTGGTGATCAACAAACCCAGCGACATCAACCTCAAGGTGCTGTTCGAGAAGATCGAGCTGCACCTGGCCCGCCCCGAGCTGGGCGAGGCCCCCGTTTTCCAGGGCGGCCCGGTGCAGACCGAGCGCGGCTTCGTGCTGCACGAGCCGGTGTTCACCCAGGCCGAAAAACCCGAGGAATCGGTCTACGCCTCGACCATGACCATCCCCGGCGGGCTCGAAATGACCACCTCCAAGGACGTGCTGGAGGCCCTGGCCACCGGCGCCGGCCCGCGCAAGGTGCTGGTCTCGCTGGGCTATTCGGCCTGGGGCGAGGGCCAGCTGGAGTCCGAACTGGCCGAGAACAGCTGGCTCACCGTGCTGGCCGACCCGGCCGTGATCTTCGACACGCCGGTGGAAAAGCGCTACGACAAGGCGTTGATGCTGCTGGGGCTCGAGGCCTGGACCTTGTCTCCCGACGCGGGCCACGCATGAGCGACGTCATGTCCGACGCGCCCGCATCCGCCCCTGCTCCCGTTCCTGCTCTCGTTCCCGCGCATTTCCAGAGCTTCCTGGCCTTCGACTTCGGCGCGAAGCGCACCGGCGTGGCCAGCGGCAACCGGCTGCTGCGCACGGCGACCCCGCAGGCCACCATCAAGGCCGAGGGCGCCGACGCCCGCTTTGCCCAGGTCGAGGCGCGCATCAAGGAATGGCAGCCCGACGCCCTGGTGGTCGGCGTGCCCTACCACCCCGATGGCGCCCCGCACGAGAACACCCGCCGCGCGCAGAAGTTCGCGCGCCAGCTGCGCGGCCGTTTCAATCTCCAGGTGTTCGAGGTCGACGAGCGCTACAGCACCACCGAGGCCTTGTCGTCCGGCGCCCGCGATGCCGACGCCGCCTCGGCCTGCATCATCCTGGAACAGTTTTTGAGGAGTCTCCCGTGAGTTCAATCCCCGATGCCGAAGCGCTCTACACGACGCTACTGTCCGGCGTGAAGGCGCTGATGCGCCCCGAGACGAAACTGGTGGGCATCACCTCCGGCGGCGCCTGGCTGGTCGAGCGCCTGCAAAAAGACCTGGGCCTGGCCGGTGCCCCCGGCGTGATTTCGTCGG
>NZ_BCUS01000081.1 GCF_001591345.1 Variovorax boronicumulans NBRC 103145 | reverse complement strand
TGCGCGTCAGGCCGCGGGCCGCCGCGCTCGCCGCCCCCACGCGCGCCTGAGCCGTTCGCCATGCCCGCCGTCCGCATTCCCTTTCTGCGCCGCAGTGCCCGGCGCCTTCCGGTTGTCTACAAGGAGTCTTTCATGATCCGTCACGAACTCAGTCAATGGCCGCTGGTCATCAGCGTGTCCGCAGGCCTGCAGACGCTGGAAAGCCTGCAGGCCTTCACCGAAGACTGGAACTGCTGGCTCGACCGCGGCGAGCCCTTTGTCTCGCTGCGCGTCTTCGCGGACGCCGACGCGCTGGTGCATCCCGAGGGCAGCGCCCAGAGTGCCAGGCAGTGGCTGCAGGCGCGCGGTGCCGACATCCGCCGCCATATGATGGGCATGGCGAGCGTGGTGCCCGCCGACCAGTTCGAGAAGATCAGCAAGATGAACGTCGAAAAACTCTTCGGCATTCCCGCGAGCACCTTCGCCCGCACCGACGAGGCCCTGGCCTGGCTGCGCGAGCGCGTGCTGGCCCCGCGCGGCCTGCGTCTCGATGCCGCGGCGGTGCACGCCGCCATCGACACGGCACGCGCCGGTACCTGAGCATGACAAGCAGCAGCCCCGACGACGTTCCCGCCACCGCCGCGCGCCGCCGCACCAAGGCGCCGCAGACCCGCGCCGTCGCGCTGATGGACGCCGCCGAGCAGCTGTTCATCGCCAAGGGCATCCCCGCCACCAGCATCGACGACATCGCGGCCGGCGCGCAGGTGGCCAAGGGCACCTTCTACCTGTACTTTCCGTCGAAGGAGGCGCTGCTCGGCGCGCTGCAGCAACGCTTCGTCGACACCTTCTGCGCGCGCCTGCAGGAGGCGATGGATCGCCACGCGTCGGGCAAGCACCGTGCGCGGCTCAAGGCCTGGGTGGAAGCGGGGCTGGAGACCTACCTGGACAACGTCGCGCTGCACGACGTGGTGTTCCACGAGTACCGGCCCGAGGACCGGCGCATGCGCAACGACAACGTCGTCATCACGCAGCTCGTGACCCTGCTGAAGCAGGGCGACGCCGCGGGGGTGTGGGAGGTCGAGGACGCGACGCTGACGGCCGTGATCCTCTTCAATGCGCTGCACGGCGTGGCCGACGATGCCGTGGCCATGGGGCCGCACGCGAACCCCGTGGCCGACCGCCGCCGCCGCGCCCGCGCGCTCACGCGCTTCTTCGAGCAGGCCCTGCGGCCCGACGACAGCGACGACGCCTGACCGGGGTGGTCAGAGTTTGTAGAAACGCTTGATCGCTTCCCAGGCGTCTTCGGGCGCGTCGACGTATTCGAAGAGCTTCACGTCGCCGGGCGAGATCACGCCTTCGTCGACCAGGAAGTCGAAGTCGATCAGCTTCTTCCAGTAGTCCGAGCCGAAGAGCACGATCGGCACCGGCTTCGACTTCTTGGTCTGCACCAGCGTGATCACCTCGAACAGCTCGTCGAGCGTGCCGAAGCCGCCCGGGAACGCCACCAGCGCCTTCGCACGCATCATGAAATGCATCTTGCGGATCGCGAAGTAGTGGAACTTGAAGCTCAGCGCCGGCGTGACGTAGGGGTTGGCTTCTTCTTCCATCGGCAGCGCGATGGCCAGGCCGACCGAGAGGCCGCCGGCTTCGTGCGCGCCGCGGTTGGCCGCCTGCATGATGCCGGGGCCGCCGCCGGTGCACACGA
This sequence comes from Variovorax boronicumulans NBRC 103145, assembly GCF_001591345.1. GTDB lineage: Bacteria > Pseudomonadota > Gammaproteobacteria > Burkholderiales > Burkholderiaceae_C > Variovorax > Variovorax boronicumulans. The sequence continues at coordinate 27,318 of NZ_BCUS01000081.1, read as the reverse complement.
AGAGCTTGTCCTGCGGCTCCTTCTTCTCGCTGTACTGCGCGACCAGCTTGCCGAAGGTGCGCGCCTTCTCGTAGTAGTGCGAGTTGCGCGAGAGCCGGCGCCAGCGCTCGGCCAGGGCCGTGTCGCCGGCCGCCTCGGCCTGCGCGACCAGCGCGGCGGCCTCGTCTTCGCTGCGAAAGCGCGCGCTGCCGAAGACCACCACCGTGTTCTCGATGCCGTGGGCGCGCTGCTCGAGGTCGGGCTTCATCAGCTCGAGCTGCATGCGGATGCCGCGCGTTTCGCGGCGCAGCAGGAACTCGGGGTCGGCGAAGGCCAGGCGCGAGGGATCGGGATCGAGGGGCAGGCCCCGGTCGGAATGGGACTGCAGCGTGGCCCAGGCATCGGCCAGGCGCTTGTCGTGAATGTTGTGCGTGTTGTTCATGAAACGGTCGTCGAACGGAATTGGCTTGGCATTGTGCGCCGATGCAACCCGCGTGCCCGCCAACGAAAAAGGCTCCTTGCGGAGCCTTCGTCGTGGTGGTGGTCAGCCGGGTGCAGACGCGCTCAGACGCGCTTGCGGTATTCGCCGGTGCGGGTGTCGATTTCGATCTTGTCGCCTTGCGACACGAACAGCGGCACGCCGACTTCGAAGCCGGTGGCGATCTTGGCGGGCTTCATGACCTTGCCCGAGGTGTCGCCCTTGACGGCCGGCTCGGTCCAGGTGATTTCGCGCTCGACGCTGGTCGGCAGTTCGACCGAGATGGCCTTGCCGTCGTAGAACACCACTTCGACGGCCATGCCGTCTTCAAGGTAGTTCAGGGCGTCGCCCATGTTCTCGGCTTCGACTTCGTACTGGTTGTACTCGGCGTCCATGCAGACGTACATCGGGTCGGCGAAGTAGGAGTAGGTGCACTCCTTCTTGTCCAGAACGATCTGGTCGATCTTGTCGTCGGCCTTGAAGACCACTTCGGTGTTGAAGTTGGCGATCAGGCTCTTCATCTTCATGCGCACGGTGGCGCTGTTGCGGCCGCCGCGGCTGTATTCGGTCTTGAGGACGACCATCGGGTCCTTGCCGTGCATGATGACGTTGCCGGCGCGGATTTCTTGAGCGATTTTCATATCAGGTTCTCTGGATGTTGGCCGCTCGGTGCGCGGGGCCCTCGGCGCTGCATGCCGTCGTATCTGGCCCCGCCGTACATGTCCCGCGGCAGGTTTGGCGAAAGGCGTCCCCGACCGTGGCGGCCAGGGCTGAATTCCGCAAAGCCCGCTATTTTAGCTTTTTCCGGCGACCAGCTGCCGCAACTGGGCCAGCAGATCGTCCTGCGCGAGCAGCCTGCCGCGCGCCGCACGGGCGGTGTCGCGCCAGGCGTCCAGCGGGCCGGGCGCGGGCAGGGGCGCGTCGCCGAAGCCGTTCCAGGCGTGGTGAAAAAGCCGCAGCTGAGGCGGGGCGCCGAGCCAGTCGAGCCAGGCGTTGAGCTTGACGTGGTGCGCGTCGTCGTCCTGCGGGTAGATCTGCCAGACCAGCGGCGCGCCGGCCCAGAGGGCGCGCACCAGCGAGTCTTCGCCGCGCACGAAATTGAGGTCGCAGGCCCACAGCAGGTGGTCGAAATCTGCCTGGCTGAGGTAGGGGAGGTATGAAATTGATAGCGAACCCCGGCCGCCCGGCGGGCGATCGGGCGTGTCGGTGGTCGCAAGGCAGGCCTGCACCGCATGGGCGGCCCGGCCCGCGGTGACCAGCAGCCGCGTGGGCACCGGGTCGGCGGCCAGCCGGGCGAGCAGGGCGGCCAGCGCGGGCGGCTCATAACAGAAGAGCGACACCAGGCGCTCGCCTTCCTGCCAGGGAATCTGCTGCGCCTGCAGCCAGCGCGCCCGGTCGAAGCGCGCCTGGCGCGTCATCAGGTCCGGCTCGCGCAGCAAGCCGCCGGTCGCGGGCGTGAAGCCCGGGTAGAAGAAACGTTTCGTCTGCCCGGCGCCTGGGCCCTTGAACACGGGCGAGGGCAGCCGGTGGAGTTTCTCGACATAGGGCTCGGCCGACAGGTACTCGAGGTTGATCCAGGCCTGCGCAGGGCCCGGGGCCTGCGCGAAACGCGCGATGAGTTCCGGCTCCGGGTCGCAGCCGAAGGCCTCGACCAACACGTCAGGCACCGAATCGGCAACGGCGCGTCGCACGGCTTCGGCGTCGGACCAGTCGATCACCTGCACGCCGTCGCAGCCGGCCGGCGCCATCCAGTTCAGCGCCGTGGGGTCGTCGACCCACAGCCGCGCGCGCTCGCCCGCCGCCGCCAGCTGGCAGGCCAGGCGCCAGCAGACGCCCAGGTCGCCGTGGTTGTCGATGACCTTGCAGAAGATGTCCCATTGCATGCGCGTGCCCATGGCCGCGAGTGTGCCTGTCTTCGCGGTCGCTCAGGCGCGGGCGAAAACGTGGCCCGCTTGCTATGCTGCCCCTCGCCACAACAACCATCGGAGAGAGCCAGACCATGAGGATGCAGACCCGTCGCCGTTCGTCGTTTTCTTCTTCGCCCTTGAGCAGCGCCAAACGCGGCGTGCTCGCGCTCTCGCTGGCCCTGGCCGGCATCGCCGGCGCCCAGGCCCAGACCGCGCCGCTCACTGCGCAGCAGCAGCGCTTTCGCGAGATCTACAAGGAACTGATCGAGATCAACACCACCCACTCGGTGGGTGACAACACGGTCGCGGCGCGGGCCATGGAAAAGCGGCTGGTCGACGCGGGCTTCGCGCCCGGCGACATCCAGATCTTCGAGCCCTTCCCGAAGAAGGGGAACCTGGTGTTGCGCTTCAAGGGCGACGGCAGCAAGAAGCCGCTTCTGCTGCTGGCCCACATCGACGTGGTCGAGGCCCGCCGCGAAGACTGGAAGACCGACCCCTTCAAGCTGCAGGAAACCGGCGGCTACTTCACGGCGCGCGGCGCCATCGACGACAAGGCCATGGCCGCGGCGCTGGTCTCCGTGCTGGGGCAGCTCAAGCAGGAAGGCTTCAAGCCCAAGCGCGACATCATCCTGGCGCTCACCGCCGACGAGGAGCGCGGCGACGCGCTCAGCAACGGCGCCTTCTGGCTCATCAACAACAAGCCCGAGCTGCTGCAGGCCGAGTTCGGCATCAACGAGGGCGGCGGCGGCGAGTTGCGCGGCGGCAAGCCGAACCTGCACCGCATGCAGGTGGCCGAGAAGATGTACACCACCTACATGCTGGAGGCGCGCGACGTGGGCGGCCACAGCTCGGTGCCCACCAAGACCAACCCGATCTACGCGCTCTCGGCCGGCCTGGAGCGCCTGGGCAACTACGCCTTCCCGATCAAGCTCGCGGATGTCACCAAGACCTACTTCGCGCGCAGCGCCCCTTTCGCCACCGGCCAGCTGGCCGACGACATGCGCGCCATCGGCAGCGGCAACCCCGACGCCGGCGTGCTCGAGCGCATGACGGCCAACCCGGCCTACAACGCGCAGCTGCGCACCACCTGCGTGGCGACGATGGTGCAGGCCGGCCATGCTGAGAACGCGCTGCCGCAATCGGCCAAGGCCACGGTCAACTGCCGCATCCTGCCGCACGACGATCCCGAGGAGGTCGAGCGCCTGCTGACCCAGGCCGTGGGCAACGACAAGATCGTGGTGCGCAACATGGGCAAGCCGCTGCGCAGTCCGGCCTCGCCGCTCAACGGCGACCTCGTGAAGACGGTCGAGATGCTCACGCAGCAGATGTGGCCCGGCGTGCCCGTGGTGCCCGCCATGAGCACCGGCGCCACCGACAGCCGCTTCCTGCGCAACGCCGGCATCCCGATGTACGGCGTGACCGGCATGTTCCTCGAGCCGGCCGATGCGCGTGCGCACGGGCTGGACGAGCGCATCGAGATCCAGCGTCTGTACGACGGGCGCGAGTTCCTGTACCGGCTGGTGTCGGAAGTCGCGAAGTAAATCAACAGGTGATCGGGCAAGGGGGCTGGCGCAGCGGAGGTTGCGCCAGCCCCTTTGTCGTTCAGGGCGTGAAGGTGTCGCCCAGCACGATGCCTTCGCGGCGCGGGTCTGCACCGCCGGTCAGCGCGGGCTTGCCGCCGACGTTCGTGTGGATGATGGTGCTCACGCCGCTGGACTGCGGTGTCACCGACACCTTGTGACCCAGCCCGATCAGTCCGGCGACCAGTGGGTCGTTGAGGCCCGAGTTGGTCTCGTCGACATTCGGGTGCTCGCCGCCGACGTTGGTGGTCACGGAGTTGGGCGCCCCGAAGTCGACCAGCGACGTGGCTTGTTGCGCATCCAGCCCCCAGTCGAGCGCGCCGACCAGCGTCTTCACCACGTACTGGATGATGTTGCTGCCGCCGGGCGAGCCGGTGCCCATCACGAACTCGCCCATGCTGCCGTCGGCGTTCTTCTTGAACACCAGCGTTGGCGCCATCGAGCTGCGCGGACGCTTGCCCGGGGCGACGCGGTTGGCAACCTTGTAGGTCTGCGTGGGCCTGCCGTACGGTTCGTCCGAGAAATCGGTCAGCTGGTTGTTCAGCAGGAAGCCCTGCGTCATGTGGGCCGACCCCATGCCGCCTTCCACCGTGGTGGTCATCACGACCACGTTGCCCTGCTTGTCGACGATGGTGAAATGCGTGGTGCCGTGCTCTTCGGTCTTGTCGATGCCGAGCGGAACGTCGCCAAGATCGCCGGGCTGGGCGGTGCCCATGCTCTTCGCCAGACTGATGAGGCTGGCACGGCCCTGCAGGTAGGGCTTATTGATCAGGGAATCGATCGAGCCGTACGGCAGCGGGACGAAGTCGGTGTCGGCCACGTACTTTTCGCGGTCGGCGTACGCCAGGCGTTCGGCCTCACTCACCAGGTGCACGCCCATCACGCTCGGCTTGCCGCCTTCGAGGTCGATGGCGGTCGGCTTATGCAGGCCGAGATTGAAGGTCTCGAGGATGCCGAGCGTCTGCATCACCGCAATGCCGCCCGAGGACGGCGGCGACATGCCGCACACGTAGTAATCGCGGTAGGTGCCGCAGACCGGGTCGCGGCGCTTGGCCTTGTAGCTGGCCAGGTCGGCCAGCGTGGTCTTGCCGGGCGTGATGGCCGAGCCATCGACGGCGGCGCTGACCCCGATCTTGTCGACGATGCCCTTGGCGATGTCGCCTGCGTAGAAGACGTTGGCGCCTTGCGTGGCGATGGCGTTCAGCGTCTTGGCGTAGGCCGGGTTCGTGAGCCTGGTGCCCAGCGCCTTCGGCGTGCCGTCGGCGTTGAAGAAGTAGGCCGTGGCGTCGGCGTCGCGCTTCAGGTGTGTCGCGGAGCCCGCGATGGCGGTCGCCATGCGTCCGCCGATCAGGAAGCCGTCGGACGCGAGCGTGATGCCGTAGCCGAACAGGTCTTTCCAGGGCAGTTTGCCGTGGTCTTGATAAGCGATGTCGAGCATGCGTACGGCACCGGGCGTACCGATGGAACGGCCGCTCCAGCGGGCGCTGGGCACGGGCGCGCTGGTGTCGGTGGCATCGTCCACATAGCGCAGGTAGTTCTCGGTGGCAGCCGCAGGCGCCGTCTCGCGCCCGTCGTACGCCTGCACCTTCTTCGTCGCCGCGTCGTAATGGAGCATGAAGGCACCGCCGCCCAGCCCGCTCGACTGCGGCTCGACCAGGCCGAGCACGGCCTGCACCGCCACCGCCGCATCGACCGCGCTGCCGCCGGCTTTCAGCACGTCGCAGCCGGCCCGCGTGGCCAGCGGGTGGTTCGCGACCACCATGTAGTTCTTGGCGTACACCAGCTTGTGGCCGGGCACGTAGCCCGACGCCGGCTCCGGCGCGGCCGGATCGCCCGGGTCGCCCGAGCCGACGACCACCGAGGTGCCGCTGCTCGGGATCTGGCAGCCGTTGTCGGCGGCGGGCGGGGCCGTGGGCGTAGGCTGGTTGGCCGCGTTGATCGCGGCGATGGCCGCGACCAGTGCGGCGTTGTTCTGCGCGTTGTTGTTGCTGTTGCCGCCGCAGCCGGCCACGGCCAGCGAGAGCGCGAGGGGCGTCAACGCCCACCATGCGCGCACGGAGTTCTTCTTCATGAATATTTCCCTTTGCTGTTAATTTGAATGCCAAAAAAGACAATGGGCGCCCCCCGGCGCCCGCTGCGATCTTGAGCACATTCCGTTCCTGTCCGTGTCGCCTTTGCGTCGGGCCCAGCCGGCCCTCACGCCGCGCGCCACAATAGCCGCCATGTCCGACGTGCATTCCGATCAATTGCTCAGCGAAGTCGCGGCCCTGCCGCAGTTGCCGGGCGTCTACCGCTATTTCGACGCGGCCGGCGCCGTGCTGTATGTGGGCAAGGCGCGCAACCTCAAGAAGCGGGTTGCCAACTACTTCCAGAAGAGCCACGGGGGCACCCGCATCGGCCACATGATCTCGAAGATCGTGCGCATGGAGACCACCGTGGTGCGCTCCGAGGCCGAGGCGCTGCTGCTCGAGAACAACCTGATCAAGACGCTCAAGCCGCGCTACAACATCCTGTTTCGCGACGACAAGAGCTATCCCTACCTGAAGATCGCCTCGCACGGGTTTCCGCGGCTGGCCTACTACCGCGGCGCGGTCGACAAGAAGCACCGCTACTTCGGGCCGTACCCGAGCGCGTGGGCGGTGAAGGAATCGATCCAGCTGCTGCAGAAGGTGTTCCGCCTGCGCACCTGCGAGGACACGGTGTACGCCAACCGCACGCGGCCCTGCCTGCTGTACCAGATCAAGCGCTGCAGCGGCCCCTGCGTGGGCCTCATTTCGCCCGAGGCCTACGCACAGGACGTGGCCAGCGCCGAGGCCTTCCTGCTCGGCGACACGCAGGGCGTGCTCTCCACGCTCGAACAGCGCATGACGGCGCACGCCGAGAAGCTCGAGTTCGAGCAGGCGGCCGAGCTGCGCAACCAGATGTCAGCCATCTCGCGCGTGCTGCACCAGCAGTCGATCGAGGTGGTGTCCGACAAGGACGTCGACATCCTCGCGGTCAAGGTGCAGGGCGGCAAGGCCTGCGTCAACCTCGCCATGGTGCGCGGCGGGCGCCACCTGGGCGACCGCGCGTACTTTCCGGTGCACGTGGACGACGCGGCGCAGATTCACCACGGCGAGCTCGACGCCGACGAGGGCGTCGACCCGGTGGTCGCCGACCCGATCGAGGTGCAGGTGCTCGAGGCCTTCATCGCCCAGCACTACATCGACGTGCCGGTGCCCGCCACGCTGGTGCTGGGCCGGCAGGTGAGCCGCGCGCTCATCGAGGCCATTTCGCAGCAGGCCGGCGCGCGCGTGACGGCGGTGTTCCAGCCGCACGAACAACGCCGCCACTGGCTCGAGATGGCCGAGACCAACGCCGGCCTGCAGCTGGCGCGGCTGCTGGCCGAAGAGGGCTCGCAGCAGGCGCGCACCCGTGCGCTGGCCGACGCGCTCGAGCTGGCGTCGGACGACCTGGAGAACTTCCGCGTCGAGTGCTTCGACATCTCGCACACGGCGGGCGAGGCCACGCAGGCCTCGTGCGTGGTGTTCGCGCACCACACGATGCAGAACCGCGAGTACCGCCGCTACAACATCGAGGGCATCACGCCCGGCGACGACTACGCCGCCATGCGCCAGGTGCTGCACCGCCGCTACGGCAAGCTGGCCGAGGCGATGGCGGCCGAGACGCAGGCGCTGGCGCCGGGCGACGCGGAAAGCGAAGGGGCCGAGGGCGTCGAGGCGCCGCCGCCCCGGACGCCGGCCGCGCGCATGCCCGACCTGGTGCTGGTCGACGGCGGCAAGGGCCAGGTGTCGATGGCGCGCGAGGTGTTCAGCGAACTGGGCCTGCCGCTGTCGTTGATCGTCGGCGTCGAGAAGGGTGAGGGCCGCAAGGTCGGGCTCGAAGAACTGGTGTTCGCCGACGGCCGCGAGAAGGTCTACCTCGGCAAGGATTCGGCGGCCCTGATGCTGGTGGCCCAGATCCGCGACGAGGCGCACCGCTTCGCCATCACCGGCATGCGCGCCAAGCGCGCCAAGGTGCGCGTGGGCGGCAGCCAGCTCGAAGACATTCCGGGCATCGGCCCGAAGCGCCGGGCGCGCCTGCTGCAGCGTTTCGGTGGCATCCGCGGCGTGGCGGCGGCGAGCGTCGAAGACCTCGCCTCGGTCGAGGGCATCGCCACCGAACTGGCCGAGGAAATCTATCGCGCGCTGCGTTGAAGCCGGGATTGCCCCCGACCTTCCAGCGCTTCACGCGTGCATGACACAATCGCCCGCATGTTCTGGACCCTACCGACCATCATGACCTGGACGCGCATCGTCGCGATTCCGTTGATCGTCGGCGTTTTCTACCTGCCGATCAGCGAACCGACGCGCAACCTGATCGCCACGGTCATGTTCATCGTGTTCGCCGCCACCGACTGGCTCGACGGCTACCTGGCGCGCAAGCTCAACCAGACCTCTTCCTTCGGCGCCTTCCTCGATCCGGTGGCCGACAAGTTTCTCGTCTGCGCCGCGCTGCTGGTGCTGGTGCATCTGCAGCGCGCCGACGTGTTCGTGGCGCTCATCATCATCGGCCGCGAGATCGCCATCTCGGCGCTGCGCGAATGGATGGCGCGCATCGGCGCCGGCAAGAGCGTGGCGGTCCACATGATCGGCAAGGTCAAGACGACCGTGCAGATGGTCGCGATTCCCTTCCTGCTCTATGACGGGCACCTCTTCAAGGTGATCGACACCGGCCTGTGGGGCCAGTGGCTGATCTGGATCTCGGCGGTGCTCACTGTCTGGTCGATGGTCTATTACCTGCAAAAGGCCATTCCCGAGATCCGGGCCCATTCCAAATGACCGCGGCCGTCTCGGTCCGCAACGCAGGCTGGCTGCGGGCGATGCCGGCGGTCTTCGTGCTGATCTGGAGCACGGGTTTCATCGTTGCGCGCTATGGCATGCCCTACGCGCCACCCCTCAAGTTCCTCGCCGTGCGCTATGCGCTGTCGCTCGCCTGCTTCGGCGTGTGGGTCATGCTCGCGCGCGTGGCGTGGCCGGCGAAGCGCGCGCAATGGGGTCACCTCGCCGTCACGGGCGTGCTGATGCAGGCCGGCTACCTCGGTGGTGTCTGGGCGGCGGTGCATGCGGGCATGGGCGCGGGGTTGGTGGCGCTGCTGGTCGGCATCCAGCCGGTGCTCACGGCAGTGTGGCTGTCTTTCAACGGCGGGCGCATTTCGGGACGGCAATGGACCGGGCTGGCCCTGGGTTTCGCCGGGCTGGTCTTGGTGGTGTCGCGCAAGCTGGGGCAGGGCACCGAGGTCAACGCGCTGACGATGGGGCTGGCCGTGATGGCGCTGCTGTCGATCACGGCGGGCACGCTGTACCAGAAGCGCTTCGTCGCGCCTTGCGACGTGCGCAGCGCCAGCGCGGTGCAGATGGCCGCCGCGCTGCTCGTGACCCTGCCTTTCGCCGCGCTCGAGGCGCAGGCCATCGAATGGAACACGCATTCGATCGGCGCCATGGCGTGGTCGGTGCTGGCGCTGTCGCTGGGCGGCAGCTCGCTGCTCTATATGTTGATCCAGCGCGGCACGGCCACCGCCGTCACCAGCCTGCTGTACCTCGTGCCGCCGTGCACGGCGCTGATGGCCTGGCTGCTGTTCGCGGAACCGATCACCTGGACCACGGTGCTGGGCATCGGCCTGACGGCCGTCGGCGTGAGCCTCGTGGTGCGCGCGGAGCGCTGACCGACCCTGCCTTCAGCGCCCGGCCGGCTTGGCCGGCTTCCAGGGCTCCGAGCGGAACTGCTCGACGAGGTGATCGACCAGCAGGCGCACGCGACGCGGCGTCTTCGGCCGCCACGGCGCGACCCAGTGGATGTCGGCGTCGGGCATGCTGTACAGCGGCAGCACGCGCACCAGTTCGCCGCTCGCCAGCTGCGGTGCGATGTCCCAGAGGCTGCGCAGCATGACGCCGTGGCCCGCGAGGCACCAGTCGCGCACCATCTCTCCTGAATTGCTCGTGAGCGGACCCTGCACCCGCACGCGCGCCGTGCTGCCGTCGCGCGCGTGGCGCAGCGTCCAGAGCGCGAACTGGCGCGACTGCGCGGCGTCGCCGTTCTCGCGCGCGATCAGGCAGTCGTGGGTGGCCAGCGCTTCCACCGTGGCCGGCGTGCCGCGGCGTGCCAGGTAATCGGGCGAGGCGGCCAGCACGCGCTGGTTGCGCGCGATGCGGCGCGTGGTCCAGTCGGCGGCGCGGTGCTGCTGCACCGCCCACAGCCAGACCGCACCGTCGTAGCCTTCGGCGCCGAGGTCGGGCAGTTGCTCGGTCAGCAGCAGCTCGACCTGCAGGCCGGGGTGCTGCGCCTGGAAGTCCGCGAGTGCCGGGCCGAGCCAGTGCCGGCCAAAGCCGAAGGTGGCCGCGAGGCGGACCGTGCCGATCAGCGCGTTCTGCCGTTCGCCGAGTTCGCTCTCGAGCGCTGCGAAGCCTTCGAGCAGCGTGCGTGCATGCAGGCACACGGCCTCGCCCTCGGCCGTGACGCTGAGCCGCCGCGTCGTGCGGTCGAACAGCCGCTGCCCGAGCCGGGCCTCCAGCGCGCCGAGCCGCTTGGTGATGACCGAGGGCACCACGTCGAGCGTGGCGGCCGCGCCGGCCAGGCTGCCCTGGTCGCGGATGGCCAGCACCAGTTCGAGATCGCCGCGTTCCATCGCGTGGGGATTCATGCCAGATTGGAAAGTATGAATTGGCTGATTGTTGCTTGATGGCCGCCGGGGTGCAACGCACAATCGCGGCGTGACGGCTTCCTTCCTCGACTTCCCTCGCTTCGACATCGCCCGCGATGGCGTGCGCATCCACGGTCGCATCGGCGGGCAGGGCGCTCCCTTGCTGCTGTTGCACGGCCATCCGCAGACGCATGCGATCTGGCACCGCGTGGCACCCGCGCTGGCCGAGCGCTTCACGGTGATCGCCGTGGACCTGCGCGGCTACGGCGACTCGGGCCGCCCGGCGGCCGACGCCGAACACGCGGTCTACAGCAAGCGGGAGATGGCGCACGACGCGCTGGCCGCCATGCGCCACCATGGCTTCGAACGCTTCGCCGTGCTCGCGCACGACCGCGGCGCGCGTGTGGCGCACCGGCTCGCGACCGACCATCCCGGCGCGGTCGAGCGCATGCTGCTGCTCGACATCGCCCCGACGCTGGCCATGTACGAACACACCTCCGAAGCATTTGCCAAGGCCTACTGGCACTGGTTCTTCCTGATCCAGCCGCCGCCGCTGCCCGAGGCGCTGATTGCGTCCGACCCGGTGCGCTACGTGCGCAGCGTGATGGGCGGGCGGCACGCGGGGCTTGCGCCGTTCGCGCCCGAAGTGCTGGCCGAGTACGAGCGCTGCATCGCCATTGCGGGCACCGCCGAATCCATCTGCGAGGACTACCGCGCCTCCGCCACCATCGACCTCGTGCACGACCGCACCGACATCGCCGCCGGCCGCCGCCTCGCGCAGCCGCTGCGCGTGCTGTGGGGTGAGCACGGGGCGGTGGGGCGCGCATTCGATGTGCTCTCGCTGTGGCGCGAACGGGCCGACGACGTGTCGGGCCGCGCGCTGCCCTGCGGCCACTACATCCCCGAAGAAGCCCCCGACGCCTTGCTGGCCGAGGCGCTGAATTTTTTCGTTTCCCCTGAACACCCAGGAGCCACTTCATGAGCACCCACAGAATCGCAGTCATCGCCGGCGACGGCATCGGCAAGGAAGTCATGCCCGAGGGGCTGCGCGTGCTCGATGCGGCGGCGCGCAAATTCGGCATCGACCTGAAGTTCGACCACTTCGACTTCTCGAGCTGGGACTATTACGAGAAGCACGGCCAGATGCTGCCCGACAACTGGAAGGACCAGATCGGCGGCCACGACGCCATCTTCTTCGGCGCGGTCGGCTGGCCCGAGAAGATTCCCGACCACGTGTCGCTGTGGGGCTCGCTGCTCATGTTCCGCCGCGAGTTCGACCAGTACATCAACCTGCGTCCCGCGCGCCTGATGCCCGGCATCGTCGCGCCCGTGGTGCGCCGCGACGGCACGCCGCGCGCGCCCGGCGAGATCGACATGTACATCGTGCGCGAGAACACCGAGGGCGAATACTCGAGCATCGGCGGGCGCATGTACCAGGGCACGCCGCGCGAGATCGTGGTGCAGGAAACCGTGATGTCGCGCGTGGGCGTCGACCGCGTGCTGAAGTTCGCCTTCGAGCTCGCGCAATCGCGGCCGAAGAAGCACCTGACCAGCGCCACCAAGTCGAACGGCATCTCGATCACCATGCCGTACTGGGACGAGCGCGTGGTGGAAATGGCCAAGGGCTACCCGGGCATCACGCTCGACAAGTTCCACATCGACATCCTCACGGCGCACTTCGTGCAGCGGCCCGACTTCTTCGACGTTGTGGTGGCGAGCAACCTGTTCGGCGACATCCTGTCCGACCTCGGCCCGGCCTGCACCGGCACCATCGGCATCGCGCCCAGCGCCAACCTCAACCCCGAGCGCACCACGCCTTCGCTGTTCGAGCCGGTGCACGGCTCGGCGCCGGACATCGCCGGGCAGGGCATCGCCAACCCGATCGGCCAGATCTGGTGCGGCGCGATGATGCTGGAGTTTCTCGGCCACAAGGACGCGCACGACGCGATCCTGGCGACCATCGAGAAGGTGCTCGCGCCCCAAAGCGGCGCACCGCGCACGCCGGACATCGGCGGTCGGGCGGGCACGGCCGACCTCGGAAAGGCAATTGCCGAGGCCCTTTGAAAAGTACGTCGCGAAACGCCCCTAAAATCGCGCGCTCCGCTGGGCTGCAGTGCGTTGTGTCTTATTGACACCCCGCAGACCAGTGGTTGTAATCCTCGCTGGCAGTGCGCTGCCGAGGCGTCAGGCCTGCCATGTTCTTGAGTCGCTCCCGTCGCGGCCAGGTCGCAGCTGACGAAAGCCGACCAACTTTTTTTCGACAAGGGGCCCTTGTGAACAAGACCGAACTGATTGAGCACATCGCAAAGAACGCCGATATTTCCAAAGCCGCAGCGACCCGTGCGCTCGAATCCACCATTGGCGCCATTCGTACCACGCTCAAGAAGGGCGGTTCCGTGTCGCTCGTCGGTTTCGGCACTTTCGCAGTCGGCAAACGCGCAGCCCGCACCGGCCGGAATCCCCGCACCGGCGACGCGATTAAAATCAAGGCAGCCAAGATCCCGAAGTTCCGTCCCGGCAAGGCGCTCAAAGACGCGCTGAACTGAGGCTGTAGACTCGGAGAGTATTCCAGGTGGGGTGCTTAGCTCAGTTGGTAGAGCGGCGCCCTTACAAGGCGTAGGTCGGGGGTTCGAGCCCCTCAGCACCCACCACCACCCGATGCAAAGGCGAACACCGGTTCGCCTTTTTTATTGCCGTCCGGCGCCCGTCGAAAAAGAGTGTTCAAGCATGTTTGATACCTTCCGCAAGTACAACAAAGTCGTGATGATTTTCTTGTTCTTGCTGATCATTCCCTCGTTCGTCTTCTTTGGTGTCGAGCGCTACCAGGGCATGGGCGGCGACGAGAAGGTGGCCCGCATCCAGGGCCATGACATCACCAAGCCCGAGTGGGACCAGCAGCACCGCGTCGAGACCGACCGCATCCGCCAGCAGTCGCCCAACGTCGATCCGACGCTGCTCGACTCCGACGCGCTGCGCTACGCCACGCTGGAGCGCATGGTGCGCGATCGCGTGCTGGCGGCTGCGGCGGTCAAGACCAACATGTCGGTGTCCGAAGACCGCCTTACGCGCATGTTCGCGCAGGACGCCGGCCTGGCTGCGTTCCGCACGGCCGACGGCAAGTTCGACCGCGAAGCCTTCCTGCGCGCCACCGGCCGCACGCCCGAGCAGTACGAAGCCTCGGTGCGCGCCGACATGGCCTCGCAGCAGGTGCTGCTGGGCGTGACGGGCACGAGCTTCGCACCGGCGGCGCTGACCGCGGCCACGGTGAATGCCTTCTACGACCGCCGTGAAATCCAGGTCGCGCGCTTCGCGCCCGAAAGCTTCGCGTCGAAGGTCACGGTGAGCGACGCCGACATCGAGGCCTACTACAAGGACCACACGTCGCAGTTCCAGGCGCCGGAGCAGGCCAGCATCGAGTACCTCGTGCTCGACCTCGAAGCCGCGAAGAAGAACATCGTCGCGAACGAAGCCGACCTCAAGACCTACTACGAACAGAACACCGCGCGCTTCGGCACCAAGGAAGAGCGCCGCGCGAGCCACATCCTGATCACGGCGCCGGCCAGCATGTCCAGCGGCGACCGCGCCAAGGCGAAGGCCAAGGCCGAGCAGTTGCTGGCCGACGTGAAGAAGGCGCCGAACACCTTCGCCGACGTGGCACGCAAGAACTCGCAGGACCCCGGCTCGGCCGAGAAGGGCGGCGACCTCGACTTCGTCACGCGCGGCGCGATGGTCAAGCCGTTCGAAGACGCGATGTTCGCGCTCAAGAAGGGCGACATCAGCGACCTCGTCGAAACCGAGTTCGGCTATCACATCATCCAGCTGACCGACATCAAGCCGGCCGTGGTGCCGCCTTTCGAGAAGGTGCGCGCGACCATCGAGAACGAAGTGCGCGCCCAGCAGGCCACGCAGGAATTCGCGAAGGCTGCGGAAATTTTCACGGACACCGTCTATCAGCAACCCGAGAGCCTGAAGCCGGCCGCCGAGAAGCTGAAGCTCACGATCCAGACTGCCACCAACGTGCCGCGCACGCCCGCGCCGGGCGCCACCGGCCCGCTCGCCAGCCGCAACTTCCTGCAGGCGCTGTATGCCTCCGACTCGCTCGACCGCAAGCAGAACACCGAAGCCATCGAAGTCGGTCCGAACCAGCTCGCATCGGGCCGCGTGACGCAGTACACGGCCGCGCATCCGATTCCGTTGGCCGAGGTGAAGGACAAGATCCGCGCACAGCTCATCACCGAGCGCGCCGCAGCACTGGCCAAGACCGAGGGTGAAGCCAAGCTCGCCGCGTGGACGGTGAAGGCCGACGGCGCCAGCTTCGGCGCGCCGGTCACGGTGTCGCGCATCGATGCGCAGTCGCAGCCCGCACCGGTGATCGACGCCGCACTGCGTGCCGACGGCGCCAAGCTGCCCGCGCTGCTCGGTGTGGATCTCGGCACGCAAGGCTATGCCGTGGTCCGCGTGACCAAGGTCGTGCCGCGCACGCCGCCGACGGCCGAACAGGCACAGCAGGAAAGCATGCAGATCGCCCAGTCGGTGACTGCCGCCGAAGCCGCTGCCTACTACGAGCTGCTGAAGCAACGCTTCAAGGTGGAGATTCTCGTGCCGAAGCCGGCGGACACGCTGCCGACTGCTGCAGCGGCGCGCTGAGACACAGACGGGCAACTGCTGCTCGCAACAAGCCCGGGTTCGACGACCCGGGCTTTTTTTTGGTCGCACGAGGGACAAGCGCGGTTCGCGCTTCTTGCCAGAATCCGGCGCATGGGAACCCTTTACCTCGTGCGCCACGGGCAGGCCAGTTTCGGTGCTGCCGACTATGACAACCTGAGCGAACTCGGACACCGGCAGTCCGTGCGCCTGGGTGAATACTGGCGCGAGCGCGGCATGCGTTTCGATGCCGTCATCACCGGCACGCTGAAGCGCCACAAGCAGACCTGGGAGGGCATCTCGCAGGGGCTCGGGCTGTCGCGTGACGACGTGCTGCCCTGGCCGGGACTCAACGAATACGACAGCGAAGCCGTCATTGCCACGGTACACCAGGGCAAGCTCGAAAAGCCCGATTCACCCGAGATGTACCGCCATCACTTCCGCCTGCTGCGCGATGGGCTGGGGGCATGGATGCAGGGGCGTACGGCGCCGGTCGGCATGCCGAGCTACGTTGACTTCCTGGCCGGCGTGACCACCGCGCTCGACCATGTGCGCGAGCGGCACCACGGCGCGAAGGTGCTGGTGGTGTCGAGCGGCGGGCCGATCAGCACCGCGGTCGGCCATGTGCTGGGCACGAGCGCCGAGACGACCATCGAACTCAACCTGCGCATCCGCAACAGCTCGGTGACCGAGTTCGCCTTCACGCCGAAGCGGCACATGCTCGTGACCTACAACACCTTGCCGCACCTCGACGGCCCGGCGTATGCGGACTGGGTCACCTACTCCTGAACCGCGTCAGGCCTGCCAGACGCCATAGCCGGCGCGGCGCAGGGCGATGCCCAGGTCGACCTCCATCAGCCGCGCATCGTCGTACGGCATCGGGTTGTAGCGTTCGTAGAGCGCGGGCAACAGTCGCAGGCCGAATTCCTGCACGAAGCGATTGGCCTGGATGCCGGCCTTGTGCTTGTCGAAACGGATGTCGGGGTCCAGGCCGGTCATGCCGACATAGACAAGGGGCTTGCCGAGTTGGTAGTCGGGGTTGGCGCGCCGGAAGCGGCCGTTGTTCCAGACGCGGTCGTCGAGTTCGACCACATAGACGTGATGACGGGCGCGTGGTTTGCGGGGCATCGGCGGGAAGGCCTCGCGAGGCTGGCTGAAGAAGTGGGGGGCTCAGGCAGCCGGAAGAACCGCCGGCCGCGTTGCGCGGCACGGCGTCAGGGGCATCAGCTCTTGCGCTTGATGAGGCCGTAGAGAATCAGCAGCACGATCGCGCCCAGCACGGAGGCGATGAAGCCGGCGCCCTGGCCGGCGGTGTACCAGCCCATCGCCTGGCCGAGGTAGGTCACGCCCAGCGAACCTGCAATGCCGATCAGCGTGGTCACGATGAAGCCGGCGGAATCGTTGCCCGGCTTGACGGCCCGCGCCACGAGACCCACGACGAACCCGATCAGGATAGTCCAGACGATGCTCATGAAGAAGTTCCTTTGATGAAGTGAAGTGGCGAAAGCCGGGCCCGGTCGGGCCGCTCGCATTCATGATAGCGGAGCCATTCGCGCGTCGGCGTCGGCCTGCCACATCGAACGGGTGACTGCGAAGTTATGCCCATGGGGCAGGGCGCATGTGTGGTGGCAGGCCATCGCGGACGGTCTCTGAAGGCGCTGGGTTGCATGTCGGTGTGGCATTTCGGCGTCTTTGATGATCGCGGAAGCGAAAGCCGCGATTTTTAACGCTACAATCAGAGGCTCTACGGTGGCTGTAGCTCAGTTGGTAGAGTCCCAGATTGTGATTCTGGTCGTCGTGGGTTCGAGTCCCATCAGCCACCCCAAAAAATTCAGTCCCAGCGCTATTTCTCAATAGCACCCAAGGGATTCCAACGCCGGGCTTGCCCGGCGTTGTCATTTCTGGCTTCGCCGTCGCTTCAAACGCCAGGTTGCACGCTGCATTCTTTCCCCCACCGCCCCCGATTTTGAAAGTACCCAAAATGGTGCGCGTGTGTTGCGGGTTGTTGCATTCCGCCAATGCGCCTGCATTTTTCTGCTGAAAAGGCGCTTGTGGCAAAAGTGGTTTGAATTAGAATTCAGCCGTTTTCAATTCACAACAGGAGTCCAACAATGGCTTCGTCACTCGCCGATATCAATTCCCAGATCCAGAAGCACGACGAGCAGATTGCGCAATTGCGCAAGCAGGCCGAAGACCTGCGTAACCAGGAACGGGCCGGCGTGATCGAAGAAGTGCGCAGGAAGATTGCGGAATACGGTTTGACCGCTTCCGATCTGAAGCTGGGTGGTGGCCGTGCCGCCGCAACCAAGCGCAGCGCAGGTCCTGCAGCCGCCAAGGCCGCCGCCAAATACCGCGGCCCGACGGGCGAAACCTGGTCCGGTGGCCGTGGCCGCAAGCCGCGCTGGGTCACGGAAGCCCTGGCAGCCGGCAAGTCGCTCTCCGATTACGAGATCAAGTGATTGCCTGCAGAATCAGTTGGACATTCGCCCAATAAAAAAGCCCGCTCCGGCGGGCTTTTTTATTGGATGGCGCGCACGGCGATGCGCGCGCGTCCGATCAGTTCACCATCACGAGTTTTCCCTTGACGCCGCGCGATCCCATGTGCGCATAGGCGGCCTTCAATTCGGCCATCGGCATCGTGCTGTCGATCACCGGCTTGATTTTTCCCTGGCCGTACCACTGGGCCAATTCGGCCATCATCTGCGCATTGGCCTTGGGTTCGCGCTTGGCGAAATCGCCCCAGAACACGCCCACGAGCGACGCGCCTTTGAGCAGCGTCAGATTCAATGGCAGCGACGGGATCGGGCCCGATGCAAAACCGACCACCAAATAGCGACCGCGCCAGCCAATCGAGCGGAATGCGGGTTCTGCGAAATCGCCACCCACGGGGTCGTAAATCACATCCGGGCCTTTGCCGTCGGTCGCGGCTTTGATGGCATCGCGGAAACCATTGGGCAGTGCGTGCGTCGTGTAATTGATCGTCGCGTCGGCGCCGATCGAGCGGCAGAGTTCGCACTTTTCGTCGGTCGATGCCGCGGCGATCACCTTGGCGCCCGCTGCCTTGGCGATCTGGATGGCTGCGGTGCCCACGCCGCCGGCCGCGCCGAGCACCAGCACGGTTTCGCCCGCCTTGAGTTGCGCGCGGTCCATCAGTGCGTGCCACGAGGTGGCGTAGATCATGATGAAAGCGGCCGCGTCGACATGGCCAAAGCCCTCGGGCAGCGGCATGCACAGCGCGGCGGGTGCCAGCGTGTGGGTGCCGAAGCCGCCCGTGCCCGACAGGCAGGCCACGCTCTGCCCAACCTTGAGGTGCGTGACGCCTTCGCCCACCGCCTGGATCACGCCCGCATATTCCGATCCGGGAACGAAGGGCAGCGGCGGCTTCATCTGGTACTTGTTCTGCACGATCAGCAGGTCGGGAAAATTCAGGCTGGCCGCCTTGATCTCGATCAGCACCTGGCCCGGGCCCGGCGTGGGGGTGGGCAGTTCTTTCCAGGTCAGCGCGTCGACGCCGGTGGGGTTTTCGCAAAGCCATGCGTGCATGCTCGGGGTCTCCTTCGAATGAGTCGTGTGGGCAATGAATTCGGGGCGATGATAGGCGGCGCTGTGGCGCGGCGTTGTCCCTGCTGCGACGCACCCCGCACCTACAATCCGCTGCACCCAGAAGCACCATGAAGATACTTATTTCCAATGACGATGGCTTTCAGGCGCCGGGCATCGTCGCGTTGCACGACGCACTCAAGGACATCGCCGACGTCGAGGTGGTGGCACCCGAGCACAACAACAGCGCCAAGTCGAACGCCCTCACGCTGGCCGCACCGCTGTATGTGCACAAGGCGCACAACGGTTTCCGCTACGTGACGGGCACGCCGGCCGATTGCGTGCACATCGCGCTCAAGGGCCTGCTCGACTACCGGCCCGACCTCGTAGTCTCGGGCATCAACAACGGCGCCAACATGGGCGACGACACCATCTATTCAGGCACCGTGGGCGCGGCGATGGAGGCCTACCTGTTCGGCATCCCGGCCATCGCCTTCTCGCAGATCGAAAAAGGCTGGGCGCACGTGGATGCGGCGGCTCAGGTGGCGCGCCGGCTGGTGCAGCAGATCGAGCGCGAAAAGATGCTCGGTGGCCCCGCCTTCCTGCTCAACGTGAACGTGCCGAACCGCCCGTTCGACGAACTGAAACCGGTCAAGGTGTGCCGGCTCGGGCGCCGCCACGCGGCCGAAAAGGTGATCACGCAGGACAGCCCGCGCGGCGAAACCATGTACTGGATCGCCGGTGCAGGCAGCGCCAAGGACAGCGGGGAGGGCACCGACTTCCACGCGACCGCGGCCGGCCACATCGCGCTGACGCCCTTGCAGATCGACCTGACCGACCATGCCAACCTGGGCCAATGGCGCGAGACGGTTGCCCGTCTCGGCAATTGACGACATGGCGACCCCTCCGCGGCCCAGTTTCCCGGTTCGACTGACCCCCACCGCTTCGGCCGCCACGCGCGGGCGCATGCCCGCTGTGCCGGTCAAGCCGATGGTCCCGTCCACGCCCTCGATGGCTTCCGACGCCGTGCGGGCGCGCATGGTGCAAAAGCTCGCGGCGCAGGGCATCACCGATGCGCGCGTGCTTCGCGCCATGGGCACCGTCGAGCGGCATCGCTTCGTCGACAGCGCGCTGGTCAACCAGGCCTATGAAGACACCAGCCTGCCGATCGGGTTGGGGCAGACCATTTCCAAGCCCAATGTGGTGGCCCGCATGATCGAGCTGCTGCTGGGCGCGCCGGCGCTGGTCGGCAAGCCGCAGGAACGGCTGGGCCGCGTGCTCGAGATCGGCACCGGCTGCGGTTACCAGGCCGCGGTGCTGAACGAGGTGGCCACCGAGGTCTACAGCATCGAGCGCCTGCGCGGACTGCACGAGCGCGCGCGCACCAATCTGCGGCACTTCCGCCTGGCCACCGTCCACCTGATGTTGGGCGACGGCATGATCGGTTACGCGAAGGGCGCGCCGTACGCGGGCATCATCGCCGCGGCAGGCGGCGAGGCCGTGCCCGAGGCCTGGATCGCGCAGCTCGCGGTGGGTGGGCGCATCGTCGCGCCGACCCATTCCGCCACCGGTGGACAGGCCCTCGTCGTGATCGACAAGACCCCCCGTGGGCTCGAGCGGCGCATTCTTGAGGCGGTTCACTTTGTCCCCCTAAAATCGGGCATCGCTTGAAGGAATAACAAATGCAGGGTTTTGGCAATCGGAGTTTGTTCGCAGGCATCACGTTGGCTGTTGTGCTCGTGATCGCGGGCTGCTCCGCACCGCGCGGTCCCGCACCGGTCGAAGACCGGGGCACCATGACGCGCGCACCCGGGGCAACGACGCCCGGCGGTCCTCCCATCACGACCGACGCGTCCGGCAAACCGCTCCCCGGTATCGAGAACTACGGCAAGCCCGGCTACTACGCCGTGCGCCCCGGTGACTCCATCCGTCGCATCGGCAGCGAAACGGGCCAGCGCTGGCAGGACATCGTGCGCTGGAACAACCTCGACAACCCCGACCTGATCGAAGTCGGCCAGGTGTTGCGCGTGATTCCACCGACCGGCGGGAGCACGGCGGTCGCCACCGCACCGTCCACCTCTGCGCCTGCTGCGGCCACCGAGGCGACGACCAAGCCTGTGGCTCCGCAGGCGTCCGTCACGCCGGCCGTGCCGGCCAGCGGCGCGAGCGGCACCACCAAGCCGCCTGTCACGGCCTCGCCTTCGGGCCCGAGCAGCTCGGGCGACGACGACCTGGGCTGGATCTGGCCTGCCAGCGGTTCGCTGATCGCCGGTTTCGACGAAGCCAAGAACAAGGGCTACGACATCAGCGGCAAGGCCGGCGACCCCGTGCTGGCCGCGGCCGATGGCCGTGTGGTCTACGCCGGTGCCGGCCTGCGCGGCTACGGCAACCTGATCATCCTGAAGCACAACAACACCTACCTCACGGCGTATGCGCACAACCAGACGCTGCTCGTGAAGGAAGACCAGTCGGTTCAGAAGGGCCAGAAGATCGCCGAGATGGGCAACAGCGACGCCGATCGCGTGAAGCTGCATTTCGAGATCCGCCGCCAGGGCAAGCCCGTCGACCCGTCGCGTTACCTGCCCAACCGGTGATGCCATGGCTGCCTCCCGCCCTCTCCGCACACTGCCCGTGCGTGGGCTGGCGGGGCAGGGCAGCCCTTCACCTCGAAGCAACGGTGGCCGCAATGGCCATCAGGACAGCGGCGACGAGCCGCTGAGCACGGACTCTCTTCCCGACGACCCCACAGCGGACCCGTCGACTCCCTCAGCAGCATCGGCCCCGCCCCACGGCACCGCCGCCGAGGTCATGGGCGGCGAGGGCGCCGATGCCCTGACCATCTACCTGCGCCAAGTCCGGCGCACCGGACTCTTCACTCCCGCCGAGGAATACACCACCGCCTGCGCCGCACGCGCCGGCGATTTCGAGGCGCGGCAGTCGATGATCGAGCACAACCTGCGGCTCGTGGTCAACATCGCCAAGAACTACCTGGGGCGCGGCATGCCACTGTCCGACCTCATTGAGGAAGGCAACCTCGGGCTGATGCATGCCATCACGAAATTCGAGCCCGAGCGCGGGTTCCGCTTCTCCACGTATGCGACCTGGTGGATCCGCCAGTCGGTCGAGCGCGCCGTCATCACGCAGTCGCGGGCGATCCGCCTGCCGGTGCATGTCGTGCGCGAACTGCAGCAGGTCCTGCGGGCGCGTCGCACGCTCGAGGGCGATGCGGAGTTCCTCGCGAGCCGGCCGGACGGCGTGCGCGTCGAGGACGTGGCCGCGCTGCTCGGTCGCGAGGTGCAGGCGGTGGCCGACCTGTTGGCGCTGGCCGAGGCGCCGCGCTCGCTCGATGCGGGCGACGCGCGCGGCGAAGAAGGCTTCACGTTGGCCGACACCGTGGCCTCCGACGACGAGCAGGGCAACCCCGCCGGCGTGACGCATACCCACGAGGTGGAGCGCCTGCTCGACCAGTGGGTGCAGGCCCTCAACGCGCGGGAGCGCGAGGTGCTCGAAGGCCGCTACGGCCTGCACGACCGGGAGCCCGAGACGCTCGAGGTGCTGAGCGTGCGGCTGGGCCTGACACGCGAGCGCGTGCGGCAGATCCAGAACGAGGCCCTGGCCAAGATGCGCAAGCAGCTGGCGCGCTCCGGCGTCGGCCGCGACGCGCTGTTCTAGCGGTGTGAAGAAAAGAAGGTAACCCGTCGCGGCCGGACCGCCCCGGCCACGCTGAGACAATC
This sequence comes from Variovorax boronicumulans NBRC 103145, assembly GCF_001591345.1. Taxonomy (GTDB): domain Bacteria; phylum Pseudomonadota; class Gammaproteobacteria; order Burkholderiales; family Burkholderiaceae_C; genus Variovorax; species Variovorax boronicumulans. The sequence goes on along the minus strand of NZ_BCUS01000081.1, from coordinate 4,777 downwards.
GGGGGATGACGGAATCCATCGAAGAAAAGAAAGTCCCCGCGAGCCCCGCCGATGAATGGCTCCAGGTCGAGTCGCTCGACCTGGACGCGCAAGGCGTCTCCCACAAGTCCGACGGCATGGTCGTCTTCATCGAAGGCGCGTTGCCCTTCGAGGAGGTGCAGTTCAACGTCCACCGCCGCAAGAACAACTGGGAGCAGGGCACGGTCACGCAGATTCGCCGCGAGTCCTCGCAGCGCGTGCGCCCCGGCTGCCCGCACTTCGGCCTGCACACAGGCGCGTGCGGCGGCTGCAAGATGCAGCATCTGGACGCCGCTGCTCAGGTGGCGGTGAAGCAGCGTGCGCTGGAAGACAACCTCTGGCACCTGGGCAAGGTCAAGCCCGAGAACCTGCTGCGTCCGCTCGAAGGCCCGGCCTGGCACTACCGCTACCGCGCGCGCCTGTCGGTGCGCCATGTGGTCAAGAAGGGCACGGTGCTGATCGGCTTCCACGAGCGCAAGAGCCGTTACCTGGCCGACATGCAGGTCTGTCCCGTGCTGCCCAAGCAGGTCAGCGCCATGCTGATGCCGCTGCGTGCGCTGATCGGCTCCATGGACGCGCGCGAGACCTGCCCGCAGATCGAGTTGGCCTGCGGCGACGCGCCGGATTCGACCGCGCTGGGCACCATCGCCCTGGTGCTGCGGCACCTGGAGCCGCTGTCGGGCGCCGACATCGGGCGGCTCAAGGCGTTCGCGGCCGAGAACGAGGGTGTTCAATGGTGGCTGCAGGCCAAGGGCCCGGACACCGTGAAGCTGCTGGAAGAGGGCGGTACGCCGCTGGCTTATCGCCTGCCCGCGTTTGGCGTGACGATGCCGTTCAAGCCCACCGACTTCACTCAGGTCAACCCGCACATCAACCGTGCGCTGGTCGGCAAGGCGCTGCGCCTGCTCGATGTGCAGCCCGAGGAGCGCGTGATCGACTGGTTCTGCGGCCTGGGCAACTTCACGCTGCCGCTGGCGAGCCAGGCACGCGAGGTGCTCGGCATCGAGGGCAGCGACACGCTGGTGGCACGCGCGACCGACAACTTCCAGAGAAATCAGCCTGCAACGCCCGAGCGGCGTGCGCTGTCGGCCACCCGGTTCGTGGCGCGCAACCTGTTCGACATGACGCCCGAGATGCTGGTGGCCGACGGCAGTGCCGACAAATGGCTGGTCGACCCGCCGCGCGAAGGCGCCTTCGCGCTGGCCAAGGCCATGGCCGACCTGCACCAGCAGCCTGAACTGCGCACCGGTGGCTGGACGCCGCCCAAGCGCATTGTGTACGTGAGCTGCAACCCGTCGACGCTGGCGCGCGACGCCGGCCTGCTGGTGCACCAGGCGGGCTACCGCTGCACCTTCGCGGGCGTGGTGAACATGTTCCCGCACACGGCGCACGTCGAGTCGATCGCGGTCTTCGAGCTGGAATGAAAAAAGGCCCCGCGGGGCCTTTTTTCTTGGGGTCGGAGCAAGCCGCTCAGTCGCGCTCGCCGCCGAAGATGCCCAGCAGGGCCAGCAGGCTCTGGAACACGTTGAACATGTCCAGGTACAGGGCCAGCGTGGCGCTGATGTAGTTGGTCTCGCCGCCGTCCATGATCTGCTTCAGGTCATAGAGCATGTAGGCCGAGAAGATGCCGATGGCCGCCACCGAGATCACCAGCATGCCGGTGCTCGAGCCCACGAAGACGTTGATGACGGCGCCGAGCATCAGCACCAGCGCGCCGACGAACAGGAACTTGCCCATGCCCGACAGGTCGCGCTTGATGACCGTGGCCAGCGAGGCCATCACGAAGAACACGCCGGCGGTGCCGCCGAAGGCCGTCATGATCAGTTCGGGGCCGTTCTTGAAGCCCAGCACCATCGCGAGCAGGCGCGACAGCATCAGGCCCATGAAGAAGGTGAAGCCCAGCAGCACCGGCACGCCGGCGGCGGAGTTCTTGGTCTTCTCGATCGCGAACATGAAGCCGAAGGCGCCGCCGAGGAAGACGATCAGGCCGAGTCCGCCGGTGAGCGAGCGGGTGATGCCGGTGCTCACGCCGATCCAGGCGCCCAGCACGGTGGGCAGCAGGCTCAGCGCCAGCAGCCAGTAGGTATTGCGCAGCACGCGCTGGCGTTCGGCCTGCGGCAGTGTCTGGCCGTAGCCGGTGGAAGTGTCGAGGGTGGTCACACGGTCGTTCATGGCCGAAGCTCCTGAGGTTGCTGCATGCAATGACACGCAGTTGGGCGCATTCTAGGGGGCTGCAAGAGAGGGCCTTGCAAAGACCGTATGCCCGTTGTTCTTAAGCCCCGGTGGGACGCGGCGGCGCCCCGCCGTTATGCTGTCGGGTTTCGACGCAACCTGAGCTTATCCATGAAGACCAAATCATTCCTCGAACTCGCCGACGTCAAGGCCATCGCCGCTGCAGCGGAAGCCGAGGCCCTGAAGAACAACTGGGCCGTGACCATCGCCATCTCCGACGACGCCGGCAACCTGCTCTGGCTGCAGCGCCTGGACGGCGCCGCCGCGCTGTCCTCGCACATCGCCCCGGCCAAGGCACACACCGCCGCCATGGGCCGTCGCGAGAGCAAGGTCTATGAAGACATCATCAACGGCGGCCGCACCGCATTCCTGACGGCGCCCCTGGTGGAAGGCCTGCTCGAAGGCGGCGTGCCGATCGTGAAGGACGGCCACGTCATCGGCGCCGTGGGCGTGAGCGGCGTGAAGTCGAACGAAGACGCGCAGATCGCCAAGGCCGGCATCGCCGCGCTCGGCCTGTAAGCCGTTTCATTCGCCCAAAGCAAAACGCCGACCTGATGGTCGGCATTTTCTTTTTTCGGGGCTTCAGCGTGAAAAAAAGCTTGGCTAGTCGGCGAACCGTTGGCTAGCAAAAAACGACCCTTCGGAGATGAATCTCCTCGAGTCGCCCCACGATGAAACTTGCGCGAGGGGCGGGCTGAACGACCTACTTGGTCAGGATCAGCTTGCCGAGTTTGGTGGCCTGAAGCCGGTAGAGCGAGCCGTTGTGCATGATGCCCACGGTCTTGCTTCCCTTCAGAAGCTCCGTGCTTTCGACCATCGGCGCCGGACGCGCTGCCTGGATCGATGCATGACCGCCACCCGATTGGTCGAGCGAAGGGTGGTTCAGGACAGAAAAGGCATTCGGGGTGGCTGGCATCTGGAGTTCCCTTTATGGAAGCGATGAGTGAATGATAATGATTCTCAATATAAAGTCAATCGTCGCGATCAACTTTTTTTCGACCCGTCATTCACCCGTTCAGATCACTTCGTGTCGGGCTCGGTGATGAAGCCGATCTTGCGCACGCCGGCTTCGCGGGCCTCGGCCATGGCCTTGGCCACGCGCTCGTAGCGCACGGCCTTGTCGCCGCGGATGTGCAGCTCGGGCTGCGGTTCCTTGGCGGCTTCGGCGGCCAGGCGGTTCGGCAGCTCGCTGTCGTCGATCTTCTGTTCGTTCCAGTAGTAGGCGCCGTCGGCCGTGACGCTGAACAGGATGTTCTGCGGCTTGGGCTGCTCGGGCTCGCTGCTGGCGCGGGGCAGGTCGATGTTGACCGCGTGCTTCATGACCGGCACGGTGATGATGAAGATGATCAGGAGCACCAGCATGACGTCGACCAGCGGCGTCATGTTGATCTCGTTCATCACCTCATCGGGTTCGTCTTGCGTTCCGAAAGCCATGATGCTGCTCAGCCCTTCTTGAGCGGAACCACGACGGCTTCACCGCTGCCGCTTTGCACCCGGGCGCCGGTCACGAAGTAGGCGTGCAGGTCGTGGGCGAAGCTGTTGAGCTTGGTCAGCACGAACTTGTTGCCACGCACCAGGGCGTTGTAGCCCAGCACTGCGGGGATGGCGACCGCCAGGCCCAGGGCCGTCATGATCAGCGCTTCGCCGATTGGGCCGGCCACCTTGTCGATGGTCGCCTGGCCGGCCGAGCCGATGCTCATCAGCGCGTGGTAGATGCCCCAGACGGTGCCGAACAGGCCGATGAACGGCGCCGTCGAACCCACCGAAGCGAGGATGGCCAGGCCGGTCTGCAGGCGTGCCGTGAAGGCGTCGATGCCGTTGCGCAGGGCGCGCGTGATCCAGTCGCTCACGTCGAGCGCGTCATGCAGGTGTGCCTTGGTGTTGCGGTGGTGGGCGGCGGCTTCGCGGCCCTCGAGCGCCAGGGCGCGGAAGGGGTTGCTGTCGTCGGTGCCCAGCTTGTTCAGGGCGGTGGCGAAATCTTCGCTGTGCCAGAAGTCCTGCGAGTGCTTGGCCAGGCGCTTGTATTTGATGACGTCGAGCGCCTTCACGATGATCACGATCCACGATGCGAGGGACATGCCGATCAACAGAACCGCGACAGCCTTGGTGACGAAGTCGCCCTGATTCCAGACGTTCATCAAGCCAAATTGGGAATCCATACGAAGTTGCTCCAGAGAAAAATTAGTTCAGGACGTAGTTGACGGGGGCGTCGTAAGACATGGCCTGCACCACGCCGTTGACCTTGCCGGGCACGAACCGGCATTTCATGATGTATTCGACGGCGGCCTCGTCGAGGCGGTCGAAGCCGCTGGATTTCTTGACCTCGGCGCTCTTGGGCAGGCCGTCGGCGCCCACGAGCACGCGCACGATCACCTTGCCCTGCTCGCCGAGGCGCTTGCTCATGGCGGGATAGACCGCCTTCGGGTTCTGCAGGTAGTCGGCATTGCTCGACGGCAACTGCACGGCGGGCGGCGCTGGAGGCGACGGCGGCGGTGCGGGAGGGGCTGGCGGCGCGGGCGGTGCCGGT